>NZ_CP034072.1:3092726-3392726 GCF_003855255.1 Mycolicibacterium nivoides | reverse complement strand
GCGACCACGATGAAACCGACACCCCAGGCCACGTCGACCACGTTGTACCGCCCGAGTTTTCGGCCGATCAGAAAGGTGGACCCGTGCACGACGGCCAGCGCGGCCAGCGAAGCCAAGGCGATCACGAGCAGGTTCACCGGTGTCCTCCCGTCGGTGCGAAGGTCCACTGGTAGACGTCGAGATAGCCGGCGGCGAACCCCGCCTCGGAGTAAGCCAGGTACAGCTCCCACATCCGCTGGAACACATCGTCGAATCCTTGTGATGCAAGCGCGTCGCGGCGCGCGAGGAAGCCCTCACGCCACAACCGGAGGGTCTCGGCGTAGTGCGGACGCAGCGACATCATGTCGACCGTCCGTAGCCGGGTACCGCGTTCGGTCAGGCCGATGATCGCCTTGGTCGAGGGCAGTAGCCCGCCCGGGAAGATGTACTTCTGTATCCAGGTGTAGGTGTCGCGGGTAGCCAGCATGCGGTCGTGCGGCATCGTGATCGCCTGGATCGCGATCCGGCCGCCCGGGAGAACGAGGCGGTCGAGGGCCTGAAAGTAAGTGGGCCAGAATCGATATCCGACCGCCTCGATCATCTCGACGGAAAGCACGGCGTCGTAGCAGCCGTCGACATCGCGGTAATCGCGCAGGTCGATGTCGACGCGGTCGGCAAGGCCCGCGGCCGCCACCCGGTGCCGGGCCAGCCGCTGCTGCTCGGACGACAGGGTGATCGACCGGACCTGCGCGCCCCGCGCGGCGGCACGGATACAGAGCTCGCCCCACCCGGTCCCGATCTCCAGTACCCGGCTGCCCGGCCCGACACCGGCCGCGTCGAGCAACCGGTCGATCTTGCGGCGCTGGGCATCTGCCAGTACGTCCGGAGTGGCAGGAAGGTGCTCGAACAGTGCGCTGGAGTATGTCATCGTCTCGTCGAGGAACTCCGCGAAGAGCTCATTCGACAGGTCGTAGTGGGCCGAGACGTTCCGTCGGGCCTGTGCGGGCTCGTTGTGCTGGGAACGTGGTGACCGGGGCAGGGTGACGCTCCGGAATCGTTGCAGTGCAGCCGGAATCAGATCACCCATCGATCTTCCGAACTCGGTGAGCAATCCGACGAGGTCGGTCGAATGCCACTCACCGGCCATGTACGACTCACCGAACCCGATCAGGCCGTACCGACCGATCCTGCGGGTGAGAGCGTCCGGCCGGTCGATGACCATGGTGGGCAACGTCGGGTCGGCCGCCCCGATGACGGTTCCGCCGGGCAGCGCCAGCCGCACCGGCAACGTGGCGGCGGCCCGCTTCAGCAGCCGTCCGGCCGCGGCGCCGGCGATGACGGCGGCCGGTCCGCCCGGCGGCCGCGCCACGTCGGGCCAGCGGGTCGGGTCGATGCCGGAGCGCGTCTCGGTCTCGATGCTCACAGGGTCCTTCCTCGGTCGGTGGTGGTGGATTCGCCGGCGGGCCGGGGTATCACGGGAACCCGGCGCAGCCACAACTTGATCCCCTCGATGCGGATGGCGAGGGCCCCTGCCAGCGGGGCCAGCGGCGCGGCCAGTTGAAGGCGCATGATCTCCGCTGTGCTCGCCACCCTGCGGTCACCCCGTAGCGTGGCGACAAAGGCCGGATGGCCTTGACGGTGAAGGGAAATCGTCACGTCCACGTGCTCGGCGGGTTCGGGAGCCAGGACTCGGTAGTGCCCGTCGACGGCATTGAACGGTGAGACGTACATGCGCTTCGCCACGTGGGCGCGCCCGTGGGCGGGCAGTAGATAGGCGTGACGCTGGCCGTAGGTGTTGTGCACCTCGGCCACCACGAAGCGCAACGTGCCGCCGGCATCGTGGCACCAGTACAGGCTCAGCGGGTTGAACACATATCCCAGCACCCTCGCCTGCAGGAGTGCGGTCACGCTGCCGCCCTCGAGGTCCACATCGTGCGACCGCAGAAACGCATCAACGCGTTGACGCAGTGAGTCTTTCGGTGTTCCGGCGAAGTGGTCGCCGACCTCGAACCGGGCGAACGGACCCAGCCAGCGGGGTAGGCGCGGCATCCGGTCCAGATCGACGTACCAGCTGTACCCGCGGTAGGTGAAACGATGACGCACCGGGGCCTGGCGGACATGGGTTATCCGGGTCCGGTAGATAGCGGGAGTCAGCATGTCAGCGGCTCCGGTGCCGAGAGACCGGCCCATCGGGCTCCCAGTCGCTGGGCGGCCCGCCAACCTGACAAGGCGCCGTCCTCGTGAAATCCCCAGCCGTGATAGGCGCCGGCGAACACCACCCGGTCATCGTTGAGGGAAGGTAGGAGTTGTTGAGCGGCAACAGATTCAGCTGTGTAGGCCGGATGGCTGTAGAGCATCTCGGACAGCACGGCCGAGGGGTCGACCCGATCGGCCCCGCCGAGTGTGACCAGGTAACGGCGGGGGCCGCCCAACCGCATCAACCGGGTGATGTCGTAGGTGACGGTGACTGCGCGATTGAAGGGGTCGATCAGGTAGTTCCAGGATGCGCGCGCCCGCGGTAGGCGTGGCAGCAGGGACTCGTCGGTGTGCAGTTGCGCCTGGTTGAGGTGGTAGGGGATGGCTCCGAGGATGGATCGTTCGGCAACGGTGGGTTCGGCCAGCATCAACAGCGCCTCGCCGGGGTGTGCGGCGATGACGACGGCGTCGAACTGCCGGGGCTCGCGGCCGTCCACGGTGACCGAAACACCATCGGGGCATCGCCGCACGGATCGCACGTGTGCGCCGGTGACCGCCTCGTGCAATCGGGACACGATTGCGTCGACGTAGGTGGCCGACCCGCCCTGCACCGTGCGCCACGTCGGGGAGCCGAAGACCGACAGCATGCCGTGGTGCTGAAGGAAGGTGAACAGGTAGCGGGCCGGATAGTCCAGCGCCTCACTCGGCGGGCACGACCAGACCGCCGCTACCAGTGGGCTCATGAACCGGTCGATGAAGTACCGGGAGAACCCGTGGCGCCGGATGAATGCGCCCAGGCTCTCCTCGTCGCCGCGGGCCGGCCGGTTCAGCAGCCGGGTTGCCAGGCGGTGGAATCGGGTGATCTCACCCAGCATCAGGAGGTAACGCGGCCGCGTCAGGTTGGACCAGGCCGGGAACAAGCCGCCGAGGCCGCGTGCACCGGCGTACTCCAGCCCGATGCCGTCGTCGCGCACCGACATCGACATGTCGGTGTTCTGCGTACGGATTCCCAGCTCATCGAACAGTCGGCACAGAGTTGGGTAGGTGCGGTCGTTGTGCACCAGGAAGGCGGTGTCGAGGGCGACGGTGCGGCCGTCGTCGACGACATGCTGGGTATGAGCATGTCCGCCGAAGCGGTCGTCGCACTCCAGGAGAGTGACCCGGTCGCGCGCCGACAGGACGTACGCAGCGGTCAGGCCGGCGACGCCGCTGCCGATGACGGCGACTGACCGTCTGCCAGGATGAATCTGCTCCACACCTGGGATTCGGTGCCGGCACCGCCCTGGATGGGACGAATTTCTACCGGAGTTCGGCGATCACCTTCCCGAATGCCTCGGCGTGGGCGATCTGCACGATGATGTAGGTGATCCCGTACTTCTCGCGCAGGCCGCGAATGCGGTCGGCGATGGCGCTGACCGACCCCGACAGCACTCCGGGATGCCGCAGCAGTTCTTCGTCGCTGAGCCCCGGCAGGAAATGGCGGGGCACGTTGAGAATCGGCATCTCGCTGCCGGGCGCAGGCATCGCGGTGACGGCGATGTTGAGTTCCAGCTCGTCGAACCGGTCACCGGCAGCGTTGCGCAGGAACGAGATTCGGTCGGCCAATGGGTCAGTGTTGCCGTCGTGGACCCGGTCACCACCGGTGAGGCCGATGATGTCGGCGGTCTGGGCGGCCAGGGTCAGCAGCCGGTCCCCGTTGCCCGCGATGAGGATCGGGATGTCGGGCGCATGCTCGCGCAGGTACTCGGTGGTGTGGCGCAGATAGTCGATGCGTTCGCGTGCGCTGGGGAAGGGCAGTTCCGCGGCGTCGAACTCTTCGCGCACGTAGCCCGCGCCGAGCCCGAGGTCGAACCGGCCGCCGGACAGATCCCGCAGGGCGGTGGCATCGCGCGCCAACAGCGCCGGTTTGTAGAAGCCGGCATTGAGCACGAACGTCCCGACGCGCAGCGTGCTGGTCGCCGCGGCGACGGCGGTCAGGGTCGGGAACGGGGCGGGCGCGCCGAGATGGTCGGGCACGTTGAGCACGTGGAAGCCGAGGTCTTCGGCACGCCGGGCGGCGTCGGCAATCTGCGACTGGGATTCGGCGGTTCGCAGGCTGACGCCAAAGCGGAAATCGTTGGGCATCACCCGATCTTAGGCACGGCCGGCGCAGGTTTGGAGGCGTCTGCGGTGGGCAATTCTGAGCCGTGACGAGTCATCCGACGGTGGGCGTGGAGGAGGAGTTCCTGCTCATCGACCCACAGCACGGCGAACCGGTCGCCCGTAACAAGCAGGTCGCCGCCAGTGCCGCCGAGCACGGGGTGGACCTGCAACTGGAGCTGACCAGCTGCCAGGTCGAGACCACCACGGCCGTGATGAACAGCAGCAGCGCGTTGCGCTCCGAGCTGACCAGGTTGCGCCGGATCGCCACCGAGGCCGCCGCCGCCAGCGGGGCGCAGCTGTTGGCCGCCGGCCTGCCGCCGACCGTGCCGCACAAATTCCCGGTGACGCCCACCGCGCGCTACCGCAGGATCGCCCACCGGTTCGGCATGATCGCCCACGAACAGGGCATCTGCGGCTGTCACGTACATGTCGCGGTGCCCGACCGTGAGGCCGCGATCCACGTCAGCAACTGGCTGCGGCCGTGGCTGCACGTGTTGTTGGCGCTGACCGCCAATTCGGCGATCTATCGCAACACCGACAGTGGCTATGCCAGCTTCCGCAGCGTGCTGTGGTCGCGGTGGCCGAGCTCAGGGCCTCCGCCGTATTTCGATTCGGTCGCGCAGTACGACGCCGCCGTCGCCATGCTCGAGCGGGCCGGCGCCGCGCTGGACGACGGCATGATCTATTGGGATGTCCGGCCGTCGGCGAACTTTCCGACGGTCGAGGTGCGGGTTTCCGATGTGCCCGCGACGGTGGCCGAGACGGTGCTGCTGGCCACGTTGATCCGGGCCGGGGTGATGACGGCGATGACCGCCCATGACGACGGCGAACCGGCTCCGCGCCTGGCGGATTGCCAGCTCCGCGCGGCTCATTGGAAGGCCGCTCGCGATGGCCTCGACGGCGACGGCATCGATCTGTTGGGAGATCAGTCGACGGTCCCGGTGCGGGACCTGCTCGACCGATTCGTCGATACTGTGCGGCCGGCGTTGGTGGCGTTGGGCGATTGCGACATGGTGCGTGACGAGCTCAGCCGCATCGTCGCCGAGGGGAACGGCGCTATGCGTCAGCGTCGGGCCTGGCGGCGTAGGGGCGAAATCGCAGATGTGATAAGCGAATTGGCGGCCGCCGTGGTCAGCGACTAGCCTGCCCAGCGCCGCAGGAACTCGACGCACGCGTGCGGAGCACTCAGCCCTTCACGGTCAGATAGATCAGCACCACGTTGAGCACACTGATCAATCCGGCAACGGCCCAGCCGAGTGCCGTGGTGACGCGGTGATTGACATCGTCGCCCATCAGGGTCGTGTTGCTGGTCAGACGTACCAGCGGGATCAGAGCCAGCGGTATGCCGAACGACAGCACGACCTGGGAGAGCACGAGGGCGCGGCTGGGGTCGACGCCGATGGCCAGGATGACCAGGGCCGGGATCAGGGTGACCATCCGGCGCAGCAGCAACGGGTAGGAGCGACGCAGCAATCCCTGCATGATCATCGCGCCCGCATACGCGCCGACCGAGGTCGACGCGAGGCCGGAGGCCAGCAGTCCGATGGCGAACAGCAGCGCGACCGTCGGGCCCAGGGTGTCGCTGACCGCGGCGTGGGCGCCCTCGATGGAATCGGTGTTGTCGCGTCCCTGCAGGTTGGTAGCCGCGACCAGCAGCATGGCCAGGTTCACCGCACCCGCCAGCAGCATCGCGAGGCCGACGTCGTAGCGCGTCACCCGCAGCAGACGTCGCCGCTGGGCGCCCGGTTCGGGTTGGCCGTGGCGATCGCGGGCCAGGCCCGAGTGCAGGTAGACCGCGTGTGGCATCACGGTGGCGCCGAGCATCGCGGTGGCCAGCAGCAGGCTTTCGGCGCCCTGGAACCGGGGGATCAGCCCGGCCGCGACGTCGGCCGCCGGGGGAGTCTCGACGAACAGACTGGTCAGAAAACCGATGGCGATGACCATCAGCAGTCCGGTGATCACCCGCTCGAACACCCGTTGACCCCGGCGGTTCTGCACGCTCAGCAGCAGTAGCGATACCACCCCAGTGATGATTCCGCCGAGTAGCAGCGGCAGGTCGAACAGCAGGTACAGGGCGATCGCTCCACCCACCACCTCGGCGAGATCGGTTGCGACGGCGACCAATTCGGCCTGTATCCAGTAGGCGATCCGGGTCGGGGTGCGGGTGTGGTCGGCGACCACCTCGGGCAGGGAGCGGCCGGTGACCAGGCCCAGCTTGGCCGAGAGGTACTGCACCAGCCCGGCCATGGCGTTGGCCACCACGATCACCCAGACCAGCAGATAACCGAACTGTGCTCCCGCGCTGACATTCGCGGCGACGTTTCCGGGGTCGACGTAGGCGATCGCGGCGACGAATGCCGGCCCGAGCAGCATCCAGCTCGGCGTCGTGCGCGCCTTGGTGTCCTCTAACAACAGCCCTACCTTCTATCCGGGTATGCGAATAGAAAAGTTAGGGTAGCCGAAACCTTCTGGTTAAGCCACGTCGGGGGCGGTCACAAGGGGTGTCACCAACCGATGCCAATGCCTCCGAAGCCGAACATCGGGCCGTACCAGGGGCCGTAATTCCTCATGGCGGGCGGTGACGTGATGATCTGCGTGCTGCCGTTGGTCTGGCATTGCGTGGTGTTCGGTGAGGTGTTGGTGCACTTCGGTGCGGCCGAGCCGGCCGGGGCCGTGAGAATCGCCAAACACGGCACCGCCAGCAATGCAGCCAGGTACCGAACGATGTTCGTCATGACCTACTCCGATCCTGGAGCAAGTCTACGTCTGAATGGCGCCGTCAGCGCTGGTCAGAGCACGAAAAAATCGTCATCCCAGGGGAACATCCCGTAGCCCGGCTGCGGCGGTGTCGAGTCGATCTGCGCATTGCCCTCGGTTGCGCATTCGGTGGTCTGTCCACCCTCGACCGAGCTGCCGCCGGTCACCTCGCACTGCGGCAGCAGGCGAGGCTCGCTCGGGGCACTGGGTTCGGCCGACGCCAGTGGGGCCAGGGCGATCGCCGCGGAAGCACCGCCAACCATCAGGCAGCCGCTAAGCGTGGTGAGGCGAATTCTCATCGCGGTGCTCCTTCCAGCGGCGGTCTATCCGGCCGCGTACAGACCACGCCCGGTGATCAACGGCAGATCGAGAGTGGTCCGGATACCCGGCTTGGCGTCCACCACCGCCGGGATCGCGTTCACCACCCGCGCTGCCGTGGCGACCAGACCCGCGTGGTTGTGATCGCCGTTTGGGCTGCTCAGGCGCAGATCCAGGTGATAGGACGGCTCACCGGTCACCACGACGCGGTATGAGCCGCCCTCCTGCGCGGGCTGCGGCCACTCGGGGCACAGGTCGTCGCGCAGGCGCGTCACGTGCTCCAGCACCACGGCGGCCTTGCCGTCGCGCATGCCGCGCACCTCGAAACGCAATGCGGCAGTGGTGCCGGCGGGGATGTGACCGGCCGAGATTTCGAAGTCCTCCGGCGCCGGCACCCGGGTGTGCTCCTCGGTGACCTCGTCGAGTTCTATGCCCAGGCCGGCGGCCAGCTGACGGACCACCGAACCCCAGGCCAGAGTCAGTACGCCGGGTTGCAGCAGCATCGGAGTTTCGTCGATCGGCTTGCCGAAGCCCATCACGTCGAACATCACCGCCGCGCTGTCGTAGGTCGCATAGTCGACGATCTCCATGCACCGGATCTGCTCGATCTGCTGGCAGGTGCCCGCAAGAGCGAGGGGCAGAAGATCATTCGCGAAACCGGGGTCGATGCCATTGACGAACAGGCTCGAAGATCCCTCTTGCGCCGCAGTCTCGATGGGCTCGATCAGCTCGGCCGGCAGCACCTGCCACGGGTACTGCAGGAACACCGCGGAGCTGGCCACCACGTTGACGCCGGCCGCCAGGATGCGCCGGTAGTCCTCGAGGGCCTCGGGCAGCCGGTTGTCGGCAAGGGCGGTGTAGACCACGCAGTCCGGCTTGGCGGCCAGGATTGCGTCGAGGTCGTCCGTGGCCAGAACACCCGTCGAAACATCAAGGCCGGCAAGCTCTCCGGCGTCCTTGCCGGCTTTGGCCGACGAGGACACCCATACGCCGGTGAGTTCGTAGTCCGGATTGGTGACGAGCTGCTTGAGCGCATGCTTGCCGACGTTTCCAGTACCGACCGCCGCTACGCGAATGGTCATTGTTCTCCTCAGAGGTCAGGGATGGGCAGGTCGAGATTGGGCATGTTCAGGCCGCCGTCGACCTCGAGCACCTTGCCGGTGAGGTAGCTGCCCGCGGGGGAGGACAGGTACACGGCGGCGGCGGCGATGTCGGCCGGATCGCCGAGGCGGCGCAGCGGGGTGGCCTTCTCCATCGGGTCCCGCAGCGCGTCGTTGGAGGCGACGATGTCGAGGGCAGAGGTGAGGATCGAACCGGGCGCGATGGCGTTGACGCGGATGCGGGGGCTCAAGTCCAGTGCGGACAGTCGGGTGTAGTGCGCGAGGGCGGCTTTCGCGGTGCCGTAGGCGGCGAATCCGCGACCGGCCAGGCGTCCCACCGTGGAGGTGATGTTGATGATGCTGCCGCCGCCGGAGTGTTCGAGCATCAGCGGCACCGCCGCACACGTGAGCGCGTGCGCGGTCGACACGTTGAAAGTGAACGCGTTGCGCAGATCCTGGGTGGACGTGTTCAACAGCGGCGCGGGCATGGTGCCGCCGACGTTGTTGACGACGATGTCTAGTTTCCCGAACGCCTCGACCGCGGTGGCTGCGAGTTCCGCGGTTGCCTCGGGGTGGGCGAGGTCGGCGACGACAACGTGCGCCCTGCGCCCCGTCTCGGCGATCTGGTCTGCCACCTCGTCGAGTTGGGCCTGGGTACGTGCCGCGATGAGCACGTCCGCACCGGCTTCGGCGAACGCGAGCGCCATTGCCGCGCCCAGTCCACGGCCTGCTCCGGTGACGATGGCCACCTTGTCGTCGAGTCGGAATCTGTCCAGAATCACGTGCGCTCCGTTCCCTTGTCCGGCGCCACGCTAGCAGGGTCAGTGGGTGGTCGTGGCGCGTTTCTGAAACACGTTCTAGTCGTCTTGTCGCGCTCGTGGGCGCGGATCGGAATCGCCCTGGAAGCCGGGGAACGCCAGTACGAGTTGTGCGGGCACTATGCGGTGGCGGTCTGCGGGGCCGATTGTGCGCACGACGTTGCGCATCTGACCCAACGCGACAAAGGCCCCCCATCGCGGCGGTGGCGGGCGCACACTGGAGGGGTCAGTTCAAGGTGGGGAGCCGCGATGACCCAGCAGCGACACGACTTCTTCGGCGACGTTTTCGCGCGGTATTTCAAACCCGCGATCGACGCGATCGATCAGTACCCGTCGGCGGCGGGCACTCTCATCCACCGCCTGCTCGCCTGTACCGACGACCTGCAGGACCGGTTGGCCCAGGCTCGTCTGGCGGCGGAGGTGTGGGGCGAGGAGGAGTTGGGTCACCCCGGCCATCATGTGCACCCGGCGTCGGAATTGTTCGTCATCACCCAGTGCGGCCTGATGTACGGCGCGCGCTTCGCCGACGCCCGTCATGGCCTCTATTACCTGGCGACACCGCACACGATGTTCGACGCGTTCGTCGATCAGGTGGAGCTCACACCGCTGAGCCTGGGCACGGTGGTCGCGGTCGATCGTCGGTGCAGTCGCGACCTCGAGTCCGCTCATCCCATGGATGCGGCATTGCGCCGGATCCTGGACGAACACGAGGTCTTGCGCGTCGACGTACGTGCCTGACGGCGCTCCGAGAGCGCTCATGTTAACGCCGTATTTCGGCGGAGTTCGCTGCGTGTTAACCGGTGTGGATTCGGTATGAGATTGTCCGACAACGGAATTCGGCGTTTTAGGTTTAGCCCACTTCACCGAAACCGAGAGGACGGGCTGAACCCAGTGAAACGGAACTTGAGAAGCGTGTGTGTCGCCGGTGTCGGGCTGTGCGGGCTGGGGACGGCGCTTGCCGCGCCCGCTGCCGCCGCGCCCACCGAGTCGACGGCGAGCCAAACCATCAGTGACCTCGAAAGCCAGGGCTACCGGGTGATCTTGAGCAAGGTGGGCACCAAAGCCATCGACGACTGCACGGTGAGCGCCGTCCGCCAGGGACGCTCGGTCACCGGACCGCAGATACCGACCGGTGCGGCAAGTATCACGTCGTTCAACCCCGGGCAGAATCTGCAGTACACGACGGTGTACGTGGATCTGGACTGCCGCCGCTGAGCTACTTCTTGGCCGCTGCTTTCTTGGCGGGAGCCTTTTTGGCCGGAGCCTTCTTTGCGGGGGCTTTCTTGGCCGGTTCTTTCGCCGCGCCGCCGCGCGCCTTCACGCTGGCCTCGAGTTTGGCCAGCAGGTCGGACACGTCCTCGGTCTCGTCGAGCTCGGTCGGTTGTTCCTCGACCGAGAAGGCTTCTCCGCCTTCAAGTTTGGCCTGGACCAGCTCCTGCAGCTGTTCCTGGTAGTCGTCGCGGAACTGGTCCGGTTTGAAGTCGTCGGTCATCGATTCCACAACCTGACCGGCCATCTTCAACTCGGCCGGCTTGATCTCGACTTCCTTGTCCAGCACGGGGAAATCGGGATCGCGGATCTCGTCGGGCCACAGCAGGGTGTGGATCACCATGACGTTGCGCTTGCTGAAGTCCTTGACCCGCAATGCGGCCAGCCGCGTCTTGTTACGCAGCGAGAAGTGCACGATGGCAACCCGATCGGTCTCGGCGAGCGTCTTGGCCAGCAGCACGTAGGACTTCGACGATTTGGAGTCGGGCTCCAGGAAATAGCTCTTGTCATACATCAACGGGTCGAGCTGATCGGCCGGGATGAACTCGACGACCTCGATCTCGCGGCTGCGTTCTTCGGGCAGGGTGGCGATGTCCTCATCGGTGATCACCACCATCTGCCCGTCGTCGGATTCGAACGCCTTGTTGATGTCGCGGAACTCGACCACCTCGCCACACACTTCGCAGACGCGCTTGTAGCGGATGCGCCCGTTGTCCTTTGCGTGGACCTGATGGAACTTGATGTCGTGGTCCTCGGTGGCGCTGTAGACCTTGACCGGCACGTTCACCAGGCCGAAGGCGATCGAACCCTTCCAGATGGATCGCATTTGCCCAGTATGGCTTGATATCGGCGGCTGCGCGAAGAACCGCCGGATCGGTGCGTCGGGTCAGGTGCCGTTGACCAGGCGATGTACGGACTCGGGTGCGTCGACGTCCGCACCCACCCACGGCGCCGGAATCGGGTCGCCGGCCACGGTCCGAAGAGGCACCACGCCGGCCCATCCGCCGGAGTCGGCGGCGTCGTCCGGCGGCGCCGGCGGTGCGTCGCGCACCTTGACCGTCCAGCCGTCGGGCGTGATCGGCAGCGCGATCGCGAGTGTCGCGGCGAGCTCTCTCTTCGTACTGGACCGCACCTCAGAACTGCGGCCGGGGATCAGCGAGTCGCTCATCAGATCCAGTGCGTACGCCGCGTCAGCCGGGTCGATGACGGTCAGGTGCCCGCGTACGACGGCCGACCGGTAGTTGGCTGTGGAGTCGAAAAGCGTGTCCGCCACGACGATTCCGTCGAGAAGCGTGACGCAGAACGCGGCGGGCGCCCCGGCCGCCACATGCCGCAGCGCACCCGCGCCCGTCGACCCGTGCAGGATGACCCGGTCGCCGTCGCGGGCATAGAGCATGGGCACGACCCACGGTTGTCCGTCCACCACTGTCGCGAGCGTGCCCACGGCGGCGGCGTCGAGCACCGAGTCGAGGTCGGGCCGGTCGGTGCGGGCGAGCTCGCGTTCTCTCCTGATCTGCGTCACGGAAGGAATTCTGCGGGCATTCCGGCATGCTTGAAAGATCCAGAACTGGATAAGAAGTCCAGACCACTATTGTGGTGGCATGGCGCGTCATGCACCCGAGCTCCACTTGGCGTTGCAGCTCCCCGAGGATGAGTCGCCGCTGCGGCAGCGCATCGCTGCGGCCGTCATCGAGCAGATCCGGCGGGGCCGGCTCGGTCCCGGCGACGCGCTGCCGTCGACACGCAGCCTGGCCGCCGACCTCGGGGTGGCCCGTTCGTCCGTGGTCGACGCCTACGACGAGCTCGCCGCGGCCGGCTATACCACCGCTCGGCTCGGATCGGGTACCCGGATCGCCGCGGGCGCCGACGTCGCGGCCCACGCAGGTGCAGCCTCACACGTCGCCGCGGGTGGCGCCACGACGGTTGCCCCGCTCGCTCCCCGTCAACAGCAGCCCGCGTGGGATCTCACCCCCGGGCACCCTGATCCCGGACTGATCTCGACCACCGACTGGCGGCGTGCCTGGCGAGCCGCCGCGGCCGCGCCCGTGCCCGCCACCGCGGCGGCCCCCGATGGGCATGCTGAGCTCCGTCGTGCCCTGGCCGGTCATCTGCGTCGTACCCGTGGCATCCTCGCCGACCCGGGAGAACTGGTCATCGTTCCCGGCGTCGCGTCGGCACTGCGCACCGTCACCGCGGCGGCCGGGCTGACCGGACGGGATATCGCGTTCGAGGAACCGGGCTACGACGAGGCGCGCCGGGCGTTCGAGATGTCCGGTGCCCGAACGCGCGCGGTGGCTGTCGATGGCGACGGACTCGATCCGGGCTCGCTGCGCGATTCCGATTCGGCCGTGTATTGCACTCCGGCGCATCAGTATCCGCTCGGGGCGCGGCTTCCCGTGCCTCGTCGTGCCCGCCTGGTGCAGTGGGCGATCCGGACCGGCGGACTGCTCATCGAGGACGACTACGACGGTGAGTTCCGGTATGACGTGTCTGCACTGCCGGCGTTGCGCGGTATCGACGGCGGGCGCGACTGCGTGGTCTATATCGGGACTGCTTCGAAGGTCCTCACCCCCGCGCTGCGGGTGGCCTGGCTGCTGCCGCCGCCGGGGCTGCGGGAGTCCGTCGCCGACACACTGGAGCGCAGTGGTGAATCAGTCTGTGGAGTGACCACTTTCGCGCTGGCCCGGTTCATCGAGTCGGGTGCACTGACTCGACACCTCGCGAGGGCGGCACGCACGTACTCGGCGCGGCGGTCGGCGCTGGTCGCTGCGCTCGGGCGCCGGTGTGCGGGCCTCCGACTGGAGGGTGTCGAGGCGGGTCTGCACATGGTGTTGCGGCTGGACGAAGGGATCGATGACACCGCGATCGCGGCCACGCTCGGTGAGCGGGGTGTCACCGTCGCGCCGCTGTCCGCGTATTTCGCGGGTGCGCCCGGCGCGCGGGGTCTGGTGTGTGGGTACGCGCGCCTGCCCGAAACTCAGGCCGACACGGTGGCCGAGCTCATCGCGGGCGCGATCGGGCGGCCGTGACGACGCTCAGGGCTGCGCTGCGGCGTCTCGTGCCGCACGATCCGGCAGGTCGGCGCCGGGTCGAGCGACTGTCATCGACGCGGAAAGCGCCGCCGACGTCAGGATGTCTTCGAGGGCTTCGGTGCCGATCCGGGACAGGTCACGACGGCGGTCGGCGCCGAGCAGTCCCAGCGACCACAACGCGTCGAGCAGGCCCGTCATAAAGGCGTCGCCGGCCCCGACGGTGTCCACAACCTGGACCGCCCGGGCCGGAACCGACACCGATCCGGCCCGGCACACCGCGAACGCGCCGCGCTCACCCGAGGTGACCGCGACGATCGACGGGCCGACTTCCAGCCAGGCCCGTGCGATCTGCTCGGGGGAGTGCCGGGGGTCCAGCCAGCGCAGATCGTCCTCGGAGGCTTTGACGATGTCGGCGCGTTCGATGAGCCGGTCGACGCGCCCGCGGGCGATGTCGTCGTCTTGGATCACGTCCGGCCGGACATTTGGATCGAAGCTGATGGTCGCCGACATGCGGTAGGCGTCCAGCAGCGCGGCGGTGGCACGACACCCCGGTTCCAGCACGGTGGCGATGGAGCCGGTGTGGACCAGCAGCGGGGTCGCCACCTCGGGCGTGCCGGTCAGCTGCCAGTCGATGTCGAAGCGATAGTGGGCCGATCCGGCGGCGTCCAGGGTGGCGAAGGCGGTCGGGGTCCGGCTGGCGCTGGTGCTACCCGAAACCAGCTGTACCCCAGAACGTTCCACGTACTCGACGATGCGCTTGCCGCGGTCGTCATTGGCGATGTGGGTGAGAAAGTCGACGCCGCGGCCCAATCGGCTCAGCCCCACAGCGACGTTGAGTGGGCTGCCGCCGACGTATTCGCCGCTGATCCTGCCGTCGCTCTCGACGACGTCGATCAACGCCTCGCCGATGACCAGGGCTCGGCTCATGGCTCCATGGTAGGTGGGTTCGGCTAGAGCCGTCCGGCGATGAAGCCCGCCGCCTGATCGGGATACGGCGGAAGCTCGTATGCGCTGTGCGCCGCACGGACACGTCCGCCCTCGACGCAGATCGGATCGCCGGGGCTGCACAGATCGATGGCCCGCCCGGCGAATTGCCCGGTGCTCGACAGCGGCGTGCCGAATCTGTTGCCGGGATTGCCGAACACCGCGACCGCGGCCACCCGGTCGGCGCTGTAGGGCGGCAACGCGGGAGCCGAACCGATCGTGCCGATGCGGTCACCGATCGGCGGTACGCCCGCCAGCATCGACATCGCCGCCGCACCTTGCGAGAACCCGCCCAGCACCACCCGGGTGTCGGGACACTGGTCGGCCAGCCAGGCGATATGTCCGGCCGCGTCGTTCGCGGCGTCCGCGGTCGTCAGGAAGTTGAGCCCCGCCGGGTAGTTGACCGCATACACGCCGACGCTGCGTGGTGCGACCTGGGGCACGAGCCGGTCGACCATCGCCTGGCCCACCCGGCCGATCCCGGGGGGCTCGCCGGTGCCGCGGGCGAACACCACTTCGATGTCCGAGCAGGGGTCGGCCGATGCCGCAGGAACCGGACCGGTGAAAACGGCCGCCGCGGGCATCAATACGGCCACGGCCAATCGCGGGAGCAAACTGTGCACACGGTTCAGCGCCATCTGCACATGCTCACATGTCGGTGGGGCCCGTGTCTTCGATGTGGGTATACGTTTGGCTCGGATGAACGCGTTGTACTCAGGTGTCCGACAGGCCTATCGAAACTTCGCCGAGTTGATAGCGCACCTCGAGTAGCCGGAGTTGTTGCGCCACATGGTGGTGCCAACGATCATCAGGGGCAAAGTAGAGGGCATTGCAGTAACCGAACCGGCACTTCATCCAGGACTACGGTTTGTGATGCCGCCATACATGACCGCTCGCCGGTGACGACGATGACTGTCCCGAGGTGCCGACCGTGCCGTTTGCAGCTCTGAACATCAGCGGTGACTCTTATTGAGGGAAGGGGTCCAATCCACGCATCCGGTTCAAATGCGCTTGCTGTAGTTCGTCCGCACGGGTGAGGTAGTCGACGATAAGAGCAATCTCCGGGGCGTTGTAACAGCTCAACAACATCTTGCCGCCCTGATTGAGCAACGGGGAGAACAATTCCGAGATACGGCGAGCAGCAAGCTCTGTGCCCAACACGATTACTCGGCGCCGATCGGTCGGATGCAGCGATCGGCTGACGTAGCCCAGTTTCTCGAGTCGATTCAGCACTATCGTTGTGCCTGCGGCAGTGAGGCCCAGCTGCTCGGCCAAAAATCCCGGTGTCGTGGCCTTCTCCTCCGCGAGAAGAATGAGTTCTAGGGCTCGTCGATCCGTCTGATTGACGCCGAGCACTCGCACTAATTCACGCGCCAGATCGTTGGCGGATCCGTGAAAGGACTCCAGTGTCCTCTGCAGGACTACAGCCATCCGGCGGAGTTCGGTTGTCATCGAACGCTAGACCTCCCAAACCCGGCTTGGCCCCGTTTGGTGATGCGGGGTCAGGCTGCCTTTGCCGACTCTTCGATTCGGCCTCCCCAGTGGCGGGCCTGATCATACCGACGGGCGAGCGGCTTCTGTCGTTATTATTGACACATTCGTTTAAAACTGTCGGCGGCGAACTTTGCCTCCACCGTGGCCGGCAACACCCTCTGGTAATGCGACTGAGCTTCAATGTGGCTGGCTGATTCGATGGTGACGGAGTGCCAAGCTCACGTGCGATTCGTGTATCGAGGTTGCTGTTTGCCGCGAACCGCGCTCTCGCGTGGTCGGCTCCCGCTGGCGCGGTGATTTCGGACAATTAACGCCTGCGGAGCTCTGCTCTTTACGCGAAGATCTCGGCGTTGGCATTCGATGCGTGATGAGTTTGGGTTGTCGCGGGTCTGGGGAACATCGAATCGAGCAGTATCCATGGCATCATTTCGCTTTGTTACTCTTCTAAACCACTGCAGAGGTATTGCGCCAATAGTGGTGTTGAAACGTCGTCCCCAGCAGGCTGGATGCCCCAGGGGATGAAGCCATGTGTAAGCGGGGGAGAATTTCGGATTCGGATAGCCACACCGATATCTGAGATGGTGACTGGAAATAGGAATGGCCCTCGATCGGGCTGAATATTCAGCCCGATCGAGGGCCATCCACGGCTGCGACTTCAGCAGCTCGCGAAGCTCACTCCAGACCGATCGGTGTCCGACCAGAACCGCCGCTTGTCCGGTGCCGTCCAGCGATCTGTCTGGCCTGCGGGCTAGGTGACGGTTGTGCTGGTGAGCGTCGGAGAGGGATTCGGATAGCACGCGGTGGCGATGGCGCCGATCCCCGCCACGTCGGTGGTCATGGTCATGCCGGGGTCGGTATAGCTGGTGCCGGCATACTTGCTGATAACCGAGCCTGGATTGGTGGCCGTCACGTTGACGGTGACCGCAGGCGGGGTGAAGGTGGAGCCACCGGGGATTGGCCCGGGAACGGTAAGTACGACATTGCTGCCCACCAGGGCCGTTGAGGCTGCCGGGCCGGGGTAGCTTCCGCCGGATGCGCTGGCAGAGACGTATGTCGAGTTTGCCGGGACCGGGATGATCATCTTCAGGTCTTTGATATCCGTGACCGTAAAAATGGTCAATACTGTCGACGGAACCGTAGACGACCCCGGTGTAAGAGTAATGGCCACGGGAGAACCCGCGGTCACTGAACTTGGTGCGGCGCCGGTGACCGAGGTGGTCATACTGGACGTTTGGCCGACACCGTTAATCGTGCCCTTGCAACTCCAGTTCACGTTGACAGCTGCATTCGCTGTCCCGGCGAAACAAAGGGCGGCGGCGAGGGCCACCGGAGTGACTGCACCGGCGCGAAGGAGCGTGGTCGTATTCGATCGCATAGTTCTCTCCAATAGGTGAGGGTAACGACGTGGCCGGGGTGCCTCGTCGCGGTAGAGCGGAGAAAACATAACTTACTTCCGCAGAAATTCCGCGCACATTTTGAACCCGTTTCGGCGGCAATGTTCACTAATTGGTATTCGTTATTTGGTATTGGAATTTAGCCATGAAAAATTATCGCCGGAAAGATATTGATTTCGCAACAAGGTTGGTATGCATGCCGAGGCATTTGCGCTGGTAGGCGGGTTGCGAATTATGATTTTTCGAAGGTCGACTAAGGTCAGGACAACGCCCTGGTCGGCAGGTGGATATCGCTGAAGTCGACCTCCACTACATCGGCCCCTAGGGTCAACACCGCGACCGTAAACCGCTGCTATGCGGTGGCTGGGCCCCATAGCGGCGGAAGGTGTTGTTGGGCTCGACGTCCGCAGCAAAACGAACTGAATTCCCTCGTCGTGGCTTGTTCGCTATCCAGTTGGGATCAACTTGGGTATGGCCCGACGCCCCATTGATCTCAGAGCTCGGCGATGTGGGTATACGTTTGCGTCATGGAGGGGCGTCATGGAGCGCTATGAGCGGGTTCGGCTGACGAATCCGGACAAGGTGCTCTATCCCGCCACCGGCACGACCAAAGCCGAGGTGTTCGACTATTACCTGAGCATCGCCGAGGTGATGCTTCCGCACATGGCCGGGCGCCCGGTGACCCGAAAGCGTTGGCCCAACGGGGTCGCGGAGGCGTCGTTCTTCGAAAAGCAGCTGGCGTCTTCGGCTCCGGGCTGGCTCGAGCGCGGGACTATTGCGCACAAGTCGGGCACCACCACCTACCCGATCATCAACACCCGTGAGGGTCTGGCCTGGATCGCGCAGCAGGCAGCACTCGAAGTGCATGTGCCGCAATGGCGGTTCGGCTCCGACGGGAGTCAGGGCCCGGCCACCCGCATCGTGTTCGACCTCGATCCGGGCGAGGGGGTCACCATGCCGCAGTTGTGCGAGGTGGCCCAGGCGGTGCGCGACTTGATGGGTGACATCGGGCTGACGACGTATCCGCTGACCAGCGGTAGCAAGGGCCTGCACCTGTATGTGCCTCTGGCCGAGCCGATCAGCTCCCGCGGTGCCTCGGTGCTGGCCAAGCGGGTGGCCCAACAACTCGAACAGTCGATGCCCACACTGGTCACCGCCACCATGACCCGCAGCGTCCGTGCCCAGAAGATCTTCCTGGACTGGAGCCAGAACAGCGGGGCCAAGACCACGATCGCTCCGTACTCACTGCGCGGGCGGGAGTACCCTACCGTCGCCGCACCCCGCACGTGGGACGAGATCGGCGACCCGGATCTGCGTCACCTGCGATTCGACGAAGTGCTGCAACGGGTTTCCGATGACGGCGACCTGCTGGCCGGATTGGACGAGGATGCACCCCGGGTCGACAAGCTCACCACCTACCGCAGCATGCGCGACGCGGCCAAGACACCGGAGCCGGTCCCGAAGAAGGCTCCACAGACCGGAAACAACGACACATTCGTGATCCAGGAACACCATGCCCGCCGGCTACATTACGACTTCCGGTTGGAACGTGACGGCGTGCTGGTCAGTTGGGCCGTGCCGAAGAATCTGCCCGAGACCACATCGGTGAATCACCTTGCGGTGCATACCGAGGACCACCCGATGGAGTATTTGACGTTCGAAGGTGAGATCCCGAAAGGCGAATACGGCGGCGGCAAGGTGATCGTCTGGGACACCGGCACGTACGAGACCGAGAAGTTCAGAGACAAGCCGCCCGACGGCCCGGACAAGGGCGGGGAAGTGATCGTCACCCTGCACGGTGAGCGAATATCCGGCCGCTATGCGCTGATCCAGACCGAGGGCAAGAACTGGCTGGCGCACCGGATGAAGGACCAGAAGTCGGCCACGCCAGAACCCAAGGACTTCGCGCCGATGCTCGCCACCGAGGGGTCCGTCGCGAAACTCAAGGCCACGCAATGGGCGTTCGAGGGCAAATGGGACGGATACCGGCTGCTGGTCGAGGCCGATCATGGTCGACTGCAACTGCGTTCACGCCGCGGACGTGATGTCACTGCCGAGTACCCGCAATTGCAGGCGGTGGCCGCCGATCTCGCCGACCACCACGTGGTGCTGGACGGCGAGGTGGTGGCACTCGACGACTCCGGGGTGCCCAGCTTCGGCGAGATGCAGAACCGAGCCCGTTCCACGCGGGTCGAGTTCTGGGCCTTCGACATCCTGTGGCTCGACGGCCGCTCCTTGCTGCGCGCCAAGTACACCGACCGGCGAAAGCTGTTGGAGGCGTTGGCCGCCGGCGGCGGGCTGATCGTTCCCGAGCCGCTGCCCGGCGACGGTCCGGAGGCCATGGACCATGCCCGTGAGCACCGGTTCGAAGGGGTAGTGGCCAAGAAGCGGGACTCGACGTATCAGCCGGGCCGGCGGTCGGCCTCCTGGATCAAGGACAAGATCTGGAACACGCAGGAAGCGGTGATCGGCGGCTGGCGTCAGGGAGAGGGCGGGCGCAGCAGTGGCATCGGCGCGCTGCTGCTCGGCGTGCCCGGCCCCGACGGCCTGCAGTTCGCCGGGCGCGTCGGCACCGGGTTCACCGACAAGGAACTGACCAAGCTCAAAGGCATGCTGGCCCCGCTGCACACCGACGAGTCACCGTTCGACAAACCGTTGCCGAAGCTCGACGCGAAGGGGGTCACGTTCGTGCGGCCCGAGCTCGTGGGGGAGGTCCGCTACAGCGAGCGCACCACTGACCACCGGCTGCGTCAGCCCAGCTGGCGCGGTCTGCGGCCGGACAAGACGCCGGATGACGTGGTCTGGGAGTAGCGGTGGCGGCCGCGATCAGGCTCGTTGGTCGAGCGTGATGACGACTTTGCCTGCCTTGGCTTTGCCGTTCTCGACGTAGGCGAGTGCTTCAAGTGTCTGGTCGAAGGGAAAGGTGGAGTCGATGACCGGACGCAAGTGGCCCGCTTCGTATAGGGCGGCAAGCTCTCGAAGCTGTGTTCCGCTGGCGTGCATGAAGAAGAACGAGTAGCGCACGCCGAGTTTCCTGGCGGCTCTGCGTACCTTGCGGCTGAGGAACGACAGCACGAACTCGAAGGGTTTGGGTGCGCCGAGTTGTTTTGCGAATCCGGCGTCGGGTGGGCCGGTGACGCCGATCGCCCGGCCTCCGGGTTTGAGCACGGTGAGCGACTTCATCAGATTCTCACCGCCGACCGAGTCCACCACCAGGTCGTAGTCGGAGAGGACCTGGGAGAAATCCTGTGCGGTGTAGTCGATGACGACGTCGGCTCCGAGGTCGCGGACCAGTTCCGCACGGGCGCCCTTGGCCGTGGTCGCGACGTGTGCACCGAGATGCTTGGCGAGCTGGATGACGGTCGACCCGAGGCCGCCGGCACCGGCGTGGACGAGGACTTTCTGGCCGGGCCTGATGTGTGCCCGTTCGACCAGGATCTGCCAGGCAGCCAAGGCGACCAGTGGAACCGCGGCGGCCTCGGGCATGGACAGGGCGGTCGGCTTGAGCGCGACGTCATCCTGGTCGATCGCGATGTACTCGGCGAAGGTTCCGATCCGGAGGTCGCGGGGACGCGCATACACCTGGTCGCCGATGCTGAAGCCGCGGACCTCGGCGCCCTTCTCGATGACCACACCGGCGACATCGTGGCCGAGCACAAAGGGCGGCCGGTATTTCAGTAGCTGCTTGAACTCTCCGTTTCGGACCATGACGTCCAGCGGGTTGACGCTGGCTGCGCTCACCCGGACCAGTACGTCCCTGGTGCCGATCATCGGCTGGGGTACTTCGGTGGCGTGGACATGGTGCTTGCCGTATCGGGTGACGACGAATGCCTTCATGTGGTCATTTCCCTTCAGGCTTGCAGTCGAGGAGCAGTTGTGCGTTGAAGATTCCGGAGGTGAGGATGTCGTCGGACAGTTTCCGGTCGGAGACGGCGCGTGCGAGTTGCAAGGTGGCGACGAGAACAGTGAACAACCCCACGGCCGTGGTGCGCGCGGTGGAGGGCCGGTGTGGAGACAAGTGTGCGGCGATGACATCGACGATCGACTGCATCCCCTCGGTGTAGGCATCACGCACAGCGTCATCGCAACGGCCGATCTCATCGAGTAGGGCGGCGTTGGGGCAGCCGGTGCCCGGATGGTCGCGATGATGCGGCGAGAGGTACTCGCGCACGAACGCTTCCAGCGCGTCTCGCCCGGAGGGTAATGAACTCAGGCTGTCGCGTTGCGCCCGTAGCTGGTCGGCCACGACATTGGCGACCAGGTCCCCCTTCGACGAAAAGTGCGCGTAGAACGCGCCATTGGTCAGCCCAGCATCGGACATCAGCGTGGCGATCCCAGACCCGTCGATGCCGTCCTGTTTGAAGCGCTCGCTCGCGGTCTCGATGATCCGACGTCGAGTCTCGGCCTTGCGTTCCGCGGCGGATCGCGCCATGGCCACCTCCCGGTCTCGAAGCTCGTTCTTGCGAATCCTAGCATTATATCTTACGGTCATAATATTATGATCGTAAGATCGTTTGGACGTTGAGGTCCGGCCTCGCTCCATGAACGCACCAAGACCGTGAAAGGCGCCGCAATGATCTCCTGGAAAGACGCACCGAACCGCACCATCGACATCGACGGTGCGACGTTCGCCTATCGCGACCTGGGCGGCGGCTCAGACATTCCGGTGGTGTTCCTGCATCACCTGACCGCGGTCCTCGACGATTGGGATCCGCGCATCATCGACGGCATCGCCGCTCAGCACCGGGTCATCGCGTTCGACAATCGCGGTGTCGGCGCCACCGGAGGCTCGGTGCCCGCCACCGTGGAGCAGATGGGCGCCGACGCGATCGACTTCATCCGCGCGCTGGGCCTCCAGCAGGTTGATCTGTTCGGATTCTCACTCGGCGGTGGCGTTGCCCAGATGGTGGCACTGCAGGCGCCTGAGCTCGTTCGCCGCATGATCCTGGCCGGCACCGGGCCGCGCGGCGCCGGTGGCATCGACAAGATGGCCACCATCGTCGCGGGCGCCTACCTCAAAGCGGCGCTCACTCGCAGCGACCCCAGGAACTTCTTGTTCTTTCCCCGTACCCCCGAGGGTAAGCATGCCGCCGCGCAGTACCTGGGCCGGCTCAGGGAGCGGACACAGAACCGCGACAAGCGAATCTCCCTGCGCGCCGGCATCGCTCAGATCAGGGCGATCCGGCACGCCGGGAAGAGCGCCCCCGACGACCTCTCCATCATCACCCACCCCGTCCTGGTCGCCAACGGGGATAACGACCTCATGGTGGACAGCGGCCACTCAGCCGACATGGCACGTCGGCTGCCCGACGCGCAGCTGAAGATCTACCCGAACTCCGGGCACGGCGGAGTGTTTCAGCATCACCAGGCGTTCGTGGCCGACGCGCTGCAATTCCTGGCCAACTAATCGCTTACCAAGAACTCAGGAGATGCCATGAACGCCAATAGCAGTCGGCACAACGAAGCGATCACGTCCTATTCGCATGCCCCGGGGCGCACCGTCACCGCGGGCGGCGTTACGTACGCCTACCGCGAACTCGGGCCCAGGGGCGGAATTCCCGTCGTCTTCCTCGTCCACCTCGCCGCCACGCTGGATAACTGGGATCCTCGCGTCGTCGACCCGATCGCCGAACGGCACCATGTCATCGCATTCGACAACCGCGGCGTCGGAGCTTCCACCGGCGCGGTCCCTGACACCATCGAATCGATGGCAGACGATGCATTCGCCTTCATCACCGCGCTCGGTTTCAGCACAGTCGACATCCTCGGCTTTTCCCTCGGCGGGATGATCGCCCAGGCGCTGGTGATAGAACATCCTGACCTGGTGCGCAGACTGATCCTGACCGGGACGGGACCGGCGGGTGGAGCGGACATCGACAAGGTCGTCGGGACAACCTATTACGACATCCTGCGTGCCACCTTCACCCGCAAGGACCCGAAGGAATTCCTGTTCTTCAAGCGCGACGGCGCCGGCAAGCGCGCAGCCCGCGCGTTCATCGAACGTCTCGACGAGCGCACCCTGGACCGGGATGCGAAGATCACCGTGAAGGCCTTCCGAACCCAACTCAAGGCCATCAAGCGATGGGGGCGCTCCGCGCCTGCCGACCTGTCGGCTGTCACCCAGCCGACCTTCATCGCCAACGGCGACAACGACCGCATGGTCCCAACTGCGCTCTCCGATGACATGCACCGACGGATCGCGGGTTCACAACTGTGCATCTACCCCAATTCGGGCCACGGGGCGATCTTCCAGTACCACCGTGAATTCGTCTCTGCCGCAATCCAATTCCTGGACAGCTGACTAGACCCCGAGACTCGCTGCGGCGATCGCCTCCTGCATTCCCCGGGTCGCGAGCTCGTCGGCCAGTTCGTTGTCGGCGACACCCGAATGGCCTTTCACCCAGAACCACTCGACCTCGTGCTGCGCGCAGGCGGCCTGCAGCCGCTGCCAGAGGTCGACGTTCTTCACCGGCTGCTTCGCGGCGGTCAGCCAGCCGTTGCGTTCCCAGCCGAGTACCCATTTGGTGATGCCGTTGCGGACATAGGTGCTGTCGGTGTGCAGGTGCACCACCACACGCCTGGTGAGTGCCTCTAGCGCCATGATGGGCGCCATCAGCTCCATCCGGTTGTTGCTCGTGGTCCCGGGCTCCCCGCCGTACATCTCGCGCACGTGCTCGCGGTGGCGCAGCACCGCGCCCCAGCCGCCCGGACCGGGGTTCGGCCGGCACCCGCCGTCAGTGTGGACGACGACGACGTCGTTGCTCAGGTGTCCGGCGTCGGTCATGCGCTGAGGATAGGCAACGGCGCGCGATGGTCGGCGGCCCGACACACGTCAACGATCACGAGTAGCCGAGATCACCGCCGTCCGGACCGACATTCCGAAGTCCTTGTGCCGGACCGTGGTGATCCGGCGGCCCGGCTGTACGGCGTCTTTGACAGGAGTGGTGTGGTCGCCGAAGAACGCGGCGCTCGCGTCGATGTCGTTCACGACGTACGTGATTCCCCAGAGCCTCGAGGGACCGTCGCTTGCCGTGTCCGGCGAACCGACGACCTCGAGGATCACCTCCCCGAACCGGAAGAAGATCTGGCGGACCCGTCGCCCGCCGAGTTCAGCATCACGTTCCCGGCGCGGGGCCACGCCGATGGCGGCCAGCGATGAGACCGTGCGCCCGAGGTCAGGGGACAGCAGCACGACGTGGTCGATTGCGGTGGCGCCGTTCGGATGGGTGGCCGGCTCTGCGGCGGCCGTGGTGGACCGCACGGTGGGGATGCCGTCGAGGTCATCAACCGACCCCTGCGGCGGCAGGCCGCGCAACGACCACCCGATGATGCCGGTGCCGCGGTCGCCCCCGACGAGCCGAATGCGAACGCCACCGATCCGACAGACCGGACCGGCGTGTCCGCTGGCATCAACACTGAACCCCGCTCGCGTCCAGGCGTCTGGTGGGTCAGCGACTTCGATCTCGTCGACGGTGACGGTCATGGACGTGGAATCTATCTGGCCCGCCTTCACCTGCGGGGCGGCCGTAAGGCCTTCATCGCCAGGCGCATGAGGGGCTCGGGTACGTGGTCCTTCGCGGACAGTGCGGCGCCGGCCGCCCGGGTGCGCAGCGGCGTGCCGCGACCGAACCACCGGTTCAACGGCCCGCCCGACGGTTCCAGGTCGACATGCAGCGGAGGCTTTCCGTCGGCGGCGCCGAGAGCGTGTGCGATGACGATGCGCTGGATCTCGCTGGTGCCCTCGAAGATCGTGTACAGCTTGGCATCCCGGTACCACTTCTCGACGGGATGATCCGTGACGTAGCCCCAGCCACCCATCGTCTGGATGGCCTGCTCGGTGGTGCGGACTGCGACCTCGCTGGCGGCCAGCTTCGACATCGAGCCCTCGCCGCGGTCGAACGGCACCCCGGAGGCGGCCATCCAGGACGCGCGCCACGTGAGCAGCCGGGCGGCGTCGATCTGTGTAGCCAGGTCGGCGAGTGGAAACGCGATGCCCTGGTTGTCGATGATGGGTGCGCCGAAGGCAATCCGGCGGTTCGCATATTCGGTGACATATTCCAGTGCGGCCCTCGCGATTCCGAGGGCCTGTGCAGCCACCATGGGCCGGGTCTGTTCGAACGTCCCCAGCGTGGCCGAGCCGGAATTCTGGGCGCCTGCGACGACTTCGCGGGCCCGGGCCAGCTTGTGCTCGAGTTTGTCCTGACCCCCGAGCAGGTTTTCGGCAGGAACGCGGACACTGTCGAACCTGAGCTCGGCGGTGTGTGAGGCCCGGCAGCCGAGCTTGTCGAGTTTGCGCACCATTTCCAGCCCCGGCGTGCCGCCCTCGACGATGAACAACGCCTGTCCCTTGTGGCCGAGCTCCTTGTCGACGACTGCGTTGACCACGTGCACATTGGCTATGCCGCCGTTGCCGATCCACATCTTGTGGCCGTTGATGATCCAGTCCGCGTCTGCTCCGGGTCCACTGCGGACGGCGTAGGTGCGCAGGTTGCGCACATCGCTGCCGCCCTCGGGTTCTGAGATCGCCAATGCCGCCAGCTTGAGGTCCCCCGGGGTGCCGAAGCATTCAGGAGCCCACCGCAGCATCTGTTCCGGTGAGGCCGCCTGACCGATGGCCGACAGCGCAAGTGCCGGCATGACAATGGCCAGCCCGATCCCGGCGCAGCCCCAGAACAGCTCCTCCATGAACATCGGAAGGGACAGTCCCGTGGGGTCACCGATCAGGTCGCGATAGAACAGCGGGCTGTAGAAGCCCTGGATGGCCGCTTCTTCGAGCACCGGCCAGGGAAACTCCTGCCGCTGGTCGTACTCGGCGGCGACTGGCCGGACGATCTGTTCGGCGAACTCGTGCGTCCGTCGCGCGAGGTCATGCTGTGCCGCGGTGGGGGTGAGGTCGAATGCCACGGCAAGTGGAGTACCCGCTGCGACAGCTGCCGAACTTCCGTGTGCACCTCAGTCGGACGTTTGGCCGGCGGCCGCGATCCGTTTCCTCGCCTCGGCCGGCGAAATCCGCAGCCTCCTGGCCAGCACGGCGGCCGGGTCGAACCGGGGCGGCGACGCGGTCTGGGTGGCCACCATCCGTCCGAGCAGCCGTTGTTGCGCGGTCGCCAGCCGTTTCTCCCCGGCATCGAGCCGGCTCAGAACCTCGTGGAGCTCCGACCGCGTCAGGGCGTGAACCGACAGCGCGTCTATTTCTTTGCATGCGGCGTTGAGGTGATCGAGAGCTTCACCGACGATCGTCCGCTCGAGATCCCTATCGGATGCCAATATCGAACTCATGTTCGGTACCGTACGCCGACCCACCGACAAGTCGTGCTCTCTCGCGACCTCGGCGGAAAAACAATCGGCCGCACAAAGTGTGCGGCCGATTGTGGGCACTCTGTATTCACCAAACCGCTATTTCCGGTTTGGCGACTCCAACAAATGCGGGACCTGTTTTATTCCCAACTCAGCAAGCGACGTCGACATATGCCGTCTTTGAAATGACGGTGGTATTGATCGAACCGCCACCCCTGGAGTCGTTGGTGGCGATGGTCTGTCCCTGGCGCACACCGAGCACGGTGCAGTTGGCCAGTGGTGCGGCGCCGGTGCGATTGACGATGACGTGATAGCCGCTGGTCTGGAGGCTTTTCACGGTTTGTTCCGCTGACTGCCCGGTCGGGGCGGCAGCGGCGACGCCCCCGAGGAACGTTCCCGCGGCCAGCGCGCCCGCGGCTAATGTGGCGATGGTGTACGACTTCATTTCCCAACCCTCCGTTGCAGGCCGCACCGGGAGTCCCACTACTTCCGGTTGCTGCCTATAACGTTTAATTTGGAATCGGGTTCGAAAATTCCAGAATTCTCAGCTGAAAATGCGGAATTTCTCAGGAAGTAGTTTCAGCCCCCTCGACTGTGATCCGTAGGCGCGGCTTGTGCTCGGCATCGGAGCTGTCCACGCGATCCCACACCACATTCATCAGGGGTGACGGCGCTCAGGTAGGCGCGACCTGTGTCATCGTTGAAAGATGAGTAGTGACGGGTACAGCGTCGATGAAGACGACCAGTTGACTCAGGAGGACGCCCTCATCGATCGGGGTGTCGACGACTTGCTCGACGAGGGCTACTCGCCGCCTGATCGGTGGCGGGAACCGCGTGACCACGAGACCCTCGATGAGCTGCTGGCCGAGGAGGAGCCCGACCCCGCGATGCAGCTCGACGATCCCGACTATCTCGACGAGCAGGGCGGCGATGACGAGGTCGGAGAACGGCGCTCGGGTCGGCTGGTGGCCCCCAATGCGGGCTTCGGTGCGGACGAAGAGGCTGAGCTGCTCGGGACCGACGTCGGCATCGACGGTGGCGCGGCCTCAGCGGAGGAAGCCGCAGTCCACATCATCCCGCCGTCATCGCCGGATGGCGGTCCGTCGTTCTAAGGCCACCGACACGGTGAAGACCAGCAGCCCGCCGACGGCCAGCAGGGCGCCGGCCGCGGCCGGCGCGGTGTAGCCGAGACCGGCCGCGATCACCAGGCCGCCCACCCAGGCGCCCGTGGCATTGCCGATGTTGAGGGCGGAGTGGTTGAGCGCGGCGGCCAGGGTCTGCGCATCGTGGGCGACATCCATCAGCCGGGTCTGCAACGCCGGGCCGACGGCCGAGCCGGCCACGCCGACGCCGAACAGCAGCGGCAGCGCGGTCCACGGGTTGTGCGACCCCAGCGAGAACGCGGCCAGCAGCACCGCCAGCGACCCCAGGGACAGGTACAGCGCGCGGATCACCGAGGTGTCGGCCAGCCGGCCGCCGATCAGGTTGCCGCCCACCATGCCGAGGCCGAACACCATGAGCGCCACGGGAACCATCGACCGGGGCAGGCCGGTCACATCGGTCATCGTGGTGCTGATGTAGGTGTACACCGCGAACATGCCGCCGAAGCCGATCATGCCGACCAGCACAGCCAGCCACACCTGAGGCCGGCGCAGCGCACCGAGTTCTGTCAGCGGGCTGGTCACGTGCATGGACCGCAGCTGCTTGGGCAGCCACCGCCACTGGGCGGCCAACGTGATCAGGCCGACGCCCACCACCAGACCGAACGCACTCCGCCAACCGAAGGCCTGGCCGAGCCAGGAGGCCAGCGGCACGCCCAGCACGGTCGCGACGGTCAGGCCGCACAGCACATAGGCCACCGCCTTGGCCCGGTTCTGCGGACCCATCAGATGGGCAGCGGCCAGCGCGGCGATCCCGAAGAACGCGCCGTGCGGCAGGCCGGCGACGAACCGGGCGATGACCAGGGTCGGGTAGGTCGGCGCCAGCATGCTGGCCACGTTGCCGAGGGTGAAGACCGCCATCAGCGTGAGCAGCAGGGCCTTGCGGGGCCACCGCGCGGTGAGCGCGGCGATGACGGGCGCGCCGATCACGACACCCAGCGCGTAGGCGGAGATGACGTGGCCCGCGGTAGGCTCGCTGATGCCGAAGCCCGTCGCGATGTCGGGCAGCAGCCCCATCGCGACGAATTCGGTGGTGCCGATGCCGAAGCCGCCGAGGGCGAGGGCGAGTACCGCGAGGGAGCGCACCGTGGGGTCGGGCGCGACAACGGCACGCGGTCGTTCGATCGAGGTCGTCATTCGCAGGCTTTCCGAGTGTTCTGAGTTGTTCCGGGGTGGCCGGACTTGGCTCTCGGGCAGCATTGGGCGAGAACGGCGGGTGCAACGCTAACGGGCTGCGGCGTGTTCCCTCAAACCGTATTTCGGGATCGCCGTTTTCTACGCCTGGGTCGTCGGATGGCGCCGGGCACGACCCAGGCGTAGAAAACGGCGCAGGAGATCCCCGCAGCGAATCCGCGCGCCCTAGACCTTGGCGATGACGTTCTCGGCGAACTTCTCCAGGTGGCGGATCTTGCGGTCCAGCGGCTCGGGATCGTCGCCCATGATGTAGGGCAGGCGGAAGCCCACGATCACATCGGTGACGCCCTTGTCCTCGAGTCGTTTGATGCCGTCCGGGGTGTATGCGTCGGCCGAGATCACATGGATCTCGAAGGGCCCGGTCTGACCCTCCTCCGCCCGGATCTCGTTGAGCCGTTTGAGGAGGACGTCGAGGTCGTCGGTGCCGCCGCCGTGCATCCACCCGTCGTTGCGGGCCGCGCGGCGCAGGGCGGCCTCGGCATGCCCGCCGACGAGGATCGAGACCGGCTCCGACGGTGCCGGGGTCATCTTGGTCTTGGGGATGTCGTAGAACTCGCCGTGGTATTCGAAGTAGTCACCGCTGGTCAGGCCGCGGATGATGTCGATGCACTCGTCCATCCGCTTGCCGCGGCGCGCGAACGGCACACCCATCAATTCGTAGTCCTCCGGCCACGGGCTGGTGCCGACCCCGAGCCCCAGCCGGTTGTCGAAGAGCGCGTTGAGCGAGCCGACCTGCTTGGCCACCAGGGCGGGCGGACGGATCGGCAGCTTGAGCACGAAGAAGTTGAACTTGAGCGTGGTGGTGACCGCACACAGGGCCGAGGCCATCACGAAGGCTTCGACGAATGCCTTGCCCTCCAGGAACTCACGGTTGCCGTCAGGGGTGTAGGGGTATTTCGAGTCGGACTCAAACGGGTAGGCGACGCTGTCGGCGATCGTCATGGCGTGGTAGCCGGCCGCCTCGGCCGCCTGGGCCAGCGGGATGTAGTAGGTGGGATCGGTCATGGCTTCGGCATAGGTGAACCGCATGCCGTACACACTAGAACGTGTTCTAGTTCTGCGTGGCTGATCGGGCAGGCATGATGACCGCATGCCCACCTGGCTGACGCGCAACGTCCGGGTGCTGTCGGCGGTGTCCTTCTTGCAGGACGCCGCGAGCGAACTTCTCTATCCGCTGCTGCCGATCTATCTGACCGCCGTGCTGGGTGCTCCGCCCGCGGTGGTCGGCGCGGTGGAAGGGGCCGCCGAGGGCGCGGCGGCGATGACCAAGCTGGCTGCGGGCCCACTCGGCGACCGGTTCTCCAAGCGACCCTTGATCGCCACGGGCTACGGCATGGCGGCCCTGGGCAAGGTCATGGTGGCAGCCGCCGGGGCGTGGTCGGGCGTGCTCGCGGGCCGCGTGGTCGACCGGCTCGGCAAGGGCATCCGCGGTGCGCCTCGCGATGCCCTGCTGGTCGCCGACATCGACGACGCCGCCCGCGGTCGGGTCTTCGGATTCCACCGTGCCATGGACACTTTGGGTGCGGTCGTCGGCCCGTTGTTGGGTTTGGCCGGCTATGAACTGCTCGACCACCAGATCGCGCCGCTGTTGTGGGTTGCGGTGGTGCCCGCGGTGCTCAGTGTCGCGCTGGTGTTCCTGGTCGCCGAGAAACGTCGTACCCGGCCGGTCAAAGCGCGTCAGCCGGTGTTCGCCCGGGTGCGCGACCTACCCGGGCGGTACTGGCGGGTGACTGCCGTGCTGGTGGCATTCGGTCTGCTGAATTTCCCCGATGCGCTGTTGTTGTTGCGGCTCAACGAGATCGGGTTCTCGGTCGTCGAGGTGATCCTGGCCTACGTCACCTACAACGCGGTGTACGCCATTTCCAGTTTCCCGGCCGGGTTGCTGGCCGACCGGATCGGCCGGCTGCCGGTGTTCGGTATCGGCCTGGTGTTCTTCGCGATCGGCTACGCCGGCCTGGGGTTGACCACCGATCCGTTGCTCGCCTGGCTGCTGATCGGGTCCTACGGCCTGTTCACGGGTTGCACCGATGGGGTCGGCAAGGCCTGGGTGTCCTCACTGGTCGGGTCCGACCTGCAAGGCAGTGCGCAGGGAGTCTTCCAGGGGCTCAGTGGGTTCGCCGTGCTGGGTGCCGGGATATGGGCCGGGCTGCTCTGGACTGCTGTTCCAGGTCAGCCCGGCCAACTTCCGCTGTTGATCTCCGGGATCGGTGGGGCGGTCTTCGCGGCCGGATTGCTCGGCCGTTCGCTGGTTACCCGGCGGCGCTGACTTCGGGCGCGTCGGCGGAGTCCAACTCAAAGGGCGGTTCACCGATCCCGGAGACCGAGTGGGTGCCTTGTGAGGTGCGTTCGGTGATGCGGGCGTCGACGGTGCGGGTGCCGATGCTCAGCCGTACCGGCCCGGCCGCGATGGTGCTCGGCGCGTCGAGAATGGTTCCGCGCCAGTGGTACTTGCCGTCGATCGGATCCAGGTGACCGGCCAGCCGCACGTGGACCCGGCGGTCGCCGTCACCGGTGTCGAGAACCGCGAATCCGTCGTAGACCTCTTCGGTGATGCCGGCGTCGGTACCCGGGGCGGAACCGGGGACCGCGGTAAGGCGTGGTGGGGTCTTGGCCGGCAGGAAACCGGAGCGCCGCCACATGCGGCGTGCGATCCGGCCCATCAGGCCGACCTCTTCGAGGAACGCGGCCAACGGGGCGAATCCGGAGATCTGCACCTCGCGGCGGTGGGCGCTGGCCCTGGCGATCCGTCGCGCGGCGCGGGCATTCAGGCCGACGCGCGCGTACTGGATCTTGTTGGAGAACAGGTAGCGGAAGAAGAACCCGCCGACACCGTTGAGGTTGGCCACCCACACCCGCTTGTACCAGCGCATCGACGGAGTGCGCTGGCGCAGGCCGTCACGGGCGAACTGGATGTGGCGGGCCTCCTCGGTGACATGAATGCGCATGAGGCGCTGCACCATTGGCTGCAACTCGGGGTCGTCCATCATCTGCCGCTGAAGCGAATCGAAGATCTCCTCGCCGACCAACGCGGCCACCCACAGCACCGAGCCGCGGAAGAAGAACGGCAACGAGTTGATGATCATGCGCTGGTAGAGCCGTGGCCGCACCGGCTTGGCGCCGATCTTGTCGATGGCCTTGCCGAACATCACCATGTGGCGGGTCTCGTCGCCGAGTTCGGTGAGTTCGTAGTGCGTGGAATTCGAGGTGGGGTCCTGGTGCATCATCTTGCGCAGCAGCGCCTGGTTGAGGATGTTCTCGAACCAGATGCCCGCGGAGAGGGTGTTGGCCAGCTCCTGGCGCGACAGCTCGATCTGCTCCTCGCGGGACATGCTGTCCCACAACGGGGTTCCGTACAACGACACGATCTTCGGCGGAAGGAAGAACTTGTCCGGATCCAGCGGCGCGTGCCAGTCGATGTCGACCACAGGTGCGTAGGACTTGCGAACCGAACCCTTGAGCAGGCGCTCGGAAAATGCGTCCCGTCGCCCTGCGTTGGTCGAGCCTCCGCCGGGTCTGACCGAAGTTGTCACCGTTGACGTTCCCTTCGTTTGTGGTCCCCCTCACTTCGACGGTATGTACCGACAATGCGCGATGTCAATACCCCGGGTACCGGATACTTGGGGTACCTGGTTTCGGTTCGGTTAACCTTCGACGGTGCGTCGCATCCATGTCATCGGAATCGGGGCCGGTGATCCGGACTTCGTCACGGCCCAGGCTGTTTCCGCGCTGAACGACACGCAGGTGTTCTTCGCGATGGACAAGGGTCCTCGTCGCGGCGCGGCAGACGATCTGGTCGCGGTGCGCAAGCTGATCTGCGATCGCTTCATCGCCCAGCCCGGCTACCGCTTCGTCGAGTTGGTCGACCCGCCGCGCGCCGCGGCCGGCGACGCACCCGGCTACCGCCAGGTGGTCGCGGACTGGCATGCCGAACGGGCCCGGATCTGGGCGGCGGCCATCGAGACCGAACTCGGCCCCGACGGCGTCGGGGCCTTTCTGGCCTGGGGGGATCCGTCGCTGTACGACAGCACCCTGCGGATCCTGGAGATGGTGGGCGAGCACGTCGAATTCGATTACGACGTCATCCCCGGCATCACCGCGATCCAGGTCCTGACGGCACGGCATCGGATTCCGCTCAACGACGTCGGCGAACCGGTGCTGATCACCACCGGGCGCCAGTTGCGCGAGCACGGGCTGACCGGAAGCGCCGTGGTGATGCTCGACGCCGACTGCTCATTCCAGCAGTGCCCGCCGCAGACCCGGATCTGGTGGGGCGCCTACCTGGGCACGCCCGACGAGCTGCTCTACGCGGGCACGGTCGGTGAGATCGGCGACGACATCGTTGCCGCGCGTGCCGAAGCCAGAACGCGCCATGGCTGGATCATGGACACATACCTGCTGCGCTCGGCAGACTAGACCGCCATGGGCTCATTTGTGCTGCGCGCAGCGATAACCGGATTCGCGCTCTGGGTGGTCACTCTCATCGTGCCGGGGATCTACTTCATCGGAGGTGACACGACCATCGCCAGGGTCGGCATCATCTTCGTCGTCGCGGTGATCTTCGGTCTGGTCAACGCGTTCGTCAAGCCGATCGTTCAGATCCTGTCGATCCCGCTGTACATCCTCACGCTCGGCCTGATCCACATCGTGATCAACGCGCTGATGCTGTGGATCACGTCGTGGATCACCGACCACACCACCCACTGGGGTCTGCACATCGACCAGTTCTGGTGGACCGCCATCTGGGCGGCCATCGTGCTGTCGTTGGTGAGCTGGCTACTGTCGTTCGTCAAGGCCCTCGCGTAGCGCGGACGCCTGTTCGGCCAGCGCGGCCGCGGTGTCCGCGGCCGCCACGGCGCCGGCATCGGTATCTCCGTCACGCTCGGCGCCCCAGCATGCCGCCAGCGTGCGGTACGCGAGTTGTTCGGTGGCGACCACTGTCGGCCACATACGTTCGGCCCCAACGCGTTGCGTGACCGATCCGCCGACACTCCCGTCGTAGGCCGGCAGCAATTCCATGGCCCGCAATTGCAGATCGCGACGATCGGTGCGGGCGGCCGGGGAGGTGGCGTCGTCCGCGGCCAGGTGGGGCAGGGTGTTGGTGACCGCATCTAGCGTGGCGGCGATCGCGGTGCGCAGGCCGGTCGGGCGGCGCAGACGCTGGGTCGCCCAGTAGACGGCCAGGGCCACCGCGCAGCCGATCAGGGTGTCGCTGCCGCGGGTGAGCAGCAGTTCACCGAGGTTGTCGACGGGTTGGCCGCCGGAGGCGATGGTGAGTGCGGCGGGCGTGATGAATACGACGGCCAGCGTGTAGTTGCGCACCACGTACATCTCGATGACGAATTGCAGCGCCCCGATCACCAGGGCCAGCCACAGGCCCTGCGGGTGCAGCGCCAGGATCGCACCGGCCACGCCGAGCCCGAGCCAGGTGCCCAGCGTCCGTTCGACGCCGCGGGCCACCGTGCGCTGCCAGTCGAATCCCTGATGCAGCATCAGCACCGCGGCGGCCATCGCCCAGTACGCGTGGGTCATCGTCAGGGCCTGCGAGATCAGCACGGCGATCACGCCCGAGATCGCGACCGCGATGCCGACCCGCACCGTCAGTTGCAGTGACACCGAGCCCGGCGTCATCGCCCGGCGCAGCAGTTGCACGATGCTGGGCCTGCCGAGTGGAACTCCTTCGGCGCCATGCTCATCGGTGATCGCATCGGCGGGCACGGTGGCCAGGTGACGGGCCAGGGCCGCGCCGTCATAGGTCAGCGGCACACCGGCTTCGGCGGCCCGCATGGCTTCGGCGAACAGCACGTGCAGCCGGCGGTTGACGACCCGCAGCCGGTACAGCGTCTGGTCCGGTTTGGGTTGTACCGGTTGATAGGTGACCAGGTTGACCCACGCGGTGTGGAGCAGGAGCGCCGCACGGTGTCGCGTGTCGGCCGAGGGGGTCTCGATGTAGGCCACGACGGCGGCGGCAGCCGCGGCCACCGCTGCCTTCTCCGGACCGCGGGGCCGGAACAGCGCGCCGGACATGTGCACCAGCCAGGCGAACGCACCGCCGGCGAGGACCAGCGCGGCGTGATGGCCCGGGCTGAGGTGCAGTGTCGCCGGCGTTCCGGTGCCGGCTGCGCAGGCCAGCACCACCATGTAGGCGCCGGGCGGCCCGACGCTCAGGGCATGGCAGACCAGGGTGGCCACCGCGGCGATCATCGTCACGGTCAGCACGCCCAGCCACGGCGCCGACGACGCCCAGTCGCCGAGGGCCACCGCGACGGCGAAGCACACTGCGACCACGCCGAGGTACGCGCCGCGATTCAGGTACGGGCGGCCGCTGCCGTACAACGAGGTGAATCCGCCGATGGTGGCGATCAATCCGGCCGTGGTGTCGCCGGCCAGCCAGCCCACCAGAACGGGTACAGCCATGCAGATTCCGGCGCGCAGCGCGAACGGCCACCGGCGCGGCACGCTGTTGATCACGAAGATGTTCCGCAGCGGGTTGGTCGCCGTGGGAGCGGGCCGGTCGGACATGTCTACAGCATGCTCGGCGTTTCGCTGACACACTGGAGCCATGCCTGAACTGCCCGAAGTCGAGGCGCTGGCCGATCATCTGCGCCGGAATGCGACCGGCCGTGTGGTCACCCGGATCGACGTGGCCGCGTTGTCGGTGCTCAAGACGTTCGATCCGGCGACGACGGCGTTGCACGGCCAGACCGTCACCGGTGCGAACCGCTGGGGCAAGTACCTCGGGTTGGAAGTCGGCCAGTGGCACCTGATCACGCATCTGTCGAGGGCGGGCTGGTTGCGTTGGTCGGACAAGTTGGCGACGACGCCGCTCAAGCCGGGCAAGGGGCCGATCGCGCTGCGCGTGCATCTCGGGGAGGGGGTCGGTTTCGACCTGACCGAGGCCGGAACCCAGAAGCGGTTGGCGGTGTGGGTGGTCGCCGATCCTCTCGACGTCCCGCAGATCGCCGCCTTGGGACCCGATGCGCTGTCGCTGGATTCGGCCGGGCTGGCGGGTGTGTTGGCCGGGCAGGGCGGACGGATCAAGACGGTGATCACCGATCAGAAGGTGATCGCCGGGATCGGCAATGCCTACAGCGACGAGATTCTGCACGTGGCCAAACTCTCGCCGTTCGCCACCGCGGGCAAGCTGACCGATGCGCAACTCGGTGCGTTGCACGACGCCATGGTCTCGGTGCTCACCGATGCGGTGTCGCGCTCGGTGGGGCAGCAGGCCGCGACGCTCAAGGGGGAGAAGCGGTCCGGTCTTCGCGTGCACGCCCGCACCGGACTGCCGTGCCCGGTGTGCGGGGACACCGTGCGGGAGGTGTCTTTCGCCGACAAGTCGTTCCAGTACTGCCCGACATGCCAGACCGGCGGCAAGGTGCTCGCCGACCGGCGGATGTCCCGATTGCTCAAGTAGCGGTCCGCATTTATCACAGTTGTCTAACTCGGTTATCCTGCAGCGATGACCCGTCAGAAGATCCTCATCACCGGTGCCAGCTCCGGACTGGGCGCGGGCATGGCCCGGCAGTTCGCGGCGAAGGGCCGTGACCTGGCGCTGTGTGCCCGCCGCACCGAGCGGCTCGATGAGCTCAAGGCCGAGCTGGCCGACCGGCACCCCTACGTCAAGGTCGCGGTCGCCGCACTGGACGTCAACGACCACGAGGCCGTGCCGCGGGTGTTCGGCGAGCTGTCCGAGGAACTCGGCGGCATCGATCGCGTGATCGTCAACGCCGGCATCGGCAAGGGCTGGCCGCTGGGCGAGGGCAAGCCGTGGGCGAACAAGGCGACCATCGAAACCAACCTGATCGCCGGTCTGGTGCAGATCGAGACGGCGCTGGAGATGTTCAAGAAGTCCGGCAGCGGTCACCTGGTGCTGATCTCGTCGGTGCTGGGTAACACCGGTGTGCCCGGAGGTAAGGCCGCCTACTGCGCTTCCAAGGCGGGGATGACCTCGCTGGGCGAGTCGTTGCGCGCCGAGTACGACAAGGGCCCCATCCGGGTGACCGTGATCGAGCCGGGCTACATCGAGTCGGAGATGACGGCCAAGTCGGCGACCACCATGCTGATGGTCGACAACGAGACCGGCGTCCGCGCGATGGTCGAGGCCATCGAGAAGGAGAAGGGCCGGGCCGTGGTGCCGCGCTGGCCGTGGGCCCCGCTTACTCAGGTGATGCGGTTGCTACCGCCGAAGTACACCAAACGTTTCGCCTAGTCAACGGGGGTCTACACCGGAACCAGCATTCTTGGGCGCCGCGCGACACGCCAGGCAGCGGGCGCAGATCTACGCGCCGTGGTTCAGCAGCCGGATCCGGTGCCGCGATTCGGCACCGTGTTTCGGAACCGGGTGAACCTGGGTAGCCCACCTTCATGACCTCAAGACTGATTGCCTCGATGTTCTTTGCAGGCGCTGCGGCTGGGGCCGTCGCACTGGCTCCGATCGGCCTGGCTGACCCGCCGCCCCCGCCGCCGTGTGTGAATGCCGACGGAACGGCGTGCGCCGATACGGGCACGGCCAGCCCCGGTGGCGCTACCGGCGCGATTCCGGGTGGTCCTGGCGGCACGGCAGGTCCGGGTGGCGCCAGCGGCGTGATCCCCGGTGGTCCCGGTGGAGCGGCCGGCCCCGGCGGCGCTACCGGCGTGATTCCCGGTGGTCCCGGCGGGACCGCGGGCCCTGGCGGCGCTACCGGCGCGATTCCGGGTGGCCCCGGCGGTACGGCAGGCCCGGGTGGTGCCAGTGGCTGTATCCCGAACGTGGGTTGCGCGACAATCCCCGGACCGTAACTGAGTCCGTAAGCGAGACCTGGGCAGACCGTCCGCGCTGTTAGGCCGAGCGCCCGCGCTCGACGCGGTAACGCCGCACGAGCGCATCGGTCGACGAATCCGACTGCTTGCCCGGTGATTCCGATTCGGTGATCACCGGCAGCAGCGCCTTGGCCTGGGTCTTGCCCAGCTCGACGCCCCATTGATCGAAGGAGTCGATCCCCCACACCACTCCTTCGGTGAACACCTGGTGTTCGTAGAGGGCGATGAGCTGGCCCACGACCGACGGCGTCAACCTGGTTGCCAGGATTGACGTCGTCGGTCGGTTTCCGGGCATGACCTTGTGCGGCACGACGGAGGCCGACGTGCCCGCTGGAAGATCCCGGGCAATATCCGCCGCATCTCTTCCGAACGCCAGCACCTGGGTCTGGGCGAAGAAGTTGCTCATCAGCAGATCGTGCATGCTGCCCGTGCCGTCCGCGGTGGGCAGATCGTCGGTGGGCTGGGAGAAGCCGATGAAGTCGGCAGGCACCAGCCGGGTGCCCTGGTGCAGCAGCTGATAGAACGCGTGCTGGCCGTTGGTTCCCGGCTCGCCCCAGAAGATCTCGCCGGTCTCGGTTGTGACTGCGGTGCCGTCGGCTTGCACCGACTTGCCGTTGGACTCCATCGTCAGCTGCTGCAGATAGGCCGCGAACCGGGACAGATCGTTCGAGTAGGGCAGCACCGCACGCGACTGCGCGCCAAAGAAATTCGAGTACCAGAGACCGATAAGTCCGAGCAGCGCGGGAGCGTTCTCGCCGAGCGGCGCGGTGCGGAAGTGCTCGTCGACCAGATGGAAACCGGACAGGAATTCGGCGAACCGCTCACGGCCGATCACGGCCATCACCGACAGCCCGATCGCCGAGTCCACCGAGTACCGGCCGCCCACCCAGTCCCAGAACCCGAACATGTTGTCGGTGTCGATGCCGAACTCCTGCACCAGTTCGGCGTTGGTGGACACTGCCACGAAATGTTTGGCCACCGCGTCCTCGCCGAGCGCCTCGACCAGCCAGCGACGCGCCGCCGTCGCGTTTGTCAGCGTCTCGAGAGTGGAGAACGTCTTGGACGCGACGATGAAAAGCGTTGTGGCCGGGTCCAGATCGGCCAGCGTCGCCACCAGGTCCGCCGGGTCGACGTTGGATACGAAGCGGGCGCTGATACCGGCGTCGGCGTAGTGGCGCAACGCGTCGTACACCATCACCGGACCCAGATCCGAACCGCCGATGCCGATGTTGACGACAGTCTTGATCCGCTCGCCGGTGGCGCCGGCCCACTCGCCGCTGCGCAGCCGGTCGGTGAACCCGCCCATGCGATCGAGCACCTCGTGGACGTCGGCCACCACGTTCTGGCCGTCGACGGTCAACGTCGCGTCGGCAGGCAACCGCAGCGCGGTGTGCAGCACCGCGCGATCCTCGGAGGTGTTGATGTGCTCACCGGCGAACATCGCGTCGCGGCGGGTCTCCAACCCGGCGGCGCGGGCCAGATCGGCCAGCAGTTCCAGGGTCCGGCGGGTGACCCGGTGCTTGCTGTAGTCGATGTAGAGGTCACCGACGGTCAGCACCAGCTCGGTCCCGCGGTTCGGATCCTCGGCGAAAAGCTCCGTGAGATGAATGTCGCCGATCTCGTCGTAGTGCTTCGACAATGCCTGCCATGCGGGGGTTGCGGTGATGTCAGCACTCATTCTGTCGACCTTAATGCGGGGCGCGGAGCGAAGGTGTACATGATGGATGTATGGCCATTGAAGACTTGATTTCATCCGTGCCCACGGGTCTTTGGATCGGTGGTGAGGAACGCCAGGCCGCATCGACGTTCAATGTGCTGGACCCCAGCGACGATCAGGTGTTGGCCACGGTGGCCGACGCGACCGCCGCCGATGCCGTCGCCGCACTGGACGCCGCGTGTGCGGTCCAGGCCGAATGGGCTGCGACGGCACCGCGTAAGAGAGGCGAGATCCTTCGGTCGGTGTTCGAGAAGATCACCGAGCGTGCCGACGACATCGCGGCACTGATGACCCTGGAGATGGGCAAGGTGCTCGCCGAGAGCAAGGGCGAGGTCGCCTACGGCGCCGAGTTCTTCCGCTGGTTCTCCGAGGAGGCGGTGCGCATCGCAGGCCGCTACACCCCGGCTCCGGCCGGCACCGGCCGCATCCTCGTCACCAAGCAGGCCGTTGGCCCGTGTTTCGCCATCACGCCGTGGAACTTCCCGCTGGCCATGGGGACTCGCAAGATGGGGCCGGCGTTCGCAGCGGGCTGCACCATGATCGTCAAGCCCGCGCAGGAAACCCCGCTGACCATGCTGCTGCTGGCCAAGCTGATGGATGAGGCCGGCCTGCCCAAGGGCGTGCTCTCGGTGCTCCCGACCAGCAACCCGGGTGCGGTGAGCACCGCGCTGATCGACGACGGCCGCCTTCGCAAACTCACCTTCACCGGCTCGACCGGCGTGGGCAAGGCACTGGTCAAGCAGTCCGCCGACAAGCTGCTCCGCACGTCGATGGAGCTGGGTGGCAACGCCCCCTTCATCGTGTTCGACGATGCCGACGTCGACGCGGCGGTCGACGGCGCGATCCTGGCCAAGATGCGCAACGGCGGTGAGGCCTGCACCGCCGCCAACCGCTTCCACGTGGCCAACTCGGTGCGCGAGGAGTTCACCGAGAAGCTCGTCAAGCGGATGAGCGAGTTCACCCTCGGCAAGGGCATCGACCCGTCGTCGACGTTGGGCCCGCTGATCAACTCCAAGCAGGTCTCCACCGTCACCGAACTCGTCTCCGATGCGGTCTCCCGCGGGGCGACTGTCGCGGTCGGCGGCGTCGCGCCGGACGGGCCGGGCAACTTCTACCCGGCCACGGTGCTGGCCGATGTGCCGGCCGATGCCCGCATCCTCAAGGAGGAGGTCTTCGGTCCGGTCGCCCCGATCACCGGGTTCGACACCGAGGAAGAGGGTGTGGCCGCCGCCAACAACACCGAATACGGCTTGGCTGCTTACGTTTACACGCAGTCGCTGGACCGCGCGTTGCGAGTGGCCGAGGGCATTGAGTCCGGCATGGTCGGCGTGAACCGCGGTGTCATCTCGGATGCGGCGGCACCGTTCGGCGGCATCAAGGAATCCGGCTTCGGCCGTGAGGGTGGCACCGAGGGCATCGAGGAGTACCTCGACACGAAATATATTGCGCTAACCCGTTAGCGCTCCGTCGCGCCTTCCCGACTCGGCGCCCGATCCCCCCTAAACTCTGGGGCTCGGACGCCAAGACGGGAGGGCATGACGTGACTGCGGCGCCAGTCCGTGCTGCCAGCCGGCGTCGTCGTGCCTCCATTCGGCGTGACATCCCGGCACTCGACGGCATCCGCGCGATCGCCGTGGCCCTGGTGTTGGCCGGCCACGGCGGAGTGCCCGGGGTGGCCGGCGGTTTCATCGGCGTCGACGTCTTTTTCGTACTCAGCGGATTCCTGATCACCTCACTGCTGCTCGACGAGTACCGCCGCACCGAGCGCATCGATCTCAAGGGCTTCTGGATCCGCCGCGCCAAACGCCTGTTGCCCGCCATGGTGCTGATGACCTTGGCAGTGGTGATCGCCCGGCCCTTGTTTTCCTCGGATGCGGTCACCTCGCTTCGCGAGGACGCGGTCGCGGCGTTCTTCTGGATGGCGAACTGGATGTTCGTCGCCACCGACACCGACTACTTCAGTCAGGGCAGTGCTCCGTCGCCGTTGCAGCACACCTGGTCCCTGGCGGTCGAAGAGCAGTACTACGTGATCTGGCCGCTGCTGGTGCTGGCCGCCGCGCTGCTGGTGCGCCGCCGCTCGACGGGCGCGGTTCGGGCGGTGGTGTTCGGGCTGGCAGTGCTCGGAGTCGTCGGCTCGGCAGTGGCGTCGATCTGGCTGTCCGGCGATGCCGCAGACCTCAACCGCGTGTACTTCGGCACCGACACCCGGGCCCAGGCGCTGTTGGTAGGCGCGGCGGCGGCGGCGCTGTTGGTGCGCGACTGGTCGTCGCTGACGATGTCGGGCACGTTGATCCGGGCCCGGTGGCGACGCTGGATCGCCTGGATCCTGCCGGTGATCGGGGTCGCCGTGCTGGCGGCGGCCGCACACCTGGCGACCGGCAGCGCCGACGAGTTCCACCACGGCTTGCTGATCGTGGTGGCCCTGGGCGCGGTTCTGGTCGTCGCCCCGGTCGCGCTGGATCAGGACGGCTACGTCGCCCGCATCCTGGCCTGGTACCCGCTCGTCACCCTCGGCGTTATCTCCTACGGCGTCTACCTCTGGCACTGGCCGATCTTCCAGATCCTCAACGGCGAGCGCACCGGCCTGCAGGGCTGGTCACTGCTGGCGCTGCGGTGCGCGGTGACGATCGCGGTGTCGTGGGTGTCGTGGTGGGCGATCGAGCAGCCGGTCCGGCACTGGCGCCCGCAGCACGTCCCGATGCTGCGACTGTCCGCGGCCACGGTGGCCACCGCCGCGGTGGTGACGATGACGGTCGTCCCGGTCGGCGTCCCGACCCGTCCGGCGGGCCCGGACGTGATGGCCGCGGCGGCGTCCGAACAGGACGTCGGGGCGGAGCGGGCCGTCGCGGTGGGACCGCCGCCTGCGCTGCCGCCCGGTACCCGCACCGTCGCGGTGTTCGGTGATTCGGTGGCCTGGACATTGATGCGTTATCTGCCTCCCACCCCGGGATTCCACTTCAGCGACTACACGACGATCGGTTGCGGCGTCGCCCGTGGTGGCCCGTACCGGTCGGCGGGCGAGACGCTGAATCAGAAGCCCGAGTGCGACTCCTGGCCGGAGCGCTGGGCGCAGCGCATCGCGCATGACCGGCCGGACACCGTGCTGCTGATGATCGGACGCTGGGAAGTCGTCGACCGTACCTGGCAGGGCCGGTGGACCCACATCGGCAACGACGCCTACGACACCTATCTCAAAGGCGAGCTTCAGCGTGCGCTCGACATTCTCAGCTCGACCGGAGCGCACGTGGTGGTGACCACGGCCCCGTACAACCGGCGCGGTGAGCGGTCGGACGGGACGCTGTATCCGGAGGATCAGCCGGGCCGGGTGCAGGCTTGGAACACCCTGCTGCGGACGGTGACCGGGCAACGGCCGAATGTGTCGGTGCTGGATTTCAACGCCAAGCTCAATCCGGACGGCAAGTACACCGCGAAGATCAACGGGGTGAAGATGCGCAGCGACGGCGTACACCCGACGTCAGAGGCGGTGCAGTGGCTGGCGCCGTGGCTGCTGGACTCGCTCAGAGCGCCCGCGAAGCCTGCGGGCCGATAGGCCTAGTGGCCCAGGCGGCCGCGCCCCAGCTGCAGCAGCAGGATGGCCAGGTCCTTGCCCTCGGGGCCGAGCACGCTGTAGCGCTCGATGACCTGCATTTCGCGACTGTGCACCAGGCGGGTACCGCCGGAGGCCATCCGGGCCTTACCGATCAGCTTGGAGACCTCGGCGCGGCGCTGGACTGCGGCGAGGATGGTGGCGTCGAGTTCGTCGATCTCCCGACGCAGGTCATCGATCTCAGGCACAGCCTGATAGTCCCAGTCGGCCCGTGCCAGCGCAAAACTGTCCCCGCTCAGCGGTAAGTTTGAACGCAAGATGACCACTTCCCCCGTCGCCTCCCCAGCTGCCGCAGATGTTGATGAACTCCTCGACGGCCTGAACCCCCAGCAGCGCCAAGCGGTGCTGCACGAGGGGTCGCCGCTGTTGATCGTCGCGGGCGCTGGGTCGGGTAAGACGGCCGTGCTGACCAGGCGTATCGCCTACCTGCTGGCCGCTCGTGACGTCGGGGTCGGGCAGATCCTGGCCATCACATTCACCAACAAGGCCGCCGCCGAGATGCGCGAGCGCGTGGTTCAGCTGGTGGGCCCCAGAGCGCGCAACATGTGGGTGTCCACGTTCCACTCCACGTGCGTGCGGATCCTGCGCAACCAGGCCTCGCTGCTGCCGGGGCTGAACTCCAACTTCTCGATCTACGACTCCGACGATTCCCGGCGTCTGCTGATGATGATCGGCAAGGACATGGGGCTGGACACCAAGCGGTACTCGCCGCGGCTGCTGGCCAACGGTATCTCCAACCTCAAGAACGAGCTGATCGGTCCGGAGCAGGCGGCGGCCGAGGCGTCGGAGGCCGCCGAGGAGATGGCCGGCATCATCGCCCAGGTCTACGGCGAGTACCAGCGCAGGCTGCGCGCGGCCAATGCGCTGGACTTCGACGATCTGATCGGTGAGACGGTCGGGATCCTGCAGGCCTTCCCGCAGATCGCCCAGTACTACCGCCGCCGGTTCCGCCACATCCTGGTCGACGAGTACCAGGACACCAACCACGCGCAGTACGTGCTGGTGCGCGAATTGGTGGGCCATCACCTCGACGAGAACGACGGGGTGGCGGCATCGGAACTGTGCGTGGTGGGTGACGCCGACCAGTCCATCTACGCGTTCCGCGGTGCGACGATCCGCAACATCGAGGATTTCGAGCGCGACTACCCGGACGCGACGACGATCCTGCTGGAGCAGAACTACCGCTCCACCCAGACCATCCTGAACGCGGCCAACTCGGTGATCGCCCGCAACACCGGCCGCCGCGAGAAGCGGCTGTGGACCGAGGAAGGCGAGGGCGAGCTGATCGTCGGCTACGTGGCCGACAACGAGCACGACGAGGCCCGCTTCGTGGCCGAGGAGATCGACGCGCTCGCAGACAGTGAAGGCATCAAATATTCGGACGTAGCGGTGTTCTACCGCACCAACAACTCCTCGCGCGCGCTGGAAGAGGTGTTCATCCGCGCCGGCATCCCGTACAAGGTCGTCGGCGGCGTGCGGTTCTACGAGCGCCGCGAGATCCGCGACATCGTCGCCTACCTGCGGGTGCTGGACAACCCGGGTGACTCGGTGAGCATGCGCCGCATCCTCAACACCCCGCGCCGCGGCATCGGCGACCGGGCCGAGGCCTGTGTGGCGGTGTACGCGGAGAACACCGGAGCCAGCTTCAACGATGCGCTGCAGGCCGCCGCCGAGGGGCGGGTGCCGATGCTCAATTCCCGTTCGGAGAAGGCCATCGCATCGTTCGTTCAGCTGCTCGACTCGCTGCGCGGCAAGCTCGATGACGAGCTGGGGGATCTGGTCGAGGCTGTCCTGGAGCGCACGGGCTACCGCCGTGAGCTGGAGGCCTCCAGCGATCCGCAGGATCTGGCCCGGTTGGACAACCTCAACGAATTGGTCAGCGTCGCACACGAATTCAGTACCGACCTGGCCAACGCCCGGGCCCTGGCCGAACAGGGCGAGGGTGAGCCGGTCGACGAGGACATCCCCGACACCGGGGTGCTGGCCCAGTTCCTGGAGCGGGTGTCGCTGGTGGCCGACGCCGACGAGATCCCCGAAGACGGTGCGGGCGTGGTGACGATGATGACGCTGCACACCGCCAAGGGGCTGGAGTTCCCGGCGGTGTTCGTCACCGGCTGGGAGGACGGCATGTTCCCGCACATGCGGGCCCTGGGCGATCCGAACGAGCTGTCCGAGGAACGCCGGTTGGCCTACGTCGGCATCACCCGCGCGCGTAAGCGGCTCTATCTCTCGCGGGCCAAGGTGCGATCGTCGTGGGGGCAGCCCATGCTCAACCCGGAATCGCGGTTCCTGCGCGAGATTCCGGAAGACCTGATCAACTGGCGGCGCATCGAGCAGCCGTCGTCGTCACTGAGCGCCCCGGTGGGTAACGCCGGCCGCTATGGCACCCCACGCCCGTCGCCCTCACGGCCCGCGCCCGCCCGCAACCGCCCGGTGATCACGCTGGAACCCGGCGATCGGGTCTCCCACGACAAGTACGGACTGGGTCGCGTCGAGGAAGTCTCCGGTGTGGGCGAATCGGCGATGTCACTGATCGACTTCGGCAGTGCCGGCCGGGTCAAGCTGATGCACAACCACGCCCCGGTGCAGAAGCTGTAGGCGGGCTCGTCAAGACTTTTGACGAAGTTCTGGCAGACACATTGACCCAAGACGCGTATCCAAGCCACCTCGCCCCATGGGGCAATAGTCCCTGACGAAGATCGTCAAAATCTTTGACGCGGCCGGCCCGGCGTCAAAGACCTCATGAATGGTTCCATGGCCCGTCCGCCAGTACCGCGGGGGCACCCAGGCGTGGCTCGGCCAGTGGCGGGATCGAGGTCAGCACCGGGTTCTGGTCCAGGCGCGAGCCAGGGGAGCGGCCCCGTCCCCAACCGACCATCTCCCGGTAGCCGCCGAGCAGTCCCGCATCGCTGACCGCGGATTCGGAAGCATGAGGGCTTTCGGCGCCCACGGGCGTGGAGACCGGCGAGACGTAGAGCGCGTCGGTGGGGCAGTAGGCCTCGCACATGAAGCAGGTCTGGCAGTCGGACTGGCGCGCGATGACGGGCACCCCGTCAGTGCCGCGGTCGAAGACGTCGGTGGGGCACACCCTGATGCAGAGGTCGCACGCGATGCAGGCGGTCGTGCTGACGATCTCGATCACGCGACTGCCTCCGAGGTGATGAGCTGCGGGGCAACGGGATCAGGTGCCGTCCACACCCGGTCCAGGCCGCCGGCCAGGATGCGGTGCTCGTAGCGGTGATCCGAATCGGGCAGATCCTCACGACGGTGCAGGCCGCGGGTTTCTGGCCGGGCCAGGGATGCGGCGGTGATCCAGCGGGCCGCGGCCACCATGGCCACTGCCTGGCGCTGCTTGTAGACCTCGCGGGCCGGCACCGGAGCCAAGCCGTCGGCGATGTCGCGCCACACCGCCTCCAGCGCTGCTGCGGACTCTCGGAGCCGCTCTTCGGATTTCAGGTAGCTGCGCTGCGGCGGCAGGACATGCGACTGCGCTGCAGCCACCACCTCCTCGACGGTGGGGGCACCCGCGCGGGAGCGCGAGGAGGTGGTGGCGGGCTCACCCGCGGGTACCCGCCGGGTACGGCTGAACTCGGCAGCGCCGCGGCCGGCGAAGGTGCCCGACGCGATCGCCCACGAGCCGTTGCGGCTGCCTCCACCGGACAGCGAGCCGGTGATGAGCTCACGGGTCGCGGCATCACCTGCCGCATACAGCCCGGGAACCGTTGTCGCGCAATCGGGCCCGACGAGCCGGAGGCCGCCGGTGCCGCGCACCGATCCCTCGTACACCATCCGGATCGGGTAGGCGGTGGTGAACGGATCGATGCCGGCCTTGTCCAGCGGCAGGAAGTAGTTCGGCTGGGCGTCGCGCATGGTCTGGCGGATGTTTTCGGGTGCCCGGTCCAGCCTGGCGAACACCCGCTCGCCGCGGGCCAGGGCCCGCTGCGCATCCTGGCGTCCGCTCAGCCCGCGCTGGGTGGTGAACGGGCGGCCGTGCTCGTCATAGAAGCTGCCCCACTGCAGCATTCGGCCTTTGGTGTGCACGCCCCATTCGGGGGCCAGCGCGTAGGCGGTGCAGAACTCCATTCCGGACAGGTGTGCTCCGTGTTCAGCGGCCATCAAGAGACCTTCGCCGGTGTCGACGTTGGTGCCGAAGGTCCCGGACAGGAAGGCGGTTCCGCCGGTGGCCAGCACGACGGCACCCGCGGTGATCCGCCATGGCCGGCCGCCGTCCTGGCGTGCGATGCCGGTGGCGCCGGTGACGACGCCGTCGGGGTCGGCGGTCAGCTCCAGTGCCGGGTGGTGATCGAGGATGCGAACGCCACTGCGATGGGCCTTGCGGCGCATGCGGCGCATGTACTCGGGGCCCTGCAGGCTGCTGCGCATCTCGCGGCCGTCAGCGCCCACCGGGAACGGGTAGCCCCACTCGGAGAGGTGTTCGAGCCGGTCCCACGAGGTAGCCAGTACCCGGAACATCCACTCGGAGTCGGTGATCCGGCCGGCGGCCAGTTCGCGCTCACGCACCGAATCCTCGCGCCGCGGCCCGGGTCCGATCGCCCACAGGTTGTTGCCGCCGGCGGCGGTCGCCCCACTGGTGCCGCAGTAGCCCTTGTCCACCAGGATGACGCGGGAGCCGGATTCCGTGGCCGAGATGGCGGCCCAGGTCGCTGCGGGGCCGCCGCCGATCACCAGGACATCGGTGCTCAGTGCATCGGGGTCAGCGGGAACGGTCATGACCTACTTCCTCTCGGACGCCGAGTTCGGCCAGCAGCGCACGGCGCAGGTCGTCGAACCCGTCGTCGCTGCGGGTGCGGGGGAAGGGCAACTCGACGCGTCGGTCCAGTGAGACCCGTCCGCCCGAGAGCACCACCACCCGGTCGGCCAGCAGGATCGCCTCGTCGACGTCGTGGGTGACGTGCAGAACGGCCATGTGTCTGCGTGACCACAATTCGTGGAGCAGCCCGTACATCTTGAGCCGGGTCAGTGCGTCGAGCGCGCCGAAGGGCTCGTCGAGCAGCAACAGGTCGGGTTCGCGGACCAGAGCACGGGCCAGTGAAACGCGTTGCGCCTCACCGCCGGAAAGGGACAACGGCCACGCCTTGGTCTTCTCCGTCAGGCCCACCTCGTCGAGTGCGGACCGCCCGCGTGCGATTCGGCTGGGGGCGTCGGGTCCGGCGTCGGGCAGTGCGAAGGTCACGTTGGCCAGGGCGCGCCGCCACGGCAGCAGTCGCGGGTTCTGGAACACCACCGCCCGGGAGCGGGGGACCCGCACCGATCCGGTGACCTGACCGTCGAGGCCGGCCAGCACGCGCAGCAGGGTGCTCTTGCCGGAACCGGACCGCCCCAGCATCGCGACGAATTCGCCGTCCTCGATCTGCAGTTCGAGATCTTCGAGCACCTGCTGATCACCGAAGGCGCGGGTGAGGCCGTGCACGTCGACGACAGTGCTCATGCTTCGGCTCCCACTCGCTCCGGTCCTCGCTCGTTCCTCGCTGCGAACCTCACGCGCGCTCGCCTTCGGGCGCTCATGCCGGCGCTCCGAGTCCCTCGAACCCGTTGCGCCAGGACAGCAGAAGCCGCTCCAAGACCCGCACCAGCGTGTAGGACAGCAGACCTGCCACCGCGTAGATGACGATCACCAGCAGCGAGACGTCGAACTGCAGGTTGGTCTGGGCCCGCGACATCAGGTAGCCGATGCCCTGGGTGGTGTTGATCATCTCCGCGAAGATCAGGCTCAGCCACGCGCTGGACAGCCCGAGGCGCAGGCCGACAAGGAAATTCGGCATCGCCCCGGGCAGGATCACCTGCGAGATGAGTGTCCGCCGCGGAGCTTCCAAGGTTTGCGCCATCTCGACGAGTTGCCGGTCCACGCCGCGAATACCCGAATAGGTGTTGATGTAGATCGCTATCGCCACACCGGTGGTTATCAGCACGATCTTGGGGCCCTCACCGATACCCATCCAGATGATCAGCAGTGGCGTCAGCGCGAAATTCGGTACCGCCTTGAGGATCTGCATGGTCCAGTCGAGCAGGTCCTCGCCGGTCCGGGTGAGTCCGGCCAGGACCGCGAGCAGGACGCCGATGAGGATGCCCAGCACCGTGCCGGTCAGGACGCGGATAGCTGACGCGCCGACGTGGGTGGCGAGCTGGCCGTCACCGAGCAGCCGCCACGCGGTGGCCGCCACCTCGGTCGGAGGCGGGAACAGATCGGTGTTGAGTAGCCCTGTCGTCGATCCGATCGCCCACGCCGCCAGGATCAGTGCCGGGCTCATCAGCCGGCGTACCGGTCGGGGGATGCGCGCCCACAGGCCTTTTCGCCGACCGCGACCGCCGACGACCTCGACGAGTTCCGGGGGCGTGGCCGCTGACCGGACTGCCGTGGTGATGGTGACGGCTGCGGTCACGACTTGGCTCCGGCCCACTCGCGGACCGAGTATTCGTTGTCGAAGGATCCGTCGGCGTTGAGGAACTTGTATGCGGCTTCGAGCTGGTCCACACCGGCAGCCGGGAACGGTTCGGTATTGAACTCGTCGGCCTGAGTCGATGCTTTGACGAACTTCAGGTCGGTGTCATCGGTTTTCGCGACCCATGCCAGGTAGTCGTCGAAGTTCTCGGTGATGTCGCGGTTGACGGCGGTGACCGCCTGCTGCCAGGCGCCGACGAACTCCGGATGGGCGTCGGTGAACGAGGTGAGGGCGATGTTGGTGCCGGTGCTGCCGAATCCGTGACGCGACAGGCTGTCGATGATCGGGAAGCCCTTGGATTCCAGCTCGGCCGCGCTGGCGCCGGTCAGGATGGCCGCGTCGATCTTGCCGGAACTCAGCCCGGCGATGGATTCGGGCGTCGGCACGTCCCGTACCTGGATCTGGCCGTCGAGGCCCGCGGCATCGATGAGCTGTCGGGCGGCGCGGTCGCGGATGGTGCCCTGCGGGGCGGTGATGTCCTTGCCGACCAAACCCTTGATGTCGGTGGGCCCGCCCTTGGCGCCTACCAGCCAGGCGTCGCCGTTGATCGAATCAAGGGACAGCAGAACTACTTTCGGATCGCGGCTGCGTGCGCGCAGGGCAGGGTTGTCGCCGATGGCTGCCACGTCGATGGCGCCGGCGAACAGTGCCGAGGCGACATCGCTGCCGGACTGGAAGAACGAGTACTCGATCTTGCCGACCCCGGCGGATTTCAGCTGTTCGGTGAGGATGCCCTGCTTGTCGCCCCAGCCCAGCGAACCCGCGGGAGTCCCGGTCACCGACGTCGCGCCGACGCGCAGCGTGTAGCCCTCGGAGTTGTCGTCGTTGCTGCTGCAGGAGATGGCCGTGGTGATGAGGGTGAGCGCAAAGGCGGTGCGCAACAGGCGGTTGAACATGGAGCGGGCCTCCGAAGGGGTCAATGCGTGAGCACACACGCGAATCCGCCCCAGTAGACGCCCGGCCCCGATTTCGGGTCGACGGTTTGGCTCAGGCTGACTGTTAACCCGCTGTGAGCCGGTGATTGACCGGCGGACGCACCCCACAGTACGGTGGAACAACTATTTGGTACGGCGGATGGGGAAGTGGTTCGGTGACGACGCAGCAGGCGGTGGAGCTCTACTACGACCCGTTCGACAACGACATCGACGACGACCCGTACCCGATCTGGAAACGGATGCGCAGCGAGGCGCCGCTGTACTACAACGAGAAGTACAACTTCTATGCGCTGAGCCGGTGGGACGATGTGGCGCGGGAGCTGCCCAATTGGCAGGCCTACCGATCAGGACGCGGCACCACGGCCGACATCCTGTTCAGCGGTATCGAGGTCCCGCCGGGCATCCTGCTGTTCGAGGACCCGCCGCTGCATGATCTGCACCGGCGACTGCTGTCGAAAGTCTTCACGCCACGCCGCATGCTGGCAGTCGAGGAGCTGGTGCGCGACTTCTGTGCGAAGGCACTGGATCCCCTGCGCGGGCAGGACGGTCTGGACTTCGTCGCGGACCTCGGGGCGTTCATGCCGATGCGCACCATCGGCTATCTGCTGGGCATTCCGGAGGGGGAGCAGCAGAGCATCCGGGACCGCAACGACAAGGCCATCACGGTGGCGTCGGTCGATGCCAGTGCGGACGGCGTCAGCCCGACGATCTTCGCCGACGCCATCGCGATGTTCGCCGAGTACATCGAATGGCGGGCTTCGCATCCGTCCGACGACCTGATGACCGATCTGCTCACCGCGCACATCGAGGAGGCGGACGGGACATCGCGGCTGCTGACCCGCACCGAGGTGCTCGCGTACACCGCGATGATCGCCGGTGCGGGCAACGAAACCACTGCTCGGCTCATAGGTTTCATGGGGCAGCTGCTCGGCGAGCATCCCGGCCAACGGCGTGAGCTCGTGGCCGATCCGAGCCTGATCCCGGGTGCGGTGGAGGAGACGTTGCGCTTCGAACCGCCGTCACCGGTGCAGGCCCGCTATGTCGCCCAGGATGTCGAGCACTACGGACAGGCGATCCCCGAGGGCTCCTACATGCTGCTGCTCAACGGATCGGCCAATCGTGACGAGGCGAAGTTCACCGATCCCGACCGGTTCGACATCCACCGCACGGGCGGCCACCTGAGCTTCGGTCAGGGCCTGCATTTCTGCCTGGGCTCGGCGCTGGCCCGGCTGGAGGCGCGGGTCGCGTTCGAAGAGGTGCTCAAGCGGTGGACGGACTGGGAAGTCGACTACACCAACGCTTTTCGTGCCCATACGTCCAGCGTCCGCGGCTGGGCGAGGTTGCCCGTCAAGTTCTAGCGGCACGTGCCGGCACGGCCGCCGCCAGCACGGCGGTGACCACGGGCACCGTGAGCGTGAGCACGACCACCGATGCCGACCGCGGTGCGAAGATCGTGGAAAGCTCGCTCGCGCCGATCTCGTAGAAGAGTCGATTCAGGTCGGCCCAGCTGAAGACGCCCTGCGCCACCGTGATTGTGCAGCCGGCGATCACCACGAAGCGTCCGGAGGCGATTCCTACTGATATCAGCACCGCGCCGATGACGAGCACTGCCGCCGCAACGACGGAGGCAGACAGCGGCTCGAGCATCGCCAGCGTCCACGCCGCGCTCGGCGTGGTCGGCAGCAGGTCCGTCAAGTCGGTGATGTAGCGCAAGCTGTAGTCGAACTGCCTGTTGGCCAGCCACAGGTGGTAGCCGGCCATCGCCACCGCCAGTGCCGCGACGAGCAGGTTGGGCGCCCGGCTGCTACGGGGCTCTGCGATCTCAGGATCATTTGCAGTGCTGCGCTTTTCGCTTCCCGTGAGGAGGCCGGCTATCAGCGTGGCGATCGACAGCGCGAACCAGGCCCAGCGGGTCACACCGAGCGCACCTTGATTGCCCCACGCTATGAATCCGGGTCCGGCCCACACCACGAACTCGACGACCGACAGGACGATCACCGCCGCGCTGGCCGCCACCACCAGAGTGCGGCCACGACGTTCGTCGCGGCTCAACAGCACGGCCCCGGCGAACAAGGCGACGGTTACGGCAGCCAGCGCGACAAGGTTGAGGATCGAGTGACAGAACCGCAAAGGGGCGGCACTGAAGCCATAGCCGATGGTGTACCAGGCTACGAGGAGCGCACGCAGCGTCGCGGCGATCCCCAAAACGCCACTGATAGAAGTAAGGACAATCGCCGCCATCGCAGTTGGACGCACAGGGGAACGCTAACAGCGCTCAATTGCGCCGCCGGACACCACTTATCTCCGCGCACTCCAGCGCCCGGTCGAGGGCAACGCGGTGAACAGGATGGCGGTCAGCGGAAGTGCCGGCATCGCGTACACAACCGGATGCAGTCGGGCCCCGGCGATGAACAGACTGGCGAAGATCAGCAGACCGATGACGGCGCCGACGATGACCAGCAGCCGGCCCATGCGCCGCCGCAGCAACAATGCGATGAGCCCGCCGATGGTTGCTGCAGCCGAGATCGCTGCCAGGAAACCGATGGCCACGCAGAACAATCGGTCGGTGCGCCACCAGCCGGCGATCAGATCGGTGGCGATGACGCCGGTGGCCCAGCCGCTGAGGATCGCGAAGGTGGCCGCCACGATCGCCGTGCGGGGGTTGATGCTCACCGAGGTGCGGGGGATGGCCACGGGCCGGGCGCGGGGCACGTAGCGCGTGCTGGCGTCGTCCTCCGCGTTGCCGATGAGGCCGGTCTGCGCGTCAGTTTCCGTGACACCGGGGATCAGGCTGGTCTGGGGCTCCGCGCTGCCCGCGGTGGGAATGGCGCCTGTGGGATGGCGGCGGATGATGCTGGTGTGGGGTTCGTCGGCGATCGGCACGGGACGCGACACCGGTTCCTGCGGCTGGCGCCGGATGATGCGGGTGCGGTCGTCGTCTTCGTCCGGGTGATCGGCTGCTGACTGACGGTCGTCGCTCACTCAGCCAACATAGCTGCCGACGCTGAGACCTCTCTTGTTCAGCCACGGCACCGGATCGATGCGACTGGTGCCGTTCTGGAGAACCTCGAAATGCAGGTGGGGACCGGTGGAGTAACCCCGGTTCCCGACCGTGGCGATCTGGTCGCCGGCCATCACCCGGTCGCCCTCGCTGACGAGCCAGGTGTTGATGTGACCGTAGAGCGTGACGGTGCCGTCAGCGTGGCGCAGCTTGACCCAGGCGCCGTAGCCGGCGGTCGGGCCCGAGGCGATCACGACGCCGTCGGAGACCGCCACGATCGGCGTGCCGATCGGACTCGCCAGGTCGATGCCGGCGTGCAGCACGCCCCAGCGGTAGCCGAAGTTCGAGGTCCAGACGTAGCCCTTGGTGGGCATCACGAACAGCGGGCGCGACAGGCGGGCCTCGCGTTCGGCGCGCTCCTGGGCGAAGGCGGCGGCCTTGGTGATCTCCTCGGCATGCACCGAGGTGTCGGCGGTCGAGGAGACCGAGACGATCTGCATGCCGTCCACCGAGCCGGTGACCGAGGCACCTTCGATGTGGGTGCCCTCGGAGGCCAGGATGGTGTCGTCGGCCTGAGTCTCGGTGGGGTTGCCCAACGAGTAGGCGCCCGCAGCGGTGGCGCCCGCGGCCATGGCGGCGATCATCAGGCGGCTCTTGACTGCGCCGGCGTGCTCCTTGCGGTGGGCACCGCGGCGGCCAGACATGTTGATCACGTCCGTCGCGGCGATGCCGTCGCTCACATCGGTGTGGCTGTCGCGGTATGCGTACCGGGAGCTGTGCTCGCTGCCCGCGTCGGGGCGGAAGCGTGAGGGGACGGCAAGACGGACGGGCACCAGGTCGTCGGTGTCGTTTAGATCGTCGAGTTCCGGGGCATGAATAACGCTGGATTCGGCATCACCGGAGCGGTCGTCGAAGGCTTCGAAAGCGCTGAACGGGATGACGTCCGTGACCTCGGCAGCGTCCGGCTGTTCAGGGGAAACGCGGCGTCTGCGCTGGCGCGCGTCCGTCGGCACCCCTCGCGGAGCTGCGGACGAACGATGCTGCGGCAAGACTCGAGAATCCTTCTTCGTCGTGACCTGAACGTTATCTGGACCAGAGGCACGTTAACCAAATCCCAATGATGGTGGCAACTTATGGGTCTATTCCGCGCCGGAATGTGATCCGTATCACCTCCCATGGGCGGTGAGATCTACCACATGAGCCGGAGGCGATGCTAATCCATCACTCGGTGGTGGATAAAGTGCCAGCGGGCCCGTCCGGCAAGTACAGGCCGGGCAGTTTCTAAGTCAACGCAGACAGACAACGCCTATCTAGGAAGCACATGGATCTCTTCGAATATCAGGCAAAAGAGCTGTTCGCCAAGCACAACGTCCCCACGACCCCGGGCCGCGTGACCGACTCGGCCGAGGACGCCAAGGCGATCGCCACCGAAATCGGCAAGCCCGTGATGATCAAGGCGCAGGTGAAGGTCGGCGGCCGCGGTAAGGCCGGCGGTGTGAAGTACGCAGCCACCCCCGATGACGCGTTCACCCACGCGACCAACATCCTCGGTCTCGACATCAAGGGTCACGTCGTCAAAAAGTTGCTGGTGGCCGAAGCGAGCGACATCGCCGAGGAGTACTACATCTCCTTCCTGCTCGACCGTTCCAACCGGACCTACCTGGCCATGTGCTCGGTCGAGGGCGGCATGGAGATCGAGGAAGTCGCCGCCACCAAGCCCGAGCGGCTGGCCAAGGTTCCCGTCGACGCCGTCAAGGGTGTCGATCTGGCCTTCGCGCGCTCGATCGCCGAGCAGGGGCACCTACCCGCCGAGGTGCTCGACGCCGCGGCCGTGACCATCCAGAAGCTGTGGGAGGTGTTCGTCAAGGAAGACGCCACCCTGGTTGAGGTCAACCCGCTGGTGCGCACCCCTGACGACCAGATCCTGGCACTGGACGGCAAGGTCACCCTGGACGCCAACGCCGACTTCCGTCAGCCCGGTCACGCCGAGTTCGAGGACAAGGACGCGACCGATCCCCTCGAGCTCAAGGCGAAGGAGAACGACCTCAACTACGTCAAGCTCGACGGCGAGGTGGGCATCATCGGTAACGGTGCAGGCCTGGTCATGTCGACGCTGGACGTGGTCGCCTACGCGGGCGAGAAGCACGGCGGCGTGAAGCCGGCCAACTTCCTCGACATCGGCGGCGGCGCGTCGGCCGAGGTCATGGCCAACGGCCTGGACGTCATCCTGAACGACAGCCAGGTCAAGAGCGTGTTCGTCAACGTGTTCGGCGGCATCACCGCCTGTGACGCGGTGGCCAACGGCATCGTGCAGGCGCTGCAGATCCTCGGCGACGAGGCCAACAAGCCGCTGGTCGTCCGCCTGGATGGCAACAACGTCGAAGAGGGCCGGCGGATTCTCGCCGAGGCCAACCATCCCCTGGTTGTCCAGGCCGAGACCATGGACGCCGGTGCCGACAAGGCCGCCGAGCTGGCGAACAAGTAAGGGAGACTTGACATGTCGATTTTTCTGAACAAGGACTCCAAGGTCATCGTCCAGGGCATCACCGGTGGTGAGGGCACCAAGCACACCGCTCTGATGCTCAAGGCCGGCACCCAGGTCGTCGGCGGCGTGAACGCCCGCAAGGCCGGGACCACCGTGTCGCACAAGGACAAAGACGGCAACGACGTCGAGCTGCCCGTGTTCGCCTCGGTCGCCGAGGCCATGAAGGAGACCGGCGCTGACGTGTCGATCGCCTTCGTGCCGCCGGCTTTCTCCAAGGACGCCATCATCGAGGCCATCGACGCCGAGATCCCGCTGCTCGTGGTCATCACCGAGGGAATCCCGGTGCAGGACAGCGCCTATGCGTGGGCCTACAACGTCGACAAGGGCGAGAAGACCCGCATCATCGGTCCGAACTGCCCCGGCATCATCACCCCCGGCGAGTCGCTGGTCGGCATCACGCCGAACAACATCACCGGTAAGGGCCCGATCGGCCTGGTGTCGAAGTCGGGCACGCTGACCTACCAGATGATGTACGAGCTGCGTGATCTCGGCTTCTCCACCGCCATCGGCATCGGCGGCGACCCGGTCATCGGCACCACCCACATCGACGCCATCGAGGCGTTCGAGAAGGATCCCGAGACCAAGCTGATCGTGATGATCGGTGAGATCGGCGGCGACGCCGAGGAGAAGGCCGCGGCCTACATCAAGGCCAACGTCACCAAGCCGGTCGTCGGCTACGTCGCGGGCTTCACCGCTCCGGAGGGCAAGACGATGGGCCACGCCGGCGCCATCGTGTCCGACGGCGCGGGCACCGCGGCCGGCAAGCAGGAGGCCCTGGAGGCCGCCGGCGTGAAGGTCGGCAAGACGCCGTCCGAGACCGCCGCCAAGGCGCGCGAGCTGCTCGCCAACCTGTAATTCTCTCTGCGCGAGCAGACGCTTAGGCCCCCGAAATCACTGGATTTCGGGGGCTTTCGCGTCTTCTCGTCAGGGAAGGCGACCGCCGAGATGCTCGGCCAGGAACCGCTCGACAGCGTGGTACATGTCGATCTGGTTGTCCGGGTTGAGGAATCCGTGCCCCTCGTCCTCCTTGACCATGTATTCGACCTCGACGCCGCGCTTGCGAAGTGCTTCGACCAGGTTGTCGGATTCGGCCTGGACCACGCGAGAGTCGTTGGCGCCCTGGACTACCAACAGTGGTGTGCGGATCTGATCGACCTTCGTGATGGGGGAGCGGGCCAGCATGTCGGCCTCCTGCACCGGATCGTTGTGGTCCCCCACATACAGGTGCCAGTTGGTCGCCAGGAACGGCCGGGCCACATTCGGCAGTGTTCGCATGAAGTTGGCCAGGCTGGAGATGCCGACATAGTCGATCGCCGCGGCGAAGACGTCCGGGGTGAAGGTCACCCCGACCAGCGAGGCGTAACCGCCGTAGGAACCGCCGAAGATCGCGACCTTGTCGCGGTCGGCGTACCCCTGCTTGACGGCCCAGTCGACCGCATCGATCAGGTCGTCGTGCATCTTGCCGGCGAACTCGCCGATCGCGGCTTTGGTGAAGGCCTTGCCGTAGCCGGTCGAGCCGCGAAAGTTGACCTGTAGCACCGCATATCCGCGGTTGGCCAGCATCTGCACGTCGGGTTGGAAGCCCCAGCAATCCCGTGACCAGGGTCCACCGTGCACCAGCAGCACCATCGGCAGGTCGGTGGGCTCGACGCCGACGGGCAGGGTCAGATACGAGTGGAGCTCAAGGCCGTCGCGTGAGGGGATGGTCACCGGGACCATCGTTGCCAATGAATCTGAATTCAGATTCGGGTATGGCCGGAACAGCAGCCGGCTCTCGCCGGTCGTGTGGTCGTAGAAGTAGGTGGCGCCCGGGTCGCGGTCGTGGGTGAAGTTGACGACCCAGCGCTGCCCGGAATCGTCGGACGAGATCCCGGCGAGGTCGCCCTCCGACAGTCGGGTCAGATTCTCAAGTACCGCAGCGAAATTCGGGTCGAGGGCATGGATCACCTGGCGCTCCCCGTAGAAACGGGAGCCGATCAGTTCCCCCGTGCGCTCGCTGAGGATGAACGGTGACGGCAACACCATCTGATTGCCGAGGTCGAATGTCGGGTGGCTGTCCACCTCGGTCTCGACGCCGGTCGCCACATCGAGCCGGACCAGCCGGGTGCGGTCACTGCCCTCATTCGACCCCAGCCAGATGCCGGTGCCGTCCGGGGAGATGACTACGGGGAAGATGCCCAGCGGGTAGTCGGTGCCGTCGTAGACCTTGATGGTCCGCAATGATGCTGTGGCCGAGTCCCATTGCGATATCTCTACGTCACCGTCAGCCGTCAGCGTGTTGGTGAACAGGTCGCCGTTGGGGGCGCACAGCCAGGTGATGACGTTCCCCGGATTCTCCGCCAGCAGGGTGAGTTCTCCAGTGGCGATGTCGAGTTCGTACGCGTCGACCAGCTGGGGATCGCGGTTGTTGGTCTGCACGATCGCTTTCCCGGGCCGACCCTTGGCGAGATCGAAACTCGCTCTGGCTCCCGGAAACGGTGTGAGATCCACTGCGGCGGTACCGGGGTTGTCCAGGTCGACGCGGTACACATGGAAGTTCTCGTCACCACCGTTGTCCTGCATGTAGAGCAGCCACCGCGGATCGTCGGTCCATTCGTAGATGTAGACGCTGCGGGTTTCGTCGGCGGTGACACAGCGCGGAGGTGCGTCGCCGTCGAGGTCCTGAACCCACACGTTGAGGCGGTTCTTCCACGGCGCCAGGTAGGCGATTCTGGTTCCGTCGGGCGAGATCTTTGCGGCTGCGCGCTCGGGTGGGCTGAAGAAATCCTCCACCGAGATGAGTTCGGGCAACGCCATGACGCTCCTTTCGCGGGTGCGGACAAGTTCTTTCGGTTGCGGCCGATCAGGATTCGACGGGTCCGCCCAATCGCCCGTTGGTGGCATCGCGGATCGCCCGGTCGATCAGGGCGAGCGCCTGCTCTTCGGTGACTTTCTTGCCCTCGACGATCACCGCCACGCTGACGTCCTCGTCGACGACACGGAACGCCCCGGTAACGGCAGCCGCACAGAGACGGACGGTGAGATCGTCGACGGGCAGATGCAGGCGGTCGGCGATCACCGGGATGAAGCCCTGCTCCATCCGGTCGTGCACCATCAGGTACGCGGTACGCAGGGCCGGCTCAGACATCGTCATGGTGGCGATCCGCATCGCGCTGATCTCGTCTTGTACATCCTCGGGCGCCGTCGGATGTGAAATCCCGTCGGTGGCAAGGTGTTCGGCCAGCGAGAGATCATGGGGCCACCGGTTGAAGATGTCGATGAACCGGTCCGCGGACTTTTCCAGCACCGGTTCGACGCAGCGTTCCTTGGCGCGGAAATAGCGCCAGATCGTGCGGGTGGAAAGCCCTGCGGCAGCGGCGATGTCATCACCGCTGGTGCCTGCGACACCGCGTTCCCAGAACAGCTTGCAGGCGTGCCGCGAGACCGCCAGACGCGCCTGATCCTGCTTCTCGCCGATTGCCCTCACCTCCAGAACTTGTCACTTAGTGACATCTCCAATGTGTCACTAAGTGACAGGATCGTCAAGGTGCGCTGGTGAGCGCCGGTTTCTGTGTTGCTTTGCCTCTTCTAAGGCGTCGCTTTCCACATCTGGGCTGTGCTCGCTCGCTGAGAAGGACCCGGGCGTAGGAAACGGCGAGCTCAGAAAGCCCAGCTGCCGGAGGGCTGCAGGACGAACCCGTGCTTGTGGTCGGCGTCGATACAGGCAACGAGGTTGTTCCCGCCGACGACGCAGGTGCTGTTGTGGCCCTTGAGTTTCTTGCCGACGGTGATCGGTTTAAACCTCGCCGAGGCGCAATCCCCATCCGGCCGTGAGATGACGTAGGGTGCGTCGCTCGGTCCGTCCTCTGGCTTGCGCACCTCAGGACAGCCGGTACCTGTTACCGAATCGGCGATGCCGTCAATGTTGCCACCGCACACGACGGATCTATGAGGCCCGTAGTCGAGCACGCAACTGATCCGTTCGGGACTGACGAACGCTGTTCCGCCCAAGTCGAAATCTTTTGGGTCGACGCCCGCAAATTCGTTCAGGTCGGGGAAACCTACTGGCGGAGAAGGTAACTCCGGTGTTGACGAACATGCCGTAACCCCGAGAAGTACGACGGCCAAGCACCGCGCAAGCCGCATCAGAACGCCCAGCTTCCCGACGGTTGCACTACGAAGCCATGCTTCCCGTCGCCGTCGATACATGCGGTTAATCGATCCTCGCCGACCACGCACGTCGTGGTGTTGTTCGCGGTGAGTGTTAGCTTCTGACCGATGTTGAGAAGTGTGTCGGCCGGTGGTGGGCACCCCTTGACCGACTTCTCAAATCTGAAAGGTGCTGAGCGACTGTACTCTTCGTGGGTCTGCAGCACGACGGCACATTCGCCGTATTCCACGGGCAGTCCGGGTAGGGGTCCACTGCACCGTCTGACACCACCGATCATGCAGCTTAGACCGTCAGGTGTGCGAAAGAACGCGTACCCGTTGGCCCAACGGTCTGGGCGCGAGAAGTCGAGGTTGGCCGGTGCTTCTGTAAACGCATTGAGATCGGGAAATCCAGGTGGTTGTGCCTCCGCCGATGGCACTGCAGGGCCAACGGCAAGGGTTGCAACCATTGCGGGGACGGCGAGGACCTGGCGCAGGAGGTGCACGCTACTCATGGTTTTTCTCTCATCGCGTTAGTGCTGGACGGTGATCTCGGTCTGATAAGTCTTAGGGTTGTACGGTTTGTCGCCGGTTCCATCCCAGCCCGGCGGATCCTCCCATGTGCTCACGCGAAGTTGCACCGTCTCTTGACCGGTAACCGGGTCATATGTTGTATCGACGACAGAAGGACCGTACGGAGCCCCGGTCCCTCCTCCCGGCCAAGTTCCCTGCCCAGGAGGGAATAGTGGAGTCGCCGGTGCCTTCAGCAAACCTTCTGGCGTCGTCGCGGTAATCGCACTGATCGGTTGATCGCCTGGAACACCCGGATTGAAGTTGTCGGATCCGACGAGCATGAACCCGCCACCTTTGAGTGCGACGAGTTGGCTCTCGCGGTCACCGGGCAATCCCTGGATTTCACCCTGGGGCTTGAGGGTTTGCATCCAGCCGTTCGGGTTGGCGGGGTCGATGGGGTCGGACACATACAGCATTCTCGTCCGGTCTCCAGGATGTGGACCGGTGTTTCCTACTACGATCATCCGGTTGGTCTTTGGGTCGTACGCGCCACTGGCTTGGGCGATCCCGGGCAGGACGCCGATACTCTTCGATGGATCGTTGAGATCTACCACGGTGGTATCGGCGGTTGCATATTCAGGATTTGGCTTCCCGTCCACTACATAGGGAACCTCGCTGTACAGGGCGTACTGCTTCCCGTCAGGACCAACAATCGTGCCGGTCGGAAGCGGTCGGACCTTGTCCTTCCCGTCTGGATTTTCCTGTGATGGTTGGTTCGCTTCGATCTCCAACGGATTCTTTTGTCCGTTCAGTGTGGGGTAACCGGTTCGCCCGTCGCCACTGATCTCGATGCCGGTACCGGGGAGAGTGGAATTCAAATCGCCCTGTGTGCCCTCTGGCCGTAAAGGTCCTGGGCGCCCGGTGATCTGGGGGTCTTTGGACGAGCCTGCGCCAGATTCACCCTTGCCGCCCTGTAGATCGAACTCTCTCAGCCTCGACGTCATTGTGTCGAGTTGATCGGCGACGTTTTGATCGGTCCATTCCAACACCGTTGCCTTAGCGCGAATATCGGCTTGGGCGTGAGTCGCCCTCAGCTTCCGCATCAGGGCCAGGGCAGGGCTGATGATCCAGGGCAAGCGGTCGGTGACGGTCAAGTCCTCGCTTACCGAGAAGAACTGGTCCTCAGTGTTCTTGATCGCGTTGACTGCATCGTTCTTGGCGGCGCCGATAGATTCCGCACCCGCCTTGGCGATACCTGATGCCTGCCTGAAGAGATCGAGCGATGTCCGGACCTTGGCCAAATTTTCGGACAACTTACCGTTGGCGCGGTCTGAAGCCGGGCCCGTCCAGGGAACGCCGCCGACTGTGCTCTGGGCCTTGCTGTAGTGCTCATCAATGATGCTGGCGGTGCGCTCCCACCCGAGCGACGCAGACATCAGGTGGCCCGTCGTCCACCCCTCAATACGAGAACGCGTCAGCATCTCGACTCGGTACTCCTACTTGGGCGGGTTCATCGTCTTGATTACGGCTTGAGCGTTTACCGAATCCGTCGCGTCGTAATAGCGCGCTGCCTGGGCGATGTTGTCGGCGAAGTGGAGCAGGTTGGCAGAACATTCGCTCATCACGTGATTGGTCGCCGCGGTGAGGGCCACCGTGGCCTTCGCTGAAGGTTGATTCGCCGGAGGTTGCCATTCGTGAGTGAGTGAATCTCCGAGTTCGTCGCTGAACGCGGCTAGCTCTTCCGCAGCCCCTTTCAGCGCTGCGGTATCGACCCTCAACGGTTGCGTCACCCATCCACCCTAAAACGGCTCATGAGGGCAGATGCGCACCGATTTCGCTCTGGAAACCACAATCGGTTAGCCTCGCGAATTAACACCCGTCAAGGAGATTGTCATGGTCGATCCGCGCACACCCGTCATCGTCGGCGTCGGACAGTTCACCGAGCGCATCGATCTTGACGGTTACCGCGGCATGTCCTCGGTCGAGCTGGCCACCGAGGCGGCCAGGGCAGCCCTGCACGATTGCGGAGCCGACGCCGCTGCCGTGGCGCAGGCGATCGACACCGTGGCGGGTACGCGGCAGTTCGAGATCTCCGGACCGCAGACGCCGACCCTGGGTGTGTCCGACAACTACCCGCGCTCAGTGGCGCGCAACGTCGGCGCCGAGCCGGCGCGCGCCATCCTCGAGGTGATCGGCGGCCAGAGCCCTCAGCACCTCGTCACCGAGTTCTCGGCGGCCATCGCGGCGGGCGAGGCAGATGCGGTGCTGCTGTTCGGCTCGGAGAACACGTCGACACTGCGCCACTTCTCCAAGCGCGACGACAAGCCGGATCACTCCGAGACCGTCGAGGGCCAGTTGGAGGACCGCGGCTTCGGTTACGACGGCATCTTCGACGAGTACACGATCAAACACGGTCTGATCGGTGCCCCGGTGCAGTACGGCTTGTTGGAGAACGCGCGCCGGGCCCGGCAGGGGCTGTCGGTCGCGGACTACCGGCAGGCGATGGCCGAGCTGTTCGCGCCGTTCTCCAAGGTGGCCGCGAAGAACCCGTATTCCTCTGCCCCGGTGGAGCGTTCGGCCGAGGAGCTGGCGACCGTCACCGAGAGCAACCGGATGATCTGCGACCCGTACCCGCGGATGATGGTGGCGCGCGACCAGGTCAACCAGGGCGCGGCGGTGCTGCTGATGTCGGTCGAGACCGCCCGGAAACTCGATGTGCCCGAGGAGAAGTGGGTCTACCTGCGGGGGCACGCCGACATGAAGGAAATCAAGCTGCTCGAGCGCGCTGAACTCGGCTACAGCGAGGCCGCGGTGATCGCGGTGAACGAGGCCCTGCGGGTCGCCGGCATCACCCTCGACGACGTCGCCGCGTTCGACCTCTACAGCTGCTTCCCGTTCCCGGTGTTCAACATCTGCGACGGCACCGGTCTGGCGCCCGACGACGAACGCGGCCTGACCCTCACCGGTGGCCTGCCCTTCTTCGGTGGCCCGGGCAACAACTACTCGATGCACGGTATCGCTGAGGCTGTCAATGAAATGCGCGACAAGCCAGGCCAGTTCGCGCTTGTCGGAGGAAACGGCGGTATCGCGAGCAAGTACTCGGTCGGCATCTACTCCACCGAGCCGGCCGACTGGGTTGCCGACGGCAGCGCCGCTCTGCAGGACGGGTTCAACGCCCAGGACCGCGTTGTCATCGCCGAAAAGGCCGACGGCCCGGCCACTATCGAGACCTACACCGTCCGCTACGACTGGACGCCGCGCACCGGCATCATCATCGGACGTCTGAATTCCGATGGCAGCCGGTTCCTGGCAACGACTACAGACGAGGCGCTGATGGCCCTGCTCACCGATGGTGAGCCGCTGGGGGCATCGATCGTCGTGCAGTCCGGCGAGAAGCGAAACGCCGCGACGCTGGCGTAGCCACACCGCGAAATCAACGCCATGGTCGGTCCCCTCGAACTTTTGCGACCATAGCGTTGATTTCGGCGTGGGCCGGCTAAAGCGGCAAAGCCAGAACTAGACCAGCGACGCGAGCTTGCCCGCGAGCCGCTCGACGTAGGCCGACACCTCGGCCTCGGACTTGTCCGGCAATCCGAAGAGCACCTCGGTCACACCCAGTTCACGCCAGTGCGCGAGCTTCTCGGGGTCCGGCTTGAAGTCCAGTGCCACGATCTGCGGGGCACCGTCACGCCCGGCTGCGGCCCAGGTGTCCTGCAGCAGCTTGACCGGCTCGTCGATGTTGAAGTCGCGCGGCGTGGTGATCCAGCCGTCGGCCGACTTCGCGATCCACTTGAAGTTCTTCTCGTTGCCTGCCGCGCCGACCAGGACGGGAATGTGTGACTGCACGGGCTTGGGCCAGGCCCATGACGGCCCGAAGTTCACGAATTCGCCTTCGTACGAGGCTTCTTCCTCGGTCCACAGCGCCCGCATGGCTTCCAGGTACTCGCGCAGCATGGTGCGGCGCCGGCCCGGGGGAACCTTGTGGTCTGCGAGTTCGTCGGTGTTCCAACCGAATCCGACGCCCAACGACACGCGTCCGCCGGACAAGTGGTCCAGGGTGGCGATGGACTTGGCCAGGGTGATCGGATCGTGCTCGACGGGCAGCGCGACGGCCGTCGACAGCCGCACCCGCGAGGTCACCGCACACGCGGTGCCCAGCGACACCCACGGATCCAGGGTGCGCATGTAGCGATCGTCAGGCAGGGACTCGTCGCCGGTGGTGGGGTGAGCGGCCTCGCGCTTGATCGGGATATGGGTGTGCTCGGGCACATAGAACGTCGTGAAGCCGTGATCGTCGGCGAGTTTGGCGGCCTTGGCCGGGGCGATACCGCGGTCACTGGTGAAGAGAACAAGCCCATAGTCCATGACCAGAATTAGAACGTGTTTCAGTCTCAGTAGCAAGACGGTGCGTCTCGTTGGGTGCTCCCGGCGGGAGAAAACTTCACCGCGAGCGATACCCGCGACGGGCGCCCGCGCGTTTGCTGGGATCACCGACATGACGACTGAACGCATCGCCGACCACGTCAAGTTCGCCTACTGGGTGCCCAACGTCAGTGGTGGCCTGGTCACCAGCGATATCGAGCAGCGCACCGACTGGAACTACGAATACAACAAGAAGCTGGCGCAGACCGCGGAGAACAACGGTTTCGAGTACGCCCTGTCCCAGGTTCGCTACGAGGCCAGCTACGGCGCCGAGTACCAGCACGAATCCACCAGTTTCAGTCTGGCCCTGTTGCTGGCCACCGAGCGGCTCAAGGTCATCGCCGCCGTGCACCCCGGCCTCTGGCAGCCCGCGGTGCTGGCCAAACTCGGCGCCACCGCAGACCATCTCAGCAATGGCCGCTTCGCCGTCAACGTCGTCTCGGGCTGGTTCAAGGACGAGTTCACCCACCTGGGCGAGCCGTGGCTCGAGCATGACGAGCGCTACCGCCGCAGCGCGGAGTTCCTCCAGGTTCTGCGCAAGATCTGGACGGAAGACGACGTGGATTTCCGCGGTGACTTCTATCGCATCCACGATTTCACCCTGAAGCCCAAGCCGCTCAACACCCCCGAGCGCCCCAACCCGGAGCTGTTCCAGGGCGGGAATTCGACGGCCGCCCGCCGCAACGGCGGCTACTACGCCGATTGGTACTTCTCGAACGGCAAAGACTTCGGCGGCATCACCGAACAGGTTGTCGAGGTACGCGACCATGCCCGCGACGCGGGCCGCGAGGTGAAGTTCGGGCTGAACGGGTTCATCATCGCCCGCGACACCGAAAAGGAGGCGAAGGAGACGCTCAAAGAGATCGTCGCCAAGGCCAACAAACCCGCTGTCGAAGGCTTCCGCGGCGCTGTACAACAGGCAGGCAATTCCACCGGGGACAAGAAGGGCATGTGGGCCGATTCCAGTTTCGAGGATCTGGTGCAGTACAACGACGGGTTCCGTACGCAATTGATCGGCACACCCGAGCAGATCGCCGAACGCATTGCCGCGTACCGCAAACGTGGCGTCGACTTGATCCTCGGCGGATTCCTGCATTTCCAAGAGGAAATCGAGTACTTCGGTGCCAAGGTGCTGCCGCTCGTCCGCGAAATCGAGGACGCCGAAACGGATTCCGTCGATGCGCCCGTTCTGGTATCAGCTTGAGACCTCTCTGACACCAAGCACGCGCGCCCGGCACCCAGCTGGGTGCGCTAGCGTGGAAGCTCGAATCGCTCACGTGGTCGGTATTCATGCCTGCGTGAACACACGTCGCGAAGCTCGATAGCACAGGAGAGGTCATGACCTACCCGCCAACTAATCCCGGATACCCGCCGCAGTCGGGTTCGCAGTTCGATGCAACCCAACAGTTCGCCAAGGCTGTGCCTGCTCCTGTGCCCGCTGCACCGGCCGCACCCGCGGCGCCCGGCGAGAACAAGCTGCCCGAAATCCTGCTGGCCGTGGTGGCCGTCGCCGGCCTGTTGACCTACTTCGTGAGTTTCGCTCTGGAGCTCCAGGTCGTCCTCGGCACCTTTATCGTGCCCCTGGCGTTGGTGGCCGGGCTTCTGGCAGGGGTGAGCCTGCTGCCCAAGCAGAAGAACCGGGGTGCTGTGGCGGCCGTGCTGGCCACCGTGGCATTCCTGCTCTCGATCACGCTCCTGGTGGCCGCAGGCAGCGAGGCCGACTGGACGCTGTACGCACTGCTCGTCCTCACCCTGATCCAGGCCGGTGCCGCGATCGCCGCGCTGCTGTTCGACGCCGGCATCCTCACTCCGCCGGCGCCCAAGCCGCAGTTCGATCCCCAGCCGCAGTACGGCCAGTACGGTGGCCCGTCGCAGTACTACGGTCAGCAGCAGCAGCCGCAGCACGGTGGCCAGCCCTACCAGCAGGCTCAACCGCAGCGTCCCGGTTACCCGTCGCAGTACGGCGGCTACTCGGGAGCTTCGAACACCGGTGGTTTCCCGGTGCAGGCCCCGCAAGGTCAGCAGCCGAGCGGCCCGCCCACCCCTCCGACCGGTTACCCCACCTACGGCCAGCCTCAGCAGCAGTCGGGTTCCTCCGCGCCCACCACTGCGGTTCCGGCACAGCCGCAGGCACAGCAGTCGCCTTCACAGCAATCCGGCACTGCGCCGTCGTAAGCTGATCGGCGCGTGCGCTTCCCGCGCACGCGCCGATCATTGCGAGGAGCAGCCCACCAAGTGAGTAACCGGCCAGTCGGCACCCGCCAGGCACGTGAGTTGCTCCGGGTCGCGTTCGGGCCGTCCGTCGTCGCGCTGGTGGTTATCGCCGCGGTTGTGTTGTTACAGCTGCTGATCGCCAACAGCGACATGACGGGCGCGCTCGGTGCGATCGCCAGCATGTGGCTGGGTGTACACCAGGTACCGGTGTCGATCGGCGGCCGCGAGCTCGGCGTGATGCCCCTGTTGCCGGTGCTGGCGATGATCTGGGGCACCGCGCGCACGACGGCCGCGGCCACCGCCCCGAATTCCTCTTGGTTCGTCACCCGCTGGGTCGTCGCCTCAGCCCTGGGCGGACCGATTCTGATCGCAGCCCTCCTGTTGGCCGTCATCCACGACGCAGCCTCGGTGATCAGCGAACTTCAGACTCCCAGCGCCCTCCGCGCGTTCTGCAGCGTTCTGGTCGTGCACGTGATCGGCGCGCTCATCGGCGTCGGCTCGAAGGTCGGCAGGCGCACCCTGGCCGCGTCACCGCTGCCTGGCTGGTTGCCTGAAGCACTCCGCGCCGCGACCGCCGGTGTCCTGGCCTTGTTCGGGCTCTCCGGCGTGGTGACGGCGGCGTCGCTGGTGGTGCACTGGGGCACGATGCACGACCTGTTCGCGATCACCGACAGCCTGTTCGGCCAGCTCAGCCTGACTCTGTTGTCCATTCTCTACATCCCCAACGTGATCGTCGGTGCGTCGGCCATCGCGGTCGGCTCCAGCGCCCATGTCGGGCTGGCGGCCTTCAGCTCGTTCACCGTGTTCGGCGGCGACATACCGGCGGTGCCGGTGCTGGCCGCGGTGCCCTCGCCGCCGCTGGGCCCGATCTGGGTGGCGCTCCTGATCGTGGGGGCGGCCTCGGCGGTGGCGCTGGGTCAGCAGTGTGCGCGGCGTCCGCTGCCGATCGGGGCTGCCGCAGGCAAGTTGCTGGTGGCTTCGGTGCTGGCGGCGCTGACGATGGCTCTGCTCGGCTATGCCGGTGGCGGGCGGCTGGGCAATTTCGGCGATGTCGGGGTGGACCAGTCGACGTTCGCGCCGGCGGTGTTCCTGTGGTTCGCCGCGATCGGCGGGCTGACTGTGGCGATGTCCGGCGGCCTGACCCGCAAGCCCCGGCCCGTCGCCCCGCCCCAGCCTGCGCCGGTCGAGCCTCAGCCCGAACCCGAGTTCGACGATGAAGACGTCGACGAGTACGTGGGCGTGGGCGAGGACATCGAGGACCTCGAGTACGTCGAGGCGGATCCCGAACCTGAGCTCGAACCCGATCAACCGCTGGTGTCGTGGTCGGCCGAGGAGGCCACGACAGAGCCCGACGTGCCGGAAGCCGAGCCCGACGAGTATGTCGACGGGTTCGTCGAGTACGACGACGTGCAGGAGACGGTCTACGAGCCCGGCCCCCGGCGCCATGAAGACCTCGATGACGATCCCGAGGACCACTTCATCGTCGACGACGACGTGACCGGCGATCAGCCGCGCCGTGCGGGCGACTAGGCTGCTGCGCGTGCAGCAACCGTTACATGTGCCTCCGAGTGCACCGGCACGGCTGGTAGTGCTGGCTTCGGGGACAGGGTCGTTGCTCGCCTCGCTACTGGCCGCCGCCGCTGACGACTATCCGGCGCGGGTCGTCGCGGTAGGAACCGACCGAAAATGTGCCGCGGTGGACATCGCGGCATCGGCGGGAGTCCCGTCCTACACCGTGCGGCTCGGCGACCATGCGGACCGCGACGCCTGGGATGCCGCACTCACCGAGGCCACCGCGGAACACGAGCCGGACCTGGTGGTCTCGGCCGGGTTCATGAAAATTCTCGGTGGCCAATTCCTTTCCCGGTTCCCGGGCCGGGTGGTCAACACCCATCCGGCATTGCTGCCCGCGTTCCCGGGGGCGCATGCCGTGCCCGAGGCGCTGGCGTATGGCGTGCGGGTGACGGGCTGCACGGTGCATCTCGTGGACTCCGGCATGGATACCGGGCCGATTCTGGCCCAGCAGGCCATCGAGGTGCTCGATGATGACACCGAAGAGACATTGCATGAGCGCATCAAGGTGGTCGAACGTCGACTGCTGGTGGATGTGCTGGCCGCGCTGGCAACCCGCGGCGTGACCTGGACTGGACGAAAGGCGACCATAGGGTGAGCGAGAAGAAACCGATCCGGCGAGCGCTGATCAGTGTCTATGACAAGACCGGCCTGGCCGATCTGGCCCGCGGCCTGCATGAGGCGGGCGTGGCCATCGTCTCGACGGGGTCGACCGCCAAAACCATTGCTGCCGCAGGTGTTCCGGTCACCCCGGTGGAAGAGGTGACGGGTTTCCCCGAGGTGCTCGACGGCCGCGTCAAGACTCTGCACCCGCGCGTGCACGCCGGTCTGCTGGCCGATACCCGCAAGCCCGAACATGTTGCGGCCCTGCAGGAGCTCGAGGTCGAGGCGTTCGAGCTCGTGGTGGTGAACCTGTACCCGTTCTCCGAGACGGTCGAGTCCGGGGCTTCGGTCGACGAGTGTGTCGAGCAGATCGACATCGGTGGGCCGTCGATGGTTCGTGCGGCCGCCAAGAACCACCCCAGCGTGGCCGTGGTCGTGGATCCGTTGGGCTATGACGGTGTGCTGGCCGCGGTTCGGGCCGGCGGGTTCACCCTCGACGAGCGGAAGAAGCTGGCGTCGTTGGCATTCCGGCACACCGCCGAGTACGACGTGGCCGTTGCCGGCTGGATGGGGTCGACGCTGGCACCCGAAGATCCTGCGCAGCCCCTGCCCGCCTGGTTCGCCGGCACCTGGCACCGCAGCGCGGTCCTGCGCTACGGCGAGAACCCGCACCAGCAGGCCGCAGTGTACCGCGACGACTCCGCGTGGCCCGGACTGGCCCAGGCCGAGCAGCTGCACGGCAAGGAGATGTCCTACAACAACTACACCGACGCCGATGCGGCGTGGCGGGCGGCGTTCGACCACGAAGAGATCTGCGTGGCGATCATCAAGCACGCCAACCCGTGTGGCATCGCGATCTCCTCGGAGTCGGTGGCCGACGCGCACCGCAAGGCTCACGAGTGCGATCCGCTGAGCGCGTTCGGCGGCGTCATCGCCTCCAACACCGAGGTCAGTGTCGAGATGGCCGAGACCGTCGCCGACATCTTCACCGAGGTCATCATCGCGCCGGCGTATGAGGCCGGCGCGGTCGAAATCCTGGCCCGCAAGAAGAACATCCGCATCCTGGTGGCCTCGGAACCGTTGGTCGGCGGCATCGAGCTGCGCCAGATCAGCGGCGGGGTGCTCCTGCAGCAGCGCGACGCGCTCGACGCCGAGGGCGACGATCCGGCGAACTGGACGCTGGCCACCGGTGAGCCGGCCGACCCGCAGACGCTGAGCGATCTGGTGTTCGCGTGGCGCGCTTGCCGCGCGGTGAAGTCCAACGCCATCGTGATCGCCAAGGACGGCGCGACCGTGGGCGTCGGCATGGGACAGGTGAATCGCGTCGACGCGGCCGGGCTGGCCGTGCAGCGCGCAGGCGACCGCGTGCCCGGTTCGGTCGGTGCCTCCGATGCGTTCTTCCCGTTCCCGGACGGCTTGGAGACGCTGACGAACGCCGGCGTCAAGGCGATCGTGCACCCGGGTGGCTCGGTCCGTGACGCCGAGGTGACCGCGGCGGCCGAGGCCGCGGGCATCACGCTGTACCTAACCGGTGCAAGGCATTTCGCGCACTAGTCGGACCAGTTGTTGCGAAAGGGCGCCGTCAAATTTCTTGACGGCGCCCTTTCGTATCTGTCGTCGTTTTCTGCGCCTTGGCTGCTGCATGCATGGTTGGCGACCCTGGCGTAGAAAAACGGCGATCCACTGCCGGGGGTGCCTGCACTGTTTTCTACGCCTGGGCTGTGGCGGGCTCACGATCACGACCCCGGGGTAGAAAATGGTGAACCACCGCGCCGGGCGAATGCCTCTCGGACCCGGTGCAGGATGAACGCCCTGCTGTGTTCCACCACGACGCGGATGTCTATCCAGCCTTCGCGTTCGATGAGCTCATTGCGGCCGATGTCGTGCACCACACGCGGACGGTCCGTCGCGTGGTGTTTACCTTCGTAGTCCAAGCCCACCTTGACGTCGTCGTAGCCCATATCGAGGAACACCTCGTTGAAGCCGTCGGTCACCCGGATCTGCGTACGCGGGCGCCGATAGCCCGCATCGATGAGAAGCAGCCGCAGCCAGGTCTCGCGCGGAGATTGCCGACCGGCATCCATCAGATCGAGTGCTGTTCGAGCGCTTCGTATTCCACGTAGCCCGCGATATCGGGCAGCCAATTCGAGCGCTTGTCCGGCGTCGACGCCTGTTGCGATGGCCAGCGCATCGAGATGGGCGACCGCGGCGTCAAGGGGAAGGAAACGCGCCAGATCGAGCGCCGTGCGCGGTGGCGTGGTGACGCTGAAATCGCCTATCCGACAGATCTCGTCGGGTCTGATGCGTTCCTCGCGCACGATGATGCCAGGCCGCCGACGCCCGTGCTCCGTGATCAGTTCTATCGGCGCATCGTCGTCGATCCAGAGCGCGCCGTGTAGGGCGGCGGCCGCCCGGCCCGCGATGATCCCGCGCCGGCCAGTCCACAGCCATGCGGCCATGGTGCTGGCATCCAGGGTTCGGCCGGCCCCCTTCGGCAAGTAGACGCGTGGATGGGCCGAGGCGTATCGCCATCGCAGTTGGCCCGGGGTGAGGCGGCCCGCGGCGAGCGCTTCTGGTCCGATGAATGGGATGCTCATGGACCAAGACGATCAGCAGCAGGACCGACGGATTGACGGCGCCCGTGTATGTCTCAGCTGAGGCTGTGCATGAACCGTGCGCTGTGGATGGTTAGGCGGGCGCCGATTTCTCCATAGCGGTCGCCAAACCGCGCGGTCGACAGCCCCCACGTAGAAAACCGCGCACAGACCTACGCGCTCGCCTCGTCCTCGATCTCGCTGGTGGCGTATGCGATGAACGACGTGATCTCCTCGACTGCGTGCCGCGCGTCGGGGTTGATGTCGAAGCTCAGCTGGAACATGTGCATTGCCCTGTCCCACACCTGAACCCACGCCGGGACACCACTGGCCTGCAGCTTGTCGGCGAGGGCGAAGGTGTCGTTCAGCAGCATCTCGTGCGTGCCCACCTGTAGCAGGAACGGCCCGAGGCCGTGCAGGTCTGCCTCGGGCGGCATGACCGGAGTCGGCCGGGTGCCGTTGACCGTCGCGAATACGTCGTAGATGAACTTCACCGTCATGAACGGGAACAGCACGTCACGATGCTCTTGCAGCGCACGGTATTTCAGGTCCATGTCGGATGAGGTCAACGGCGACAGCAGCACCTGCCCGGCCGGGACCGGCAGCCCGGCGTCACGCGCCGCCAGTGCGGTGTCGGCGGCCATAAGCCCGCCTGCCGAATCGCCGGCCAGGACGATCCGGTCGGGTGTGTACCCGAGCGACAGCGCCATGCGGTAGCCGTCGAGCCCGTCGGCGACGGCATCGTCGATGTCGGCTTGCGGGGCCAGCCGGTAGCCGACATTGAGCACGCGTGCCCCGGTGCTGGCCGACAGCTTCGACACGAAGCGGCGGTGCGAGTTCAGGCCGAGCGTGACCAGCGCCGAGCCGTGGAGGTAGACGATCACCAGATCGGAGTCGCGAGCCTCGGGAGCGATCACCCATTCGGCCGGACAGTTGGGCAGCGCCACGGGCGTCACCTCGGTGCCGGGCAGCGGCTTGATGACCCGCAGGGGGCGGTCGATGACATCGAGGTGTGCGCGCTGCAGCAGGGCCGGGGCGACGCGGTTGATGCCCATTCCGATCAGCGTCAGCAGACCCAGCAATGGGCGGACGAAGATCGCGGTGGTCCAGCCCAGTGCCCTGGACTGCAGAGATGCGGGGCCGAAGTGCACGGTGGCCGGCCGGCTACGCCAATCGAGCGAATTCACGATACTCAGGGTACCGGGTACCTGAGTCTGCTCGACGTGGGGCGACCCAGCACGGCTCTCAGGGCATGGTGATGGTGGCCTGGGCCTCGATCGCCTTGTTGATATCGGCCAACGCCGTCTTGTCGCGTTCGCTGGCGTCGGCGTTGATCTGCAGCACGTAGACACTGCCGGGCGCCTGGATCACGACGGTGGTCTGGGCGATCGCGCGACGCTGGCCGCCCTTGGCGTAGGTGCCGGCCAGGTGGACGGACGGGAACCCGCTGATGTCCCCTCGGGCCACGTCCCCGTCCGGCTTGTAGTCGGCCAGGTTCTGCAGCTCGTTGGGGGCGAACTCAAGCAGCTTGTTGGCGTCGACGTCGCCGGCCAGCTTGGAGATCAACGAGACGACCGACGGCGGCTCGGTCGGGTTCGCCGGGTCGTTCACAATGGCCGAATAGGCCCAGGCCGGTGTGCGCGGACCGGCGTCGATCCATCCGGGCGGGGTCGGCATGGTGAACACCGGTGCGCCCGGATCGCCGCGGTGGACCGGTGTTTCGACGATGCCGCTCTGCTTGATGTAGTCGGCGATGGTGAAGGCGTGCGCCGCCGGTTTCGGTGAGGTCGAGGTTTCCGAGGCGGACGTGTCTGTGGCGACTGCGGAGGTGGTCTCGCCTCCGCCGCCGTTGCCGTCGTCGCCTCCCGAGGTGACCGCGAGGGTGATGCCGCCGACGAGCAGGACGACCGCGCCGATCACGCCGGCAGTCAGAAACAGGTTGCGCCGGTTGCCCGACTTCTTGGGGATCGGGGTGTGCGGCAGGGGAGGCGGCCCGAAGTTGGTCTGCGGCGGCCCAACCGGGACCGCCGGCCCGCCGAGGCCCTGCATTCCGGCCGGCACACCGACCGCTACGGGTTTGTGAGAGGAGGTTTCGTTACCCGTCCACGACGAGGTGAACACCGGCGGCTCTGACGGGGGCACGGGCCGCGGGTTCGACGGTGAGAGTGGCGTCGGCGGCGGGTTCGCCGGCTTCGGGATGATCAGCGGGGCGGTGGGCGGCGCCGGCTCGTGGACGGGTGCCGGGGTGCGCACCTCGGGGGTGGTTCCGGTCGCCGCCTCGGCCAGCGCGACGGCGAAGTCATGACAGGTGGCGTAACGGTCCTTGGGATCCTTCGACAGGGCCTTGGCCATCACCGAATCGAACACGGCCAGTTCAGGTTTCGTGTCGGCCAGCTTGGGTGGCGGGGAGTTCAGGTGGTGGCTGATCACCACGGCCGGGTTGCTGTGCGCGAACGGCGGGGCACCGGTGAACAACCGGTAGGCGGTGGCCGCGAGCGAGTACTGGTCGGCGCGGCCGTCCAGCGGCTGGCCCATCAACTGTTCGGGCGCGGTGTAGGACATCGAGCCCACGGTGATGTTGGTCGAGGTGAGCCCGTTGACCTCGTCGGCGCGCCGCGCGATCCCGAAGTCGGTCAGCATGATGCGGCGCTTGGAATTCTGCTTGCTGGTGAGCAGGATGTTGGCCGGCTTGACATCGCGGTGCAGCAGCTTGCGCTGATGCGCGTAGTCGAGTGCGTCGCCGACGGCGGTGACGACCTCGACGACGTCTTCGGCCGGCATTCCCTTGGGGTACTGGTCATGCAGCAGCTTGGCGGCGTCGTGCCCGTCGACGAAATCCATCGAGATCCACAACCGGTCCTCGAACTCGCCGCGGTCGTGCACGCCGACGATGTGCGGATGCCACAGGGTGGCCGCCATGTCCGCCTCGCGGATGAACCGCTGGCGGAATTCGTTGTCCGAGCTGACGCTGATGGGCAGCACTTTGAGAGCGTCCTCGCGGGGCAACCGCGGGTGGGACGCCAGATAGACCTCGCCCATGCCACCAGTGCCCACCAACCGCACGATGGTGAACCCTGCGAATTCCTGACCGCTAGCCAACGGCATGGAGCGCAGACTACCGGTCGCAACGCTCGGGCAACGACTATGCCGGGGGACTGACACGCGCGTGCCGGGTGCCAGCTGCGGGCGGCCTCGGGGCTCGAGTCTGACGGGTGGCGATGTGCGCGGGCGAGTTCAGTCGTAGCGTGGAGTGGTGAGCCAACCCAAGGATCTGCCTCGCACCGTCGGTGAGCTGCGTGCCTCCGGCCATCGTGAGCGGGGCGTCAAAGCCGAAATTCGGGAGAACCTGCTGTCCGCACTCGCGGACCGCCGCGATATCTGGCCTGGGATTCTCGGTTTCGACGACACGGTGATTCCGCAGCTGGAGCGGGCTTTGATCGCGGGGCACGACGTGGTGCTGCTCGGTGAGCGGGGTCAGGGCAAGACGCGGCTGCTGCGCGCGCTGACCGGGCTGCTCGACGAGTGGACGCCGGTGATCGCCGGATCCGAGTTGGGTGAGCACCCCTACAGCCCGATCACGCCGGAGTCGATCCGCCGGGCCGCTGATTCCGGCGACGATCTGCCGGTCGAGTGGCGTCACCGCAGCGAGCGGTACACCGAGAAGCTGGCCACCCCGGACACCAGCGTGGCCGATCTCGTCGGCGACATCGATCCGATCAAGGTCGCCGAGGGGCGCAGCCTGGGTGATCCGGAAACGATCGCCTACGGGCTCATCCCGCGGGCGCACCGCGGCATCGTGGCCGTCAACGAGCTGCCCGACCTGGCCGAGCGCATTCAGGTGTCGATGCTCAACGTGATGGAGGAGCGCGACATTCAGGTCCGCGGCTACACGTTGCGGCTGCCGCTCGACGTGCTCGTGGTGGCCAGCGCCAACCCGGAGGACTACACCAACCGCGGCCGGATCATCACGCCGCTCAAAGATCGCTTCGGCGCCGAGATCCGTACGCACTACCCGCTGGAGATCGACGACGAGATCGGGGTGATCCGCCAGGAGGCCCAGTTGGCCGCCGAGGTGCCCGAATACCTGCTCGGCGTGCTGGCCCGATTCGCCCGCAATCTGCGTGAATCGAACTCTGTCGATCAGCGGTCCGGTGTGTCTGCGCGGTTCGCGATCGCTGCGGCCGAGACGGTGGCGGCCTCGGCGCGGCACCGCTCGGCGATTCTCGGCGAGGACGATCCGGTGGCCCGGGTGGTGGATCTGTCCACCGTGATCGACGTGCTGCGCGGCAAATTGGAGTTCGAGACGGGCGAGGAGGGACGCGAGCAGGCGGTGCTGGAGCACCTGCTGCGCCGCGCCACCGCCGACACCGCTCAGCGGCTGCTGGGCGGCATCGACGTCGCCCCGCTGGTGACCGCGGTCGAGGAGGGTTCTCCGGTGACCACCGGTGAGCGGGTGTCGGCCAAGGATGTCCTGGCTGCCCTGCCCGATCTGCCCGCCATCGACGCGATCGCCTCCCGGCTGGGTGCGGTGTCGGTCGGCCAGCGGGCCGCGGCGGTCGAATTGGCTTTGGAGGCCCTCTATCTGGCCAAGCGTGTGGACAAGGTGACGGGGGAGGGAGAGACGGTCTATGGCTGATCCCGGCCGGGGACACGGGCACACCTCGCGGTATTCGCGATACAGCGGTGGCCCCGACCCGCTGGCACCGCCGATCGATCTGCGCGACGCCCTCGAACAGATCGGTCAGAACGTGATGGAGGGCAGCTCGCCGCGCCGAGCGCTCTCCGAGCTGATGCGTCGCGGTACCGAGGGCATGCGCGGCACCGATCGGCTGGCCGCCGAGGCCAACCGGAAGCGCCGGGAGTTGCTGCAGCGACACAACCTTGACGGCACGCTGCAGGAGATCAAAAAGCTGCTCGACGAGGCCGTGCTGGCCGAACGCAAGGAGCTGGCCCGCGCCCTCGACGACAATGCGCGGTTCGGCGAACTGCAGATGGAGGCGCTCTCGCCGTCGCCGGCCAAGGCCGTTCAGGAGCTCGCCGACTATGACTGGCGCAGCCCCGAAGCCCGGCAGAAGTACCAGCAGATCAAGGATCTGCTGGGCCGCGAGATGCTGGACCAGCGTTTCGCGGGCATGAAGGAGGCGTTGGAGAACGCCACCGACGAGGACCGGCAGCGCGTCAACGACATGCTCGACGACCTGAACGACCTGCTGGACAAGCACTCCCGCGGGGAGGACACCCCGCAGGACTTCCAGCAGTTCATGGACAAGCACGGCGAGTTCTTCCCGGAGGGCCCGCAGAACATCGATGAGCTGCTGGACTCGCTGGCAAAGCGGGCTGCCGCCGCGCAGCGGTTCCGCAACAGCCTGTCGGCCGAACAGCGTGCCGAGCTGGATGCCCTGGCGCAGCAGGCTTTCGGTTCGCCGTCATTGATGAACGCGCTGGACCGGCTCGACTCACACCTGCAGGCCGCCCGGCCCGGTGAGGATTGGACCGGCTCGGAGCGCTTCTCCGGTGGCGATCCGCTGGGCATGGGGGAGGGCGCCCAGGCGCTGTCCGACATCGCCGAACTCGAGCAGCTGGCCGACGCGCTGTCCCAGAGCTACGCCGGGGCGTCGATGGATGACGTCGACCTCGAGGCGCTGGCCCGTCAGCTCGGTGAGGACGCCGCGATCGACGCCCGGACCTTGTCCGAGCTGGAAAAGGCCCTGGTGAACCAGGGTTTCATCGACCGCGGCTCCGACGGACAGTGGCGGCTGTCGCCCAAGGCCATGCGTCAGCTCGGACAGACCGCGTTGCGTGATGTGGCACAGCGACTTTCGGGCCGGCACGGCGAACGCGACACCCGCCGGGCCGGAGCGGCCGGGGAGCTGACCGGGGCCACGCGACCCTGGGAGTTCGGCGACACCGAGCCGTGGAACGTCACCCGCACGGTGACCAATGCCGTGCTGCGCCAGGCCGGTACCGGAACCGTCGAGCGCCCCATCCGGTTCGCGGTCGAGGATGTGGAGATCTCCGAGACGGAGACCCGCACCCAGGCCTGCGTGGCGCTGCTGGTGGACACCTCGTTCTCGATGGTGATGGAGAACCGCTGGCTGCCGATGAAGCGCACCGCACTCGCGCTCAACCATCTGGTGAGCACCCGGTTCCGGTCAGATGAGTTGCAGATCATCGCGTTTGGCCGGTATGCCCGCACCGTGACCGCGGGTGAGCTGACGGGGCTGGAGGGCGTGTACGAGCAGGGCACCAACCTGCACCATGCGCTGGCGCTGGCGACCCGGCATCTGCGTCGTCATCCCAATGCCCAGCCGGTCGTGCTCGTGGTGACCGATGGTGAACCCACCGCGCACCTGGAGGATTTCGGTGACGGCGAAGGGTCGTCGGTCTTCTTCGACTACCCGCCACACCCGCGCACCATCGCCCACACCGTGCGTGGTTTCGACGAGGTGGCCCGCCTCGGCGCGCAGGTGACCATCTTCCGCCTGGGCTCTGATCCCGGCCTCGCCCGTTTCATCGATCAGGTGGCCCGGCGCGTGCAGGGGCGCGTGGTCGTGCCCGATCTCGACGGCCTTGGTGCCGCAGTGGTCGGCGACTACCTGCATTCGCGCCGGCGCTAGCTCGCGCCGAGTGCGACGCAGGGGTCGCTCGGCGGCGCTGCTGACGACCTCTGCGTCACTTTCGACGTCGCCGGGAGCCATACCGGAGTCCGCTGCGTCCAAGTACACATGCGGATTCCCTTCATCGGCGCGGAGGCTGTCGCAGCGGGCCATCTGACCAAAGGCCAGTTGCGCGCCCGCTATCGGCAGATCTACAGCGGCATATATGTCCCGCGCCGTCATGAACCATCGCTTCGTGACCGCATTGTCGGTGCACACCTGGCGGCGCCCAAGGCGGTGATCACAGGAGTGGCCGCGTCGGCGATGTATGGCGCGAAGTGGGTCGGTGACGACGCCCCTATCGAGCTCATCACGGCGACACGGCGACAACCCGGCCTGCTCGTGCGACGCGAAACCTTGCACGTCGACGAGTGGTGGACGATGGGCGGGATCCGCGTAGCCACCCCGGAGCGCACGGCATTCGACCTCGCACGCCACCTCCCACCCGGCAAGGCGGTCGAGCGACTGGACGCCCTTTCCAATGTCCGCCCCTTCGCAATCGAAGACGTAATGCTGATCGTGAAGAGCCATCCCGGGGTGCGTGGGCTTCGACAGCTTCGGGTGGCGCTCCCGCTCGTCGACGGCGGTGCTGAGTCGCCGCCGGAGACGCGGCTTCGGTTGCTGTTCGTCGAAGCCGGACTGCCCCGTCCCACCACGCAGTACGTGGTTTACGACGAGGACGGTTCATACATCCGCCGGATCGACATCTGCTGGGAAGAGTTCAAGGTTGGCGCCGAATATGACGGCGAGCAGCATCTCAAGAACCGTAGGCAATACGTGCTGGACGTCGTGGTGAACCGGGCGCTGCAGCGGCTCGGCTGGCACGTTCTGCATGTCATCAAGGAAGACCGCGCTGCGGAGATTCTCGCTGAGGCCCGCACCGCGCTGCTCTCCCGGGGCTGGCAACCACAGCGAAAGTGACGCAAACGTCGTTGGCAACGCGGCGGAGCAACCCCTGCGTCGCACTCGGGGCAAAGCGGGCTCGCGTAGTCTCTGTCAACGATGGGGGTCCCGAAGCTAGTCGCCGGAGTGGTCGTGTTGGCGGCTGGGCTGTTTCTCAGCGGGTGCTCGCACACGATTGAAGGCACGGTGACGGCCGGATTCGAGCCTTCCGGGCACTCGACGGGGTCGCAGGGTTCTCCCGGCGTGCCGGGCCTGCCCGCGTACAAGGCGCAGCCCTGCGAGCAATTGCATTCGGATCGGTGGATCGAACTGTCCGGGACCGGGCCGGACGATCCCAGGGTGCGCATCGCCCAGCCGCCGGGCTGGGAACCCGTTCCTGAGTTGGCCACGGGGGCAGTCAAGTTGGTGCTGCGCAACGTGTCGCTCAGCGATGGCGTCACCAACCCGGCCCTGTCGGTGGCCACGGCGGACGCCACCGACGGTGACCGGCCACCCAGGGATCTGCTGAACGACAGCATCAAGGGTTTCGAAGCCGGTGGCGGGCAGGACATCACCCAGGTGCCGACGGAGATCTGTGGATTCCCGGCGCTGATGGCGAACTACACGATCCCACCCGGCGACGCCGCGAAGACCATCTATGTGACCGCGGTGACGGTGATGGTGCCCCTCGGGTCGAGGGTGTGGAACGTGGTGGCGATGACGCAGAGCACCGCGCCCAACAACAAGACCTACATGGCCGACGCCCAGGTGATGCTCGCCGGGCTGCGGATCGCGATGCCGCGCTAGCTGTACCCGCATTGGCCGACGCTGCCGTTTGCCGTCGGGTAGCTTCTGCTCATTCGAACTGGGCTGAGAGGCGGCGCCGTGGCACAACGCTTGGGTGGACGCGTGTTGCCGGCATCGCTTCTCGGTGGGATGGCGTTGGCGACGGTGACTGCGCTCGGGGCGGCGCAGCCGATGACCGCGGTGCAGTTGTCGGCGCTCATCATCGGTGCGAGTTCGACGAACCCGGCCGGTGACGGCGTGGCCGATTTCTACGGTGGGCTGTACCGGCAGGGCCAGGACGAGCCTGTCGTCGCGAACTTCTTCACCGGCCCGTTCGGCGTCTACCGGGCGATCCAGGACAACAGTGGCGACGACAATGTGGTGCTGTCCTCGGGCTGGGGCGCGGCGAATGTGAGCCTGCTGCTGACCTACGGCAAGCTGACGAACGATCCCGTGGTGACTCAGCCCAAGCTGTATGTGCTCGACAACAACGTGGCGAGCCCCAACGGCGGATTCGGCACGCGGCTGCCGTTCTTCGCGGCGATCGGGGTGAACCCGATCCCGACGCCGACGGACCCGGGCGTGCCGGTGGTCAACGTGGTCTACGAGTACGACATCAACTCCAACATTCCCGCCTACCTGTGGAACGCGCTCGCGATGGCCAACTCGCTGATGGCTTATCTGGACCGCCGGCTCCAGCAGGACAGCCTGGATTTCCCGATCGACGCCGACGGCAATGTGCGCGACTGCGATGCCACCTGCCAGGAAACGCTGGACAGCGGTGGCACCGTGGTGCGCCAGACGGCCGACGGCACCGTGCGGATCAGCCGAGTCGACGACACCACCTACGTCGGTTACGAGTCCGACAACCTGCCGCTGGTTTCACCGCTGCGGGCGTTCGGGGAGCCGGGCAACCTGCTGGCCGACGCGGCCACCCCGGCGCTCCGGGCGGTGGTCGATTACGGGTATCCCGACAACGACCCGTTGGCCAACCCGCAGAAATACACGCCGGCCCGGCTGATTCCGACCCGCGAGGAGACCGAGCGGTTCGTCCACGACTTCACCGCCGGGGTCGAGGAAGGCGCCAACATCCTGCGTGACGGCGGTTCGGCGGCCCGGTCGGCGTCCGAACCGGCACCGGCTTCTGCGGCGGGTCCCGCAGCGGCGTCTGAGGCGGAGCCGGCCACCCGCCCGGTGCTGCGGAAGAGTCTGGACTTCTCCCCGAAAGCTCTGGGCCGCGATCGCGCTTCGGGTCCGCGCCGGTCCGGCGGGCCGGTGGTCGACGGGGTGCGAGCCTGGGCCAAGAAGCTGCGCGGCGAGGCAGCGACGGCGTCGGTCCATGCGCCGGATGCCGACGCGTCGTCGGCCGGCGACTGAGCCGATCTCAGGTTCTTCTCAGGTTGAAAGCTTTGCTGACGAGGCTTCGTGTCGGTCCTTTCGGACACGATTTGTTCACCATCAGTTAACACGCGGGACCAACTCATGGCGGTTGGCTCCCCACTGTTGTTGCGAATGCAAATAATGGCTTTTCGTGCCGTCCCTTGCAAACAATGGATGGGTCAATCTGGGAGTGCTGTTGCGCGGCCGCGCCGGTAGCAAAAAGGCCAGCGCCGCAACTGGACGTGGGCGCGCTTGTTGAGCGGAGCCTTGTCCGAACGGCCACTTGCGAGTCGGACGCCACGCCGATGTGAACATTGGTTATGTGTGGTTTGTGTGGAGATGGCCTGAGCTTCGTACCTCGCCTCGATGTGCCTTGGCCTAATGTGCTCCAGCAACCAATATCTCGATCGTTCCGCGGGTCGCATGGCCGGTGGGGCGCGCATTTATGCTGACGAAACCGGCGGTCAGCGACGTGCTGGGCGTAGCTGGAAACGGCTGAAAATGTAGCGGTTGAATTTGCATTGGAAAATTGGTCGACGCCGCCCCGCTCAAGTGAGTGCATGGCGTTGGCAAAGTGGATACTGTCCTGCGTCTATAGAGGTTGCGGGAGGCGGTACCGGGACTTAGCATTCTCAGGAGTTTCTAAGTTGTACTCCGGTACCGGCCCGGGTCTTCAGAGCCCGGCTCACGCTCAGGAAAAAGGGGCCACGCGTATGGCTGTACGTCCGCTCGTCACCACCGGTGTCGCACTTGTCAGCGCTGGCGCGATCGTTGCTGGGGCCCCCGCGCTGTTCGTCCCGCATAGTGCGGTCACCGTTGCTTCCCCGACGGCGGCCGCGGTCGAAGCGCACAAGACGTTGACCCAAGAGCAGATCCACCTGCTCGCGCTGTCACTGCAGGGCGCGTGGCAGTCGTTCACCCAGGGTTACGGCGGTCTCTACATTCCGGGACAGAGCCCCAAACCCGCCGAGGCCATCGACAATGCCGGGTTCCTCGAAGATGCGAACGGCACGCCCCTCTATAACGCAGACGGGACGCGCGCCACGACGGCCGATCTGGAGCCCGGTGCCCAGTACTACAACGTCCAGGGTGCCCCCGTCTACGAACTCGACGAGAACGGCGAGATCGTCTTGGAGGACGATCCCGGTAACTGCACGGCTACCGGCGCGGTCTGCAAGGACGGATTCACTGGGCTCGCGTACTACCTCAGTGACAACATCTTGCCCCTGGGGCCGATCGACAACATCTTCTTCGAGGGCGGGTTCACCGAGCTCGCGCGTCAAGCCATCCTCGTCGTCGCGACCGCAATCGACAACGTTGATCCGACCGGTCGGCTCGATCTAGCCAAGCGTGTCAACGACTTCTTCGATGGTGGCGCAACGCAACTCGTCGGCAATCTCCTTCTCGACAACCTGCCGCAGGATGGCTACGCCTACGGCCTCACGAACTCGTTCTTCTTCGGCTATGGCGTCAACACCGGCATCACTGCCGCGATCACCTACGTGGTGGATGCCATCGCTCAAGGCACGCCTACCCCTGATCCGAACTTCCTCAATCCGCTCGACGGCAACCCGGTTCAGACTTTCGACACGAGCTCCGAGGACACCGTGCTGCTGGCCAAGACCACGGCCGAGACGGAAACCACGCCTACCTCCACCGGCCTGCCGAACTTCAGCAAGCTGCTGAGCTTGCCGACGCCGAAGCTCGACGTCGAGTCGCCGTGGAAGAAGCTCACCGAGAAGCTCGAAGGTTCCACCGAGCCCACGCTCCTCAAGGATGTTGAGGGAACAGAGAACCCGGTCGAGGGCGGCACCGGAACCACCCCGCTCGGTATCGAGCTTCCGACGCTCGAAGCCCCGAAGTTCGAGGCCCCCAAGGCGCCTGAGTTCAAGCTGCCCGAGTTCAAGGCGCCCGAAGTGAAGTTGCCTGAAGTCAAGGCTCCCGAGGTGAAAGTCCCCGAGTTCAAGGCTCCCGAGTTGAAGGCGCCGGAATTCAAGGCACCGGAATTCAAGGCGCCGGAGCTGAAGCCCGACGTCACTCCCAAGAGCAGCATCAAGGACAAAGAGCCTGCCGCGGAAGACGAGACCAAGACGGGCACCGATACCAAGACCGGCAACAAGGTCACACCGCCCATCCTCTTCGGTGACGGCAAGCCGAAGGGCGAGTCCAACGGCAGCAAGTTCCTGAAGAAACTGGGCGAGGCCGTCAAGAATGCCACCGGCGGAGAGAATGACTCGGGAGAAGGCGGCGACAAGTAGTCACCCGCTCTCACACCGTGGCCCCTGCCCTTTTGGCGGGGGCCATGGTGTTTTCGTCTGTTTGGACCGCAATCTCAGGTTTTTCTCAGGATCTGACCGCGTTCAAAATGTTCGCTACAAGGCCCGTGACCTGCGGTTATTTACTTCTCCGTAAGGGCATGTCTTTCGTGGCTCGGTGGCCGTTGTTTTTCCGGTAATGCCGATTTGAATCAATCGTGGCCGCTGTCGCTTCCCCGCGGGGGTGGTTGGTTTGGCTTCCGCAGGGCTTCGGCGAGCGGACCGGCCGGACTCGAAGTGACCGACGCGCGGCGTGCGGTCGGGGCGGCGAGTGGCCGCGGATCGGTGCCTGCCGGCGCGAGCATCATGCGGCCTGACCTAGGGATATGACCGGCTCCGCGCCGAGCTGTTCGGATGAACGCCCGAGTGTGCCGCACCCGCACGGTCGGCGCTCGCGCAACGGGTTCCGCGGGCTGCAACCCGCGCCTTTGCGCTCAGCGGGCTCCGCGGCAACGGTATTCATAATTAGCTGATTCTGTGCCGATCGGGAACGTCTCGTTCTGCATCGAAAAATTGGCCGGAGTCGCAGCGCAAGAGAAGCGCGGCGGCGGTGCGTCGCACGCTCCGGTTGTGCCTGGATAGAGGTTGCGGGTGGGGGTGCCGGGAATTACCCTTCTCAAGGACTTTTAAGGTTCTACGCAGGTACCTGCACGGGTTCTCCGGAATTCCGCCCACGCTCGAGATAAGGGGCCACACCCACATGGCAGTCCGTCCGCTCGTCACCACTGGCGTCGCCCTCCTCAGCGCCGGCGCGCTTGTCGCTGGGACCCCTGCGCTGTTCGTTCCGCGCGACGAGATCACGGTGGCCGCCTCGAGCGCGGAAGCTCCTGCGCAGCGGACCATGACGGCGGAACAGATGCAGTTGGTGGCGCTCTCGCTGCAGGGTGCGTGGCAGTCGTTCACCCAGGGTTACGGCGGCTACTACTACCAGGGTGTCGTTTCCGGTCCCACCACCGGCTACGTCCTCAAGGACGGCAAGCTCGCATATCCGGACGAGAACACTCCGGAAGACACAGCTCTCGTCGGTCCAGATGGAAAGCCGCTTTACCGCGACGCGGCCGCCACGATCCCCGCGACCGTGGGCGACATGGGCGATGGCGTCCAGTTCTATGACAAGGCCGGCAAAAAGGTCAACGAGAACTTCTACGCTCCGGGTGACTGCTCTGCGACCGGCTCGGTGTGCAAGGACGGGTTCACCGGCCTGGCGTACTACCTCAGCGACAACATCCTGCCCCTCGACATCGTCGACAACATCTTCTTCGAGGCCGGCTTCAACGAATTCGCCTACCTCGGTTCGGTTATCGCCGCCGCGGCCGTCGATGCGTTCGACCCGACCCAGCGTCTCCAGCTGTCGAAGCGCGTCGACGAGTTCTTCGGGGGCGGGGTCGCTACGGTCGTCGGCAGCATCCTGAACGACAACCTGCCGGACGGCGGTTTCGCGCAGAATCTGAGCAACTCGTTCTTCTTCGGCTATGGCGCGAACACGGGCATCACGGCCGCCGTCACCTACGTTGTCGATGCGATCACGCAGGGGACGCTGGACCCGGTGCCGGGTGGCGTGGCCGAAGAGGAGAGCGCCGACGTCAGCCTGCTGGCGGCCAAGGAAGAGACCGAAGAGAAGGCCGAAACCGCTTCGGACGCCGTGAGCTCCACGAGCCTGCCGAGCCTCAGCAAGCTGCTGAGCCTGCCGACGCCGAAGCTCGACGTCGAATCGCCGTTCAAGAAGCTCGTTGAGCGGCTCGAGGCGCCCGCCGAGACCAAGCTCGTCTCGACCGTCGAGGTCAAGGACGAGGAAAGCGCCGTCGACGAGACCGCTGAGAGCGGCACCGAGACGGCCACGCCGGTCGAGGTCTCGAAGCCCGAGGCTCCGAAGTTCGAGCTGCCGAAGCTGCCGAAGCTGGACTTGGGTCTGGACCTGGCGCCCAAGACCGCGACCACCGTCAAAGAGGTCGCGGACGTCAAAGAGGTTGCGGCTGAGGAGAAGTCGGCGGAGGAGCAGAAGTCGACCGAGGCGAAGCCCAGTGGCGCCGAGTCGACTGACGCCGGTGCTGCGACCAAGACTCCGAACAAGTTCGCTCCCAAATCGCGCACCACCGAGCGCAAGAAGTCGGCCGGCGAGAAGTTCGTCGAGAATGCCACGAAGAGTCTCGAGAAGGCATTCAAGCCCACGACCAAGGCCGGTGCGGGCAAGCAGGAGACCGCCAAGGGTGACACCGCCAAGGGTGACACCGACAGCTCCTCCGGAGCCGCCTCAGGGGCCAAGGCCGGCAACGCCCACTCCGACACCAAGGACAACAAGGGCACCAAGGACAACAAGGACAAGTAACGCCTGATCCCACGCGACGGCCCCCTCCAAAACGGAGGGGGCCGTTGCGTTTTCACGTGCTTGGACGGTTCCTGTGTACGAGCTGTGAATTCTCGTGATCATGTGCCGAACAGCAAATGAACAACGTCGCCACTACCTACCGCTGGTGTCTGTGGTGCCTTAGGTTCGCTGGCGGGCCGGTGGCAATGTCAGCTGTGTGGCCCGAATTTAGCTGCGGCGCAACGCCACTCACGAGAGGTAACAGGCATGGCAAAACATCGGAAGATGTCCGAGCGGTCGGTGCGGACGCGGACGTTGGTCGGGGGCGTCATCGCGGGCGGTGCATTGGCGGTGGCCTTGCCGACCGGCCTGGCGTCCGCTGACTCCAGTGCGTCGGGCAACGCGGTGGGCAGGCCCGCCTTCGACAACCCCGCGCCGGGAGTGCGGGCGGCACAGGCCGTCGGCGACAAGGTGTTCAACCAGACGCCCGGCGTCAACAAGACGCTCGACGACAGCCCGTTGGGCGAGGTTTACCACACCAACTTCGGCACGGCGAACTACGCCGATCCCAGCAAGGGCACCAACGGTGTGGTCCAGGGGGAGCTGAACGTCAACGCCGGTAAGTACTACTACAACCAGACGCAGAAGTACTCGAACCAGTACCTCGGCAACAAGATCCTCCCGGACGAGAAGGACCTGCCGGGCACCCTGCCCAAGGCCATCGCTGGGGACGGACCCACCGCCAAGGTGTCGAGCGCGAAGCCTTCCAACGCGAACAAGTCCTTGACCTGTGTCGCCGCCGCAAGCTGCAACCACTGATCTGTCGGACATTGAGACGGGCGGGCCTTCGGGCCCGCCCGTTTTCGTTTTCAGTCCTCGATCTGGTTGCGGCGCTTCTTGCGTTTCACGCTGACGCTGCCCCACAGCGAGAAGCCGCGGATGTGGACACGCGGCGCGCCGGCCGTGCCGTCCCCGTCGACGCTGTGATCGAAGTTCCCCATCACGCCCGTGCCGTCGAGATCCACATTCACCTCGGGCGGCACCAGGATGGTCTGCCCGCCGAAGATGGAATAGGTGCGGACCTCGACATCGGGTGCGGTGAAATCGGCGTAGCGAAGGTCGACCACCCCGCCACCGAAGAGCGCGAACGTCGTCAACTTCTTCGGCACGTTCCACCGGCCCCGGCGCTCGAACCCGCTCATGATCGCCAGCAGCAGCGTCGAGGGGGCAGGCCGACAGTGGCCGGCCGAACAGTTGACCGCGCCGGGAAGGTCGCGGCTCAGACGCGCCAGATCGTCGTAGGTCTCAGCCGCGTAGGCCTTTGCTAGCCGGTCCTCATACTCGGTCATCGGCAGCCGGCCCGCGGCGGCAGCATCAGTGAGCAGCTGCGCCACCTGAATGCGGTCGGTGTCGGCAGCCCGCATCGACCTGTCCTGCGGCGCTGAAGTGCTCATCGCTGTCGAGCCTACGACGATCGCTGTCACATGCAAGACCGATGGGGAAACTGTGTCGCCATGGTTGCGACAGTGACGCCTGCTCGGCGTAGATGATCTATCCGCCCGTGCCCAAATAGTCCTGGAACGATACGCCGTCGATCGCATTTTCCGGGGTCAGATTGGCTCCCGACCTGTAACCGGCGACGATGCGACCGGGCAGGGTGAATCTGGCCACGCGACGTACGCTGTTGTGTGCTGAGAGATACATCTGTCCCAATTCTGGGTGACTGTGGATGCTGGGGCCGCCGATGTCAGACACCCGCCCGGCCGGTTCGGAATCGATCAATGCGACCAATCGGGTCGCCACATCGCGGGTGTCGATCGGCTGGAATCGGACGTCCCGCAGGGCCCACAAGAAGGGCAAGAATCGCTGCGCCGAGAACGTCTTTTCGATTAGCTCGTGGAACTGTGTGGCGCGCAGGATCGTGTGCCCCACACCCGATGACTCGAGTGCCTGCTCGACCCGCAGCTTGGTCTTGTAATAAGGAAGCGGGATGTCGTCGATCCCGACGATGGAGATGTAGATGAGATGCCCGACGCCCTTGCGTCGCGCAGCCTCGATCAGATTCCGGGCCGCCCTGATGTCCTTACTGCCGGTGGGCTGAGTGGCGCAATGGAGGACGACATCCACGCCGTCGAGTGCGGCGTCCAAACCGTCGGACTTGAGCAAGTCGGCCTGGTGCCAGTGCACGCCCGTGTAGCCGACTCGCTCCCGGCGGCTCAGTGCCCGGACATGATGGCCGGCCTCGGTCGCCTCAGGCACGACATGGTGGCCGAGAGTGCCGGTCGCCCCGGTGACGAGCACAGTGCGTGGCATGTTGGCCACGCTACCGACGCGTCCCCGGGGCTGTTAGCGAATGCGTGGCTTTAGATGACGCCGGAGATCTCGGCTTCGAGCGGGATGTTGCAGCGGTTGCGCAGGTCGATGGCGGGTCTGCGGATCGCATCCAGCTCGGCGCGCACCTGAGGGTTGTTGTTGAGATAGGTCTTCGTCTGCTCGGCGGCGGCAGACTTACTTTGGCCCTGGAGTCCGGTGAGGAACGCGTTGACGTCGGGGTGAGTGAACAGGTAGCCACTCATATTCGATGACACGTCGCCCATCACCGCCGTTACATCGGCCGTGGTGCAATTCGGCGGCTCGGCCGCTGCGATAGCCGAAGCCCCGAGGGCCACCGCTCCGGCCCCCAATACGATTGCGGTGACGCGAATCAGTGAGTGCGTTACGCGGTTCATCGGACTCCTCGATCATCGGACGCGGTGACGTGCGGTGGTCTATGTTTGCGGTAACAATAACGTGCCTGACAATTTCGCGTGTGAGCTCTATGCAAGGTCGATCCAGATGAAGGGAAAGCACCACCATGCCGCAGATGCCAAAATTCCTGGTTCTCGGTGCCGCAGGGTTGGGCGCTGCGGTTGCGATCCTCGGCGCGCCGACTGCCTCTGCCGATCCTTCGCTGCTGCCGCAGTGCGAAACGACGGGTGGGAGTTCGATTGCTGGCGGGCAGACCACCGACTGCGCGTCGGAAGGCAACGTCCAAATCGACTCGACGCCAGGCGTGTACCCGGGCGAGGAAGAGTTCTACGGCTTCCCCGCATTCGGCTTTATCTGAGCCCACTGACGGGCCAGCCGCAGGCGTCGTCATCGGACAACGCCTGCGGCCGGGTGGTCAGCGCCTACGCGGCCGCGTCAGACTTCTTCTCTGACTTCTGGGCCTTGGCCTTGGTTTTCGGGGTGTTCTTCTTCACGGTGTCGGCGGCATCCTTGGCCACCTTTTCCACCTTCTTCTCGGCCTTGTCGATGGTGTCCTTGACGTCCTTGGCCGCGCCCTGCACCTTCGCGACCGTCTCCTTCACCGACTTCTTCAGCGGATCCTTCGGATCGGCGGCGTGACGAGCCTTGGCTTTGGCCTCAGGCTTGATCTTGACGGACTCTGAGAGCCTCGTGACGTTCTTGGAGATCTCGTTGTCCTTCAACGAATCCTGGTCCAGTCCGACGTCTTTGAGCGCGTCCTTGAGGGTGTCCTTGAGCGGCGTGGACTTGGCGCTGGTATCGGTCTCGGCGGCCTCGATGCTGAGCGTCTTCAACTGGCTGCCGCTAGACGGCACCGAGGTGATCGCCTGGGCACCGGACTTGTTGGCGGTGGAGCCGTTGACCTTGAGGGCATTGTCGATGGCGGCCTCGACCTGAGCGTTGATGTCATCGAGAGCGTGAGTGACCGGAGCCAGGCCCTTCTCGACGGCGTCGAACATCGGGTCGGCGACGCCCTTCTGGATACCCTCCAAGGCGTCGCTCATTGCCTTGGCGACCGCCACAGATACGGCGTTCTGCACGATCGGCTTGAAGTCCGCGCCCGGAAGCTTCGGAGTCCAGGCCTCCGGGTTGAGGGCATTGTCCTGAATGCCGTCGACCAACGCGTCGAAGACCGTCTGAACCGCCGCCAGTTGCTGCGTCGGGGTGAGCGGGGAGTGCCAGAGGTAGGCCTGGTCACCGGCTTCGTTGAACGTGCGCTCCAGGGTGGTGGGGTCGACGTCCTGGTAACCCATGTTGACCATCTTGCGCAGCGCGCCTTCGACGCTGTCGGTCAACGGAGTTGGGATATCAACGCCCGGAACGAGATTGGCCAGGTGCGGGACCGCACGGAACGGTTCAAGCAGCGGGAGATTGCCGGAGTCGTAGGTGATGTACGTGGCGTTTCCGGGGAAGGCGAGGAGTTTGATGCCAAGGCCGTCGAGCAATTTGCCGAGGCCTGGAATCAATGAAGTCCCCTGGCCGCCGGTGGGGTCGACCATTACCTTCACGCCGTCGGCGATGCCGGCGATCAACTTCGGTAAGACGTGGTTGCCGATGTTGTTGTCCTCATCGGGCAGGAGGTAGGTCAGGAACACCCCGGCAGCCAGCGAGTTGGCCCAGGCCAGCGGGTTGAGTGTGGTGGGCACATCCGAGAGCGGGTTGTAGGCCCAGGTGATGTCGAGGATCGAGGTGTTGAGGACCTTGGTCTTGTCGGCATTGGTGTAGCTGCCGGCATCCGGCGTGGTGAGGTCAAGTCCGAACAGGTTGGTGAAAGGGGTTGCCAGTGCGAACAATCCACCGCCGGGGCGGCTGACGTTGTTGACGAAGATCAGCCATTGGCCGGTGACCCCGATGCCCCAGTCCGGGTCATTGGATTGCACCGCATTGATCATGTCGCGGTAGGCGAGCGACGTGGTGAGCCCGCCCAGGCTCTCGGACAGGATGATGTCGCGACGCTGATTCAGGATGGGCGCGTTGCCGACGAGCCAGTCGACGATCTTGTCGATGACGGACCCGTCGCGAACGCCGAGCAGCTGAGCCAGGGCATCGGTGGTGTAAGTCAGCCCATTGACCGCGTCGTACACATCGCTGGGCATCGGACCCTTGACGCCGGCCTCGATCGGCGATACGGCGTCGAGGAAGTTGAGCAGCCCAATGACGGTGTCGGCCAACGCGGTATTGCCGGTCAAGCCGCCGGCGGCCTTGATCACGTTCTCAGGAGTGATCCCGAGGGCTTGCGCAGTCCAGAAGATCGGGCCGACCCCGTAGATCCCGACGATATCGGGGACCTGGCCAACGCCTGCGGTCAGCTCGACATCCGCTTGCACATTGCGGTTGTGGGCTGCCAGCGCCTCCGGCGCGGAGGATGCGACGCCTGCGGTCAACGCTGCCGTAGTAGCGATGACCGCTGCCGCGGTGGCAGCGGTCTTGGCCTTGGACAGACGGGGAGGAGTGGGCTGTGACATCAAGCGCGCCGCCTTCGATATGTGACCTGGCTGACAAAGTGCTTGCACAATGTAACAACAGTTATTTCCTCTGTGGCAAATTTGCCGAGATCGCGATCTTGGGTGTAGTCAGCCCAGCCTCCCGCTGCGGACTCCGTCGTCGACCAAGGGGCATGTTCTATGCGGCAGGGTGATTCGCCGTGGTCGCGGTGGGGTGCGGCGGCCGCGCGATCTGTCATCGGTTGGCCGGGCTGGTTGCGGTCATCGCATCTGCCCGCCGAACTGCAAGTGTCGGACACCTTGGCCACGGCCGGGTGCACCCGCGTCGCACGCCCCCGATCTGGGAGCTGAGCCCACGGGTTATGACGCCCGCCGGGCAGTGGACAGCCACGATTTTGGGGGGGTGAGCCCGGGCTGACACCGGTAGCGGGGGCGATGTCCGGCTGATCTCAGCCCGCGCTCACGCTACCGGTGTCAGCGGTGGCGGCGTACGGGGCCGGCCCGCAAGAGCGGGGCGGTCGTGTTGGCGTCCGTGGTCGGGCTGCGGTGGGTGACTGGGATCGAGACGGCGCCTGCGGCGGGATGGTCGGCGGGGATGGGTCGTTGCGGTGTGCCAGTGGCACGGTCATATTCGGCGCGGCGGGCGGGATCGCGCAGTTGGGCGTAGGCGGCCAGGAGCTGCTGGAGGTGTTCGTCGGCGATGTGTCCGGACGGCGTCTGACGGGTGTCGGGGTGGTGGGCGCGTAGCCGGATGCGGTAGGCGTGGGTGATCTCGTCTTGGGTGGCCTCTGGTGACACGCCGAGCACCCGGTAAGGGTCGAACTGGGTGCACACCGTCGCTACCACCTCTCGGTGTTGGGCGGTGACTCCCGGGCTTTCGAATCCCGGGAGCCACCGCGGTGGATGGATTCTTCGGGCACCCGTGGCCGGTGTCGGGGCGGGGTTGGCCCGCCACCGGGCGAGGGTGTTGATGTGGGCCTACGACGCCGTGTGTACGTGCCACGTTCGGTGCGCCACTACTGGTGGCGGTGCGTGCGCGGACCGGCATCCGGCGACGGTGTCGGTGGCGGTGACGCCACTATCTGACAGGTGTGCGCGACACCGGCGTCGTTGGCTTAGTTGAGCATCGAACGAATGTCACCTCCATTGCCCGACAAGGTGTTTCAGTACCAGATCACCAGGTGGTACGGAGGTGAACGCTGGGTGGCCCACACCGGCACGGGCAGCCACCGCCGCCGCAGCCACCGCCGCATCGCCGGCATCGGTGCGCCCGGGCGCCTGCGGCGGCCGCTGAGCGTGCTGAGGTAGCTGGGGCGGGGCCGGGGCGTAGACCCCTCGGCGGCCAGGTCGGCGAGTTCACGCTCCCATAAGGCCTCATCCTGTAGCAGGCGTATCCATTCGGCCTCCACGATCGCCGCCGCCACATCGAGCAGGCTGTGGTCCCATCGGATATCGGGTTGGATATCGGGCGCCATGTCACTCACCCCCTTTCCCGGATGCGGCGTCCCGGACCCCGCGGGTGCGGTGGGCCTCGTCAGGCGTTGATTGGGGTCTTGTCGGTCTTGCTCGTGATCTCGATGCGGCGGGGCTTGGCTTTCTCGGCCACGGGGATGGTCAACCGCAACACCCCGCCGGCGTAGTTGGCTTCGATCGCGTCGGTGTCCAGTGTGTCGCTCAAAAACAGTTGTCGACTGAACACCCCGCGAGCACGCTCGGACGAGATCATTTCCCGGTCGGGATCCGGTTCGGGACGCTGGGCGTGCACGGTGAGCACATTGCGCTCCACATCGAGGTTCAGCGAATTTACGTCCACCCCAGGCAGATCGAACTCGACGATGAACAGGTCACCCTCGCGCCAGGCGTCCATCGGCATCGCTGCCGGACGGGTCGTAGTGCCCAGCACCTGCTGGGCCAGTCGATCGAAGTCACGGAACGGATCGGTACGCATCAACATGATTTCTGCCTCCTAACCCACTCTGCTGGTTACAGATGATCTATGTCGTCCGGCATAGATTTCTTATAGCACTCCTTTCCGACTCGTGCAAGGATGAATGTCGACCAAATCGGAGAAGGGAACGTTGGGACGTGCAGAGCGATGCGTTGACGCGATCGGCGCGTGGGGTATACGGCATTTCTGTGGCCGCCGAGCTCAGCGGGATCGATCCGCAGACCCTGCGCCTGTATGAGCGGCGCGGGCTGCTCACCCCGGCGCGTACTGATGGCGGCACCCGCCGCTACAGCGACGACGACCTCGATCGGCTGCAGCGGATAGCCGACCTGGTCGCCGACGGTGTCAACATCGCCGGCATCGCCCAAATTCTGCCGCTGCAGGATCGCAACGCCGAGCTGTCGTCGGCCAACGGTGAGCTCACTTCGGAGAATGCGCGACTGAGATCGCAGAAGCCGCGTAGCGGGCGCCGATGACGCTGCGCGGCCGGGGTTTCTGCTGCCGTGCGGACACCAAGGCGCAGTTCAGGATTGCCGATCGTCGTCAACGGTGCGGTCGTCTATGCGCTGCTGTAGTGCGGCGTTGATGGCGTGCGCCTCGGCGAGCTGGTCCTCGAGAATGATGATCCGGCAGGCCGCTTCCAACGCGGTCCCCTGATCGACGAGCTCACGGGCACGCGCGGCGATCCGCAGCTGATAGCGCGAATAGCGGCGATGCCCCCCTTCAGAACGTTGCGGGGTCAGCAGTTTGGCCTCATCGAGGCTGCGCAGAAACGCCGGAGTGGTATCAAGGATTCGCGCAGCACTGCCCATGCTGTAAGCGGGGTAGTCCTCGTCGTCGAACTTGTCATTCGCGTTGGGTTCGTTCGAACCGCTCTGTGGTTGTACGACTACACCTTTCGAACAAATCAACGGCGTGTCCCGGTTGGGGGATGGCCTACCGGGCACCGTACCCGCTCGCTTCGGTCGGGCGACGTTGATAGGGAAGGGGTTCGGTGTCCCCCGGGGTATTGAACCACTACCTCTGGGGGACACCGAACCGCGGGAGATCATGGGCATCTCCCGGCGCTACTAGGGATACTGCAGGATCAGCCGCACAGAGACTCGCGCGACGATCCGACGGCAACTCCCTCCTTTCGCTGTTTCTCCACCTTCGCCACGGTCTGAAGGTCAACGTGCTGTCTGACCCTCGTGCTGCGTGACCGCGCTGACATCACACTTCACGGGCAGTTCATCATCTCCCGTGCCACTTAACCTCTGCTCTCAGCACTGGCTACTTTAGCGATACCAATCTCGAATGTCTACATCAGCCAGTGCAGAATTTTGGGTGGTGCCGATGCGGGGATTGCTACGGAGGTCATCCCGCGGTCCGCGAGAGCGCCACCTCGTCGAGTGGGAGGCCGGCTAATGCTGCTCGTTGTCGAGCGACGTGTCGTTGCGTGGGCAAGAGTGCGGGTCCAGGGCCGCGGCCGGCCCTGGACCCTGCGGGGGATTAGCTCAGGCGGGCGCCTTGTGTTCTGCCCCTGCGGGGATCAGGCCGAGTTGCTGCAGCATTCCGAGGGTGTCCCAGGTCACCCAGCTCTCCGCGATCTTGCCGTCCTCGATCCGGTCGACATCGGTCAGATTGATCCGGCTGTGCTTGCCGGTGGCCGGCTGACCCATGATCTCTCCGGTGTTGTCTCCCTGCGCCTCGATCATCGTGCACACGTAGTCGCCCTCGGCGAGCTGCATCTTGATGTCGAATCGCATGTTGGAGAACGAGTTCCGGTACATCCCCATCAGGCTGCGCATGTGCTCGGGACCGCGTTGATCGCCGAACGGATCCTGCGTGTCGTGGAAGGCGGCGGTAGGGGCGACCAGGTCGTCCAGCTCACTGAGGTCGCCGGAAGCGAATACCTCCCATATGCGTCGGGAAATTGCCTTGTTCTGGTCACTGGCCATGATTCCGGCCTTTCGTGGGGAACCCGCACGGCAGAGGATGTCCGCACAAGAAACGGTAGAACCGCCATCAGCGATGCGACAGAGTCCCTACAGCGTTTGCTGTCACAGGCAACTACCGTCAACTCCGCGCACAATGTCTGAGCTGCTGCGTCTGCAGCGTGGGTGTGGGCCGATGCCGCAGATTTTGCCCTGCGCTTCGGTCCGACGCCGATGCGTCAGACTGCGCGGAACGACTCTCGCGGCGCCGACGGGTTTGGCCGGGACGTGTCATCTCTGGTTGCAGTGTCCGCCCTACCCGGCCGACGTGAGCTTTCCGGCCACGAGGCGAGCGACAGCGACTGCAGTGTCGGCATTCGAAGCGGTATTGGCGGCTGCTGTGGTGCCGAGGACATCGACATCCACGAGGTAGTGGGACGCGGTGGTGACGGCGCGCTGTAAGGGCCACGGCGTGATGATGCCGTCTGTCGTCGACACCACCAGGTTGGCCGTCAAGAACCCGTCTGCGCTGTCTGCCTGGATGACGTTGTCGCTGAAAGTAATAGCGTCCATCGGCTGGGTCACCGTGCTGCCCTGACACGATTGCCACCGTGGGGCAGCGTCGCGGTACCAGGCGCTTGCATCGTCTGGTGTGTCCACGTCGATGACGGCGATTGACACCGAGACAGACCGGGCACCGCGGGCATCCTTTGGCGATTCCCAGATACCGGTGGCCACGGCACCTGCCGGAACATGCTGGTACACATAGCGGATTCCCGCGTGGATGAGGGCAGCACATTCAGCGGGCGAGATGTTCTCCGGGTCGCCCCTGAGCACCTCGGTGCCACCGACTTCGATCGGCGAGGTCACCTGCACGGCCCCGCCCATGGCCTGCCCCAGCTCGGGGAGGGTGGGCATCGCACGCTCAATCGGGCTGGGCTGAGCCTTCATCGCCTGGCCCGCGATCGCGGTCGAACACCCCGTCAGCTGCACGGCAAATAGCGTCACCACCGTGATCAGCAGGCCCCGCTTCATTGAACCGACAATAGTGCGGAGGTTGCTGGTTCTGGAGCGGGTAGCGGGTAGCGGGTAGTGCGGCCTCAGCCCACCCAGTTCGGCGGGCGCTTCTGCAGGAACGCCATCATGCCCTCGCGGGCCTCGTCGGAGACGAACAGTTGCGCGGACTGCCGGGTCAGGCCTTCCGCCAGCTCGTCGAACCCACGCAGGATGGACGCGGTCGTCAGCGCCTTCGACGTCGCCAGCCCCTGCGGTGAACCCTTGGCGATCTCACCCGCCAGCGCGGCGACCGCATCGGCGACGTCGTCGGCGGCCATGGTGATCAGCCCGATCTCGGCTGCCTCGGCCGCACCGAACTTCTCGCCGGTGACGAAGTACCGTCCGGCCGCCCGTGGCGACATCTTCGGCAACAGGGTCAGCGAAATGATCGACGGCGCAACGCCGATGCGTGCTTCGGTCAACGCGAATGTGCTCTGCGAACCGGCGACGACGAGATCGCACGCACCGACCAGTCCCATCCCGCCGGCCCGCACGTGCCCGTCGATCGCGCCGATCACCGGAATCGGCAATTCCAGGATGGCCCGCAGCAGCTTGGTCATCTCGCGAGCCCGGTCGACAGCGATGTCGCCGGGATCCTGACCGGCAGCTTCGCTGAGATCGGCTCCGGCGCAGAAGGTCCCACCGGTGTGCCCGAGCACCACCGCCCGGACCCCGGGTTCTTCTGCGGCGTCGGAGAAGCCCTGGAGCAACTGCTCGACCAGGGCCGTGGACAGTGCGTTGCGGTTGTGCGGGGAGTCCAGCGTCAGCCGGGCGACGCTGCCGGCCACCGAGTAATGAACCAATGACGTCATGGTCGGTACGGCCCGTCAGTACGACCGGGGGAGACCCAGCGAGGTCTGTGCGACGAAGTTCAGGATCATCTCCCGGCTCACCGGTGCGATCCGGGCCAGCTTGGAGGCCGTCACCGCGGCGGCGATGCCGTACTCCTTGGTCAGGCCGTTGCCGCCGAGAGACTGCACGGCCTGATCGACCGCCCGCACCGACGCCTCACCTGCCGCGTACTTGGCCATGTTGGCGGCCTCGGCCGCGCCGAAGTCGTCGCCGGCGTCATACAGCGTCGCGGCCTTCTGCATCATCAACTTGGCCAGCTCCACCTCGATGTGGTTCTGCGCCAGCGGATGTGACAGACCCTGGTGCGAGCCGATCGGCACCTTCCAGACCTGGCGGGTCTTCACGTAGTCGACCGCCTTGTTGATGGCGAACCGGCCCACACCTACCGCGCTGGCCGCACCCATGATGCGTTCGGGGTTCAGCCCGGCGAACAGCTGCGCGATCGCGGCGTCTTCCGAACCCACCAACGCGTCGGCAGGCAGCCGGACGTCGTCGAGGAACACCTGGAACTGGCTCTCCGGGCTGACGATCTCCATCTCGATCTTGGTCCAGTTCAGGCCCGGGGTGTCGGTCGGGATGACGAACAACGCGGGCTTGAGGTTTCCGGTCTTGTGGTCCTCGGTGCGTCCGACGACGAGCACGGCCTGGGCCTGGTCGATACCGGAGATGAACGTCTTCTGGCCCTTGAGGATCCAGTCGCTGCCGTCGCGGCGTGCGGTGGTAGTGATGCGGTGGCTGTTGGAACCCGCGTCAGGCTCGGTGATCGCGAAGGCCATGGTGATCGACCCGTCGGCGATGCCGGGGATCCAGCGCTTCTTCTGTTCCTCGGTGCCGAACTTGGAGATGATGGTGCCGTTGATCGCGGGGGAGACCACCATCATCAGCAGCGCCGACCCGGCCGCTGACATTTCTTCCATCACCATGGACAGCTCGTACATGCCGGCGCCGCCGCCACCGTACTCCTCGGGCAGGTTCACCCCGATGAAGCCGAGTTTGCCTGCCTCGTTCCACAATTCGGTGGTGTGCTGGCCTGAGCGGGCCTTCTCCAGGTAGTAGTCCTGCCCGTAGTTGGCGGCCATCGCGGCCACCGCCTGACGCAGGGCTTTCTGTTCCTCGGTCTCGATGAAGCTCATGACTGTTCTCCTTCAGAATCTTCGACACGGGCAAGTACGGCGCCGACTTCGACCTGTTGGCCCGCGGCGACATTGAGTTCGGCCAGCACCCCGTCGTCGGGTGCGGCGATGGTGTGCTCCATTTTCATGGCTTCCAGCCAGATCAGGGGTTGTCCGGCGGTGACGGTATCGCCGACGGCGGCCCCGACGCGCACCACCGAACCGGGCATCGGCGCCAGCAGCGAGCCGTGTGCGACCGCGTCGTCCGGGTCGGGGAAGCGGGGCAGCGCGGTGAGCTGCACGGGACCGAGCGGTGAGTCGACGAACACCTGATCGCCGTAGCGCGCCACGTCGAACGCGCGGTCTACACCGTTGACGGTGAGGACTACCCGGTCCGGCGTCGCCGACACCAGGGCGACTCCCTCGTCGTCGGGCAACTCGACCCCGGTGCGGGTGAACCGGTAGCGCACCTGGACGTCCTCGCCCGCGCTATCGCGGTAGGCCCGGGATTGGTGGCCCGAGACCAGGTTGCGCCAGCCACTGGGCGCCGCGCCGAAAACCCGTGCGCTGCTGCGGTTGTGCGCGGATTCGGCCAGGGCGGCCGCGATCGCCGAGAGCGTCACCGCTCCGGCATCGGCGAGAGGAGCGGCCAGGGTGTTGAGGCCGTGGGTGTCGAAGAACGCCGTGTCGGTGGCTCCGTCCAGGAACGCCGGATGCCGCAGCACGTTCACCAGTAGGTCCCGGTTGGTGCGCAGTCCGTGAATCCGGGTGCGGGCCAACGCATCGGCCAGCACCGTCGCGGCCTGGCGCCGGGTGGGCGCATACGAGATGACCTTGGCCAGCATGGGGTCGTAGAAGATCGACACCACCGAGCCGTCCTCGATGCCCGTGTCGACCCGCACCTGCCCGGGCACCTCGAACCGGTGCACCGCGCCGGCCTGGGGCTGCCAGCCCTTGGCCGGATCCTCGGCGTACAGGCGGGCCTCGATCGACGAACCGCGGGAGGCGGGCGGCTCGGCATCGAGCCTGCCGCCATCGGCTACCGCGATCTGCAGCTCGACCAGGTCGAGCCCGGTGGTGGCCTCGGTGACCGGATGCTCCACCTGCAGGCGGGTATTCATCTCCAGGAAGAAGAAGTCACCCCGCTCGTCCGCCATGAACTCGACCGTGCCCGCGCCGGCGTAGCCGATCGCCTCGGCAGCCAGCCGGGCCGCGTCGAACAGCTTCTCCCGCATCCCGGGAGTGCGTTCCACCAGAGGCGACGGGGCCTCCTCGATGACCTTCTGATGACGGCGCTGGATCGAGCACTCGCGCTCGCCGACCGCCCACACCGTGCCGTGCTGATCTGCCAGCACCTGCACCTCGACGTGATGGCCGGCCGCCAGGTAGCGCTCGCAGAACACCGTGGGATCACCGAACGCCGACTGTGCCTCACGCTGGGCCGCTGCCACTTCGCTTGGCAGATCCGACAGTTCGCGCACGACGCGCATACCGCGGCCGCCGCCACCGGCCGACGCTTTCACCAGCACCGGCAGCTGATCGGCCGTCACGGTCGACGGGTCGAGCTCGGTCAGCACCGGGACGCCGGCCGCGGCCATCATCTTCTTGGCCTCGATCTTGGAGCCCATGGCCTGCACGGCGTTCACCGGCGGACCGATCCAGGTCAGCCCGGCATCGATCACGGCCGCCGCGAAATCCGGGTTCTCGGAGAGAAACCCGTAGCCGGGATGAACGGCGTCGGCACCCGCGGCCCGGGCCGCGGCGATGATCTGGGCGGAGTCGAGGTAGCCGTTGTTGCCTTCCAGGCGAACCCGGGCGTCGGCCTCGGCGACGTGTGGGGACCCGGCGTCGGGGTCGGTGTACACAGCGACCGTGCCGATGCCGAGACGACGGCAGGTCTCGAATACCCGGCGCGCGATCTCGCCGCGGTTGGCGACGAGGACTCTCGTAATCACTGTTCGCTCACATCCTGAAGACGCCGAAGTTCGACGTCCCCTCGATCGGGCCATTCGCGATGGCGGACAGGCACATTCCCAGCACGGTGCGGGTATCCCGGGGATCGATCACCCCGTCGTCGTACAACCGGCCGGACAGGAACATCGGCAGCGACTCGGCCTCGATCTGAGCCTCGACCGCAGCCCGCAGTGCCGCATCAGCGGCCTCGTCGACGGCTTGTCCACGGGCCTCGGCGGCAGCGCGGCTCACGATCGAGAGCACACCCGCGAGCTGGGTTCCGCCCATCACCGCGGACTTGGACGACGGCCAGGCGAACAGGAACCGCGGGTCGTACGCCCGCCCGCACATGCCGTAGTGGCCCGCGCCGTAGGAGGCACCCAGCAGCAGCGAGATGTGCGGAACAGTGGAGTTCGACACCGCATTGATCATCATCGAGCCGTGCTTGATCATGCCGCCCTCTTCGTACTGCTTACCCACCATGTAGCCGGTGGTGTTGTGCAGGAACAGAAGCGGGGTGTCAGACCGGTTGGCCAGCTGGATGAATTGGGTGGCCTTCTGCGACTCCTCGGAGAACAGCACCCCCCGGGCATTGGCCAGGATCCCGATCGGGTAGCCGTACAGCGTGGCCCATCCCGTCACCAGCGACGATCCGTACAGCGGTTTGAACTCGTCGAAATCGGAGCCGTCGACGATGCGGGCGATCACGTCACGCGGGTCGAACGGGATACGCAGATCGGCGGGCACGATGCCGATTAGCTCCTCCGGGTCGAACTTCGGCTCGACCACCGGAGCGGGAACGGGTCCCTTCTTCCGCCAGTTCAGCCGGGCCACGATGCGCCGGCCGATCCGGATCGCGTCGAGCTCGTCGTTGGCCAGGTAGTCACCCAGACCCGAAGTGCGGGCGTGCATCTCGGCACCGCCCAGCGACTCGTCGTCGGACTCCTCGCCGGTGGCCATCTTCACCAGCGGCGGCCCGGCCAGGAACACCTTGGAGCGTTCCTTGATCATCACGACGTGATCGGACATGCCCGGCACGTATGCGCCGCCGGCCGTCGAGTTGCCGAACACCAGCGCGATGGTCGGGATGCCCGCCGCCGACAGCCTGGTCAGATCGCGGAACATCTGCCCGCCGGGGATGAAGATCTCCTTCTGCGTCGGCAGATCGGCGCCACCGGACTCCACGAGGGAGACCACCGGAAGCCGGTTCTCCATCGCGATCTGGTTGGCGCGCAGGATCTTCTTGAGCGTCCACGGGTTGCTGGTGCCGCCCTTGACGGTTGGATCGTTCGCGACGATCAGGCATTCGACACCCTCGACGGCACCGATGCCGCAGACGACGCTGGCGCCCACGGTGAAATCGCTGCCCCAGGCCGCCAACGGGCTCAGCTCCAGGAACGGGGCATCCGGATCCAGCAGCAGCTCGACCCGCTCACGGGCGGTGAGCTTGCCGCGGCCGTGATGGCGGTCCACATACTTTGGCCCGCCGCCGGCCAGGGCCTTGGCGTGCTCGGCATCGAGCTCGGCGAGCTTGGCGGCCATCACCTCGGCCGCCTCGGTGAACCCTGGCGAGCCAGGGTCGATGGTTGATTTGAGAGTGGTCATGACTGGAACCCCAATGTCTTTGCGGCCAACGAGGTCAGGATCTCGGTGGTACCTCCGCCGATACCCAGGATGCGCATGTCACGGTACTGGCGCTCGACCTCGGATTCGGCCATGTAGCCCATGCCGCCGAACAATTGGACAGCCTGATTGGCCACCCACTCGCCGGTCTCCACGGCGGTGTTCTTGGCGAAGCACACCTCGGTGATCAGGCCCTGGTCCCCGGCCAACTGCCGCTCGACGACATGGCGCGTGTACACCCGGGCCACGTCGATCCGCCGGGCCATTTCCGCCAGGGTGTTCTGCACCGACTGCCGGGCGATCAGCGGCTTGCCGAAGGTCTCGCGGTCGCGGCACCACTGCACGGTCAGGTCCAGGCAGCGCTGCGCGCTGGCATAGGCCTGCACAGCCAGGCCCACCCGCTCGGAGACGAACGCCGCCGCGATCTGCAGGAAGCCGGAGTTTTCCGCGCCGATCAGGTTGGCCGCCGGCACCCGCACGTCGCTGTAGGACAGCTCGGCGGTATCGCTTGAACGCCAACCCATCTTGTCGAGCTTGCGGGTGACCTCGAATCCCGGCGTGCCCTTGTCCACCACGATCAGTGAGACGCCTGCCGCGCCCGGTCCGCCGGTGCGCGATGCCGTGACGACATAGTCCGCGCGGACACCCGAGGTGATGTAGGTTTTGGCGCCGTTGAGGATGAAATCATCGCCGTCTCGGATCGCGCGCGTGGTGAGGTGCCCGACGTCGGAGCCGCCGCCCGGTTCGGTGATGGCCAGGGATCCGATGAGATCCCCTCGCAGCGTGGGCTTCACGTAGGTCTCGATCAGGCGTTCATCGCCCGAGGCGATCATGTGCGGCACCGCGATGCCACAGGTGAACAGCGACGCGAACACTCCACCGGGTGAACCCGCGTAGTGCATTTCCTCGCAGATGATCACGGCGTCGGCCCCGTCGCCGCCACCACCGCCGACCGACTCGGGGAAGTTGGCGCCGAGCAGGCCGGCCTCGCCGGCCTTGCGGTGCAGTTCGCGCGGCAGCTCGCCGGTGCGTTCCCACTCGTCGGCGTGGGGCAGCACCTCACGCTCGGCAAAGCTGCGCACCGTCTTGCGCAATGCCTCACGCTCGGGCGAAGTCCAGATGCTCACTTGATGAGTTCCTCCGGGATATCGAGATGACGGCTGCGCAACCATTCGCCCAGCCCCTTGGCCTGCGGATCGAATCGGGCCTGATACGCGACGCCCTGGCCGAGAATGCCTTCGATCACAAAGTTCACGGCCCGCAGATTCGGCAGCACGTGCCGGGTGACCGGCAGATCTGCTGTCTCGGGCAGCAATTCACGGAGTTTGTCGACGGTCAGCGTGTGTGCCAACCAGCGCCACTGCTCGTCGGTGCGTACCCACACCCCGACATTGGCCGACCCGCCCTTGTCGCCGCTGCGGGCGCCGGCGATCGTGCCGAGCGGTGCGCGGCGAGTAGTCCCGGAGGGTAGTGGGTCGGGGAGGGCGGGATCGGACACCGGTGCCAGATCGAGGGTTTCGCTCGCCGGCGCGATGCCGATCCGGCTGCCATCGGCATGAACGGCGATGTGTGGCACCTCGGCGGCATCGACATAGCCGGGTACGAACACTCCGTAGATCTGACCATCGCCCGGGGGTGCGGTGGTGGTGAATCCCGGATAGCTCGCCAGCGCGAGCTCCACGCCCGCCGAAGAGAATTGGCGTCCGACGATGTTGGGATCCGCATCGCGGACCACGCAGTGCAGCAGAGCGCTGGCGGCTTCCTCGGTATCGGCATCGGGATGATCGGTGCGGGCTAGCGTCCAATCTAGTTCTGCCGGGCGGACTTTCAGGCCGGCCTCCAGCTGGCTGTGCACGAGCGCAGCCTTGGCCTCGATGTCCAGGCCGGTCAGCACGAACGTGGCGGCGTTGCGGAACCCGCCGATGCTGTTGCACGACACCTTCAGCGTCGGCGGCGGGGCCTCGCCCGTCACCCCGGAGATACGCACCCGGTTGTCGCCGTCCTGGCTCAGCTGCAGAGAGTCCACGCGCAGAGTCACATCGGGATTGGCATAGCGAGCGCCGGTGATTTCGTAGAGCAGCTGTGCGGTGACCGTGCCGACGCTGACCTGCCCGCCGGTGTCCGCGTGTTTGGTGATCACCGAGGAGCCGTCGGCGGCGATCTCGGCGATGGGGAACCCGGGCCGCGCCAGATCAGGTATCTCGGCGAAGAAGGAGTAGTTGCCGCCGGTGGCCTGGGTGCCGCACTCGATCACGTGACCGGCGGCCACCGCTCCGGCCAGCGCGTCGTAATCGGTGGGCGACCAGCCGAAATGTGCGGCCGCGGGCCCGACGATCACCGAAGCGTCCGTCACCCGGCCGGTGACCACGACGTCGGCGCCGGAATTGAGGCAGTCGACGATGCCCCACGCGCCCAGGTAGGCATTGGCGGCCAGGGGAGTGCCCAACCCGAGCTCGGAAGCGCGGCCCACCAGGTCGTCGCCCTCGACGTGGGCGACGTTGACGTCGAGGCCCAGGCGCTCGGCCAGGGCCCGGACTGCGGTGGCCAGCCCCGCCGGGTTCAGCCCGCCGGCGTTGGCAACGATCTTGACGCCCTTGTCGAGCGCCAGCCCGAGGGACTGCTCCAGCTGGGTGAGGAAGGTCTTGGCGTAGCCGCGGTCGGGATTCTTGGCCCGGTCACGGGCCAGGATCAGCATGGTGAGCTCGGCCAGGTAATCGCCGGTCAGATAGTCCAGCTCACCGCCGGTGAGCATGTCGTGCATCGCGGACAGCCGGTCGCCGTAAAACCCCGAACAATTACCGATGCGCACTGCATCAGGCCCTGAAGGCACTCGTACTCCTGTCGACGCTGACAATCGATACCAACCAACCAACCGGTAGGTTAGCGGGTACCGCTGGTCTCACGTCAATAGGTGGCGGGCATGTCCCAGCTCAGGCTGGTAGCCACATCCGGGGTGTCTTACCGGCCCAGTCCGGTCCGCAAAGTAGTCTGCGGCCGTCGGATGTGGCGGCGAATGCGACAACTCCCGTTTTGGAGCAGCGCCAGGTCAACCGTTACTCTGTACCTAATCGTCGCCGCCGGCGAGCTCAATCGATTCGCGCGGCAACAACCCGAAGCAAGGAGATGCACGTCATGGCTGTGCCCAAGCGCAGAATGTCGCGCGCGAACACCCGTAGCCGGCGCGCGCAGTGGAAGGCCGAGGCAACCGGTCTCGTCGGCGTCAGTGTCGCCGGTCAGCAGCACAAGGTGCCGCGCCGTCTGCTCAAGGCCGCTCGTCTCGGCCTGGTCGATCTCGACAAGCGCTAGAACCTCAGACACTTTCTCAAAAAGCGCTATCACTCGTGATAGCGCTTTTTGTCGTGCTCAGGGTTGTCCCGGTTCCGTGAAAACGCTCGGTGAATTTGCGGCGCGCCTCTCAGCCCACTCTCAGACAGCGGGTTGAAACTGTGCCTGTGCGCATACTTGTCGTTGACGACGATCGCGCTGTGCGCGAATCCCTGCGCCGGTCGCTTTCTTTCAATGGTTATTCGGTCGAGCTCGCCCAGGATGGGGTCGAAGCACTCGAGGCGATTGCCAGTGACCGGCCCGATGCTGTGGTTCTGGACGTGATGATGCCGCGGCTGGACGGTCTGGAGGTGTGCCGGCAGCTCCGCAGCACCGGTGACGATCTACCGATCCTGGTACTGACCGCCCGTGACTCGGTCTCCGAGCGGGTCGCCGGACTGGACGCCGGTGCTGACGATTACCTGCCCAAGCCGTTCGCGCTCGAGGAGCTGCTGGCGCGGATGCGGGCGTTGCTGCGCCGGACGGTAAGCGACGACGGCACCGATTCGCAGATGATGACGTTCTCAGACCTGACTCTGGACCCGGTGACCCGCGAGGTGACCCGTGGCCAGCGTCAGATCAGCCTCACCCGCACCGAGTTCTCGCTGCTGGAAATGCTGATCGCGAACCCGCGGCGGGTGCTCACCCGTAGCCGCATCCTCGAAGAGGTGTGGGGATTCGACTTCCCGACTTCGGGCAATGCCCTTGAGGTGTACATCGGCTACCTCCGCCGAAAGACCGAGGCCGAAGGCGAGCCCCGGCTGATCCACACCGTGCGCGGCGTCGGTTACGTGCTGCGCGAAACACCCCCCTGATTTGATGGCGCTCAACGCAAATACCTGGCGAACCGCCACCGACTCTGGGCGGCTCGCCGCCGTGAACCTACGCAACACCAGCTCACTGTCATTGCGCTGGCGCGTGATGATGCTCGCGATGTCGATGGTGGCCATGGTGGTCGTCCTGATGGCGGTCGCCGTCTACGCCGTCGTCTCGCGCGCGCTCTATGACGACCTGGACAACCAGCTGCACAGCCGGGCCCGGTTGCTCATCGAGAGCGGATCGCTGGCGGCCGACCCCGGTAAGGCCATCGAGGGCACCGCCTACTCCGACGTCAACGCGATGCTGGTGATCCCGGGCCGATCCATCTATACGGCCAACCAGCAGGGGCAGATGCTGCCGCTGGGCAAGCCCGAGAAGGACGTCATCTCCGGTGAACTGCTGATGTCCCTGCGCACGGCCAACCACCAGCGGGTGCTCGCGGTGCACCTGGCTAACGGCAGCTCCCTGCTGATCTCCAAGAGCCTGGCGCCCACTGTCCAAGTGCTGAGACGGCTGGGCACCGTGCTGCTCATCGTCGGCGGCGTCGGGGTCGCGGTGGCCGCCATGGCCGGTGGTGCGGTGGCCAGAGCCGGGCTCAGACCGGTGGGCAGACTCACCGAAGCCGCGGAGCGGGTGGCCCGCACCGACGACCTGCGGCCCATCCCGGTGGTCGGCAGCGACGAGCTGGCCCGGCTCACCGAGGCGTTCAACATGATGCTGCGGGCTCTGGCCGAATCGAGGGAACGGCAGTCCCGGCTGGTCTCCGACGCCGGGCACGAGCTGAGAACCCCGCTGACCTCGCTACGCACCAACGTCGAACTGCTGATGGCCTCCCAAGCGCCGGGCGCGCCGCCGCTGCCCAGGGACGAGATGGACGGGCTGCAGCAGGATGTGATCGCCCAGATCGAGGAGCTCTCCACCCTGGTCGGTGACCTCGTCGACCTGACCCGCGACGATGCCGGCGGCATCACCCCGGAGCCGGTCGACATGTCCGAGGTCGTCGACCGCAGCCTGGAGCGGGTCCGGAGGCGCCGCAACGACATCGAATTCGACGTCGACGTCATCGGCTGGCAGGTGTTCGGCGACGCGCCCGGCCTCGGCCGGGCAGTGCTCAACCTGCTGGACAACGCCGCCAAGTGGAGTCCGGCCGGTGGACGGGTCAGTGTCCGGTTGCATCAGGTCGATCCGACGCACGCCGAACTCGTGGTCTCCGATCACGGGCCCGGCATCCCGCCGCAGGAACGCGCGCTGGTGTTCGAGCGCTTCTACCGCTCGGACGCGGCCAGGGCGATGCCGGGATCCGGCCTCGGATTGGCTATCGTCCAGCAGGTGGTGCTCAAACACGGTGGCGCACTGCGGATTGACGAGACCGTGCCGGGCGGCACCCCGCCGGGAGCTTCCTTTCACATGGTGCTGCCGGGCCAGCCGATCCCCAATGGCGATGCGACACACTCGCCCCGGGTCGGCGATGGGCACACTGTCGGCGCGGACAAAAGGTGAGACAGTTAAGTCAGTCGGGGGACTAAATCACGGATGGATCAGAAATCTCTAAGTGGATTCTCAGCCCATCTGGGCAACCTGAGTGGCAGTGAGTTCGTTTGACGAATTGAACAGACACGAGGGTTGGACAAACGGGTCGGACCGGGCCGGCGCCACAGGCCGGCGGACCTTTACAAGAGAAGAGCACGCAGCACTATGACGAACCACCCGAGGTACCCCCAGCAGCCGGAGCAGCATCCCGGCGGCGCTGCCCCCGGATACGGCGGTGCGCGTCCTGATCCTTACCAGCAACAGCCGTACGACTGGCGCTACGCGCGTCAACAGCCGCAGCAGCACCAGACGCATCAGACCCAGACGCATCAGACGCAGCAGCACCAGACTCACCAGCCGCAGCAGCAGGCGTATCGCGCACCGTTCGACCCGTACCGGATTCCGTCCGGCCCGCAGCCCGTTCCGGCCAAGAAGCGCTCCAAGGCCGGCCTGGTCGCCGGTGCCCTCACCGTTGCCGTGGTGTCGGCCGGCATCGGTGGCGGCGTGGCCACGCTGGTTCACGATGACCACCCGCGCCTGGGCACCCAGGGCCTCGGTGCCGCCCCGACCGTCCCCGCCGCCGCCCTGCCCCCCGGTTCGGTGGAGCAGGTGGCGGCCAAAGTGGTGCCGAGTGTGGTCAAGCTCGAGACCGATTTGGGCCGCGCGTCCGAGGAGGGCTCGGGCATCATCCTCACCGGCGATGGCCTCATCCTGACCAACAACCACGTCGTGCAGGCGGCCAAGCCGGGTGAGCCCGCTCCCGCCACGGCGCCTGGTAGCGCACCGGCACCGGCGGGCGCCCAGACCAAGGTGACGTTCTCCGACGGGACCACCAAGCCGTTCACCGTGGTGGGTACCGACCCCAGCAGCGACATCGCAGTGGTGCGCGCACAGGACGTTTCGGGATTGACCCCGATCACGCTCGGCTCGTCGGCCAACCTGCGGGTGGGCCAGGACGTGGTGGCCATCGGGTCGCCGCTGGGCCTCGAAGGCACCGTCACCACCGGCATCATCAGCGCGCTGAACCGTCCGGTCGCCGCCGGCGGCGACACCCGCAACCAGAACACCGTGCTCGACGCCATCCAGACCGACGCCGCGATCAACCCGGGCAATTCAGGTGGCGCGCTGGTCAACATGAACGGTGAACTGGTCGGGATCAACTCGGCGATCGCCACGATGGGCGGGGATTCACCGCAGGCGCAGAGCGGCTCGATCGGGCTGGGCTTCGCGATCCCGGTGGATCAGGCCAAGCGCATCGCCGACGAGCTGATCCAGAACGGCACGGCCTCCCATGCCTCGCTGGGCGTGCAGGTGGCCAACGACAAGACCAGCGACGGCGCCAAGATCGTCGAGGTCACCAACGGCGGGGCCGCCGCGGCGGCCGGTCTGCCCAGCGGTGTGGTGGTCACCAAGGTCGATGACCGGGTGATCGGCAGCGCCGACGCGCTTGTGGCCGCGGTGCGGTCCAAGGCCCCCGGTGACAAGGTCACGCTGACCTTCCTGGATGCGGCAGGCAAGCCGCAGACCATCGAGGTCACGCTGGGAAAGGCTGAGCAGTGAGCACCGTGATCGGACCCGGCGGGATCGCCACACTCCGTCTGGCTACACCGTTGTCTGCCGCCGGATATACGGTTGCAGGCATGGAACAGCCAGGGGAGTTGGTGGGGCGCGCGCTCGTCGTCGTCGTGGACGATCGCACAGCGCATGGCGAGGAAGACCACAGCGGTCCGTTGGTCACGGAATTGTTGGGCGAGGCCGGGTTCGTCGTCGACGGAGTCGTGGTCGTGGCCGCCGACGAGGTCGAGATTCGCAACGCGTTGAACACCGCGGTGATCGGCGGCGTCGATCTGGTGGTGTCGGTCGGCGGCACGGGGGTGACGCCGCGCGACGTGACGCCGGAGGCCACCCTCGACATCCTCGACCGGGAGCTGCTGGGCATCGCGGAGGCGCTGAGGGCATCGGGGCTTTCGGCCGGCATCGTGGATGCGGGGCTGTCCCGCGGTCTGTGCGGCATCTCGGGCAGCACGCTGGTGGTGAACATCGCTGGGTCGCGTGCCGCGGTGCGCGACGGCATGGCAACCCTGGGGCCACTGGCCGCGCAAGTGATAGGCCAGCTATCAAGTTTGGAAATCTGAACATCAACGAAACGGCGGCCACCGGCCGCCGTTTCCTTTTGCAGGTGAATGTTAGGCAGAGCGACGGTGCTGGTTAAGAGCAGGTTAACGGTTGTTGCAGCTCCGCCTAGGATGAGATGTGATCTTCATCACAAAGGGAATTGACGATGCCTGAAGCGAACAAAATGTCCCGGCACGCAGTTAACAAGATTTTCGGTGAGGCCCTCCCGGACATCGCTCCCGACGAACGCGACACCGCTTCGCCGGATGACGATGACGACCGGGACGGATGGTTGAGGAACAACATTCCGCCTCACCATCACTGAGAAGGTGAGCGGCTTGTGAGGGGCGCGAAACCTCTGCTCAAGCACTGTGGTCCGAACCTCAGTTCGTTATCGAGGCGAACGGTGTCACAGCATTGCCGGGTGGGCCAATTCGCAGCGTCACGACCTAGTGTTCGACCTCCCAGCGGGTTTTCAGCAAATTTTGATCGATTGACCGTATGCACCGCTCGGGATATGTGCTTGCGTTGCCGCCCCGAAGGGCTCCCGTTATGTTCCTCGTGTCAACGATGAGCATTACGTAAGAGCAACGTGTGGGGTTTCTAATCCGCATCACATGTCGGTCTTGCGCGGCGGTACGGTCTGCGGGGGCCGGGACGCCACCCACAAACGGTGGGCCCCCGGGGCCGCCGGCGATATAGCTAGGGAGAACATGAAGGCATTCAGTCGGGTGCTGGTCGCGATGGTGGCAACCATCGCGGCGCTGTTTACGAGCACGGGCATTTCTCATGCGGGTCTGGACAATGAACTGAGCCTGGTTGATGGTCAGGACCGGACCCTGACGGTTCAGCAGTGGGACACCTTCCTCAACGGTGTGTTCCCCCTGGACCGCAACCGGCTGACCCGTGAGTGGTTCCACTCCGGTCGTGCCAAGTACACGGTGGCCGGTCCGGGTGCCGACGACTTCGCGGGCACGCTGGAGCTGGGTTACCAGATCGGCTTCCCCTGGTCGCTGGGTGTGGGGATCAACTTCTCCTACACCACCCCGAACATCCTGATCGACGATGGTGACATCACCGGCCCGCCGTTTGGCCTGAACTCGGTCATCACCCCGAACCTGTTCCCGGGTGTGTCGATCAGCGCTGACCTGGGCAACGGCCCGGGTATCCAGGAAGTGGCGACCTTCTCGGTGGACGTCAAGGGTCCGGCCGGCGGTGTGGCGGTGTCCAACGCGCACGGCACCGTGACCGGTGCTGCCGGTGGCGTGCTGCTGCGTCCGTTCGCCCGCCTGATCGCCTCCACCGGTGACAGTGTCACCACCTACGGCGAGCCCTGGAACATGAACTGAGCACATGAACGTCACGTTCTAGGCCTCACACAAAACAGCCCCTGGAGAAATCCAGGGGCTGTTTTGTGTGCGGGTGGATGATGTCACTCGCGGTCGGCGCTGGTGTACTTGGCGGTGTCCGGGCTGGGGCCGGTACCGGGGCCGGTCACATGCTTGCCGGTGTTGCCGTTCTCGGACAGCAGATCGCGGATCTCGGTGAGGATCGCCAGCTCGGTGTCCTGGGCCTGTTCGACCTCGCCACGCTCGCGCAACTTCTTGTACGGCACCATGATGACGAAGTAGATCACCGCGGCCACCAGGACGAAGTTGATGGCGGCGGACAGGACCGCGTTCAGGTCGATGAACGTCTCGGGATCGCCGCCCAGTGAGATCTTGAGGATGCCGTATTCCTTGCCTGGGCCGGCGCCGATCCGGTCGACCAGTGGCTGGACCACCTTGTCCGTGAAGGCGGTGACCAGGCCGGTGAAGGCAGCGCCGATGACCACAGCAACCGCAAGATCGATGACGTTGCCGCGAGACAGAAACTCTTTGAAGCCCTTCAACATGCGGGGACCCTTCCTGCAGTGTGTTGTTTTCGGTGCGACAAGCAAACAGTAACCGAGTTGGCCGAATGGCTGGGTGATTGTCGGTCAACATCTTCAGAACGGACGAATCATGTTGTCCAGCGGTGAGATTCAGCGTCAGTGGATCGTCAGTGTGACAGCCTGGACCAGGCTGATTGCCGCGACCTCGTTGGCGGAGCGCGCGGGCAGGGCAACCAGGGCCACCCGGTCGGTGCCCACCCCGGACCCGCGGGCCTTCTCCGAGACAAGTACCACCACCGCCCCCGAGGCCACTACGACCGGCCGGGCCGGCTGCTTGTCGTCCTGATCGCCGGTCACCGTGATCACGTCCACCACGTCGCCCGGCCGGATCAGATCGAGCAGCGCCGTGTCGCTGAGCTTCAGCGGCACGATCCGCGCATCCGGGCCGGCGGCCGATTCCGCCAGCCGTGACCCGAGCAGCCGGACATCGGTGAGGACCTCGCCGCGACGGGCCGGGGCGGTCAGCGTCGCGCCGATCACGGGGCCCACGTCATGCTGGGCACCGTCGGGGAGCGTGGCCGTGCTGCGTCGTTCCAGTCGCACGTCAGCGGCGGTCAATGCGACGCCGGGAGACAGGTCGTGGCTGGCGACTGCGATCTCGGTGTATTCGCCGTGCGGGTCGGAGCGCAGGGCCGCGATTGCAGCCAGCAGCACCAGCCCGGCCGCGGCGGCGCGGCGCGCGGCCACCGTGCGGGTCCAATCGGGCCGGGCAGCAGTCAACCGACGCCAGAGGGGCGGGTTGAGTGATTCGGCCATGGCGCCACGGTAGGCGCGCGACGGCCGGGTGAGAACGGCGTCTTCGCCGTCCTGTGGATAACTCCGGGGCTAGCTTGAAGCGGCCGCGGCAGGGGCCGCACTGGAGCTGCTCGACGAACTCGAAGACGTACCGCTCGACGAGGACGACGAGTCCGAGGACGTGCTCGACGAGCTGCTCTCCGAGCTCTTGCCGGAGGAGCCGTTGGACGAGCTCTTGCCCGACTCGCGGTTGTCGGTGCGGTAGAAGCCGCTGCCCTTGAACACCACGCCGACGGAGCCAAAGAGCTTGCGCAGCTTGCCGGAGCACTTGGGGCAGGTGGTCAGCGCATCGTCGCTGAACGCCTGCACCGCGTCGAACCGATTGCCGCACTCAGTGCACGCGTAGGAATAGGTAGGCACGAAAACCCTCCGAGTTTGGTCAAACTTGTTAGCACTCTACCGGCTCAAGTGCTAGAACCGCTACGTGGGCCATGTCATTCCCGCGGGCCGCCGGCGCCGGCGCACCGGAAGGTTAGCGGTACTGCTCGTGGTGGCGGTAATCCTGGCGGTGCTGGCCGTGCTCGTGGTGGCACGCATGCGGGAGGAGGGGCCCGCGGATGCGCCGGCCCGGTCCGCGGTCCCGCCTCCGACTACCGGTCAGGCCCGGCAGCCGCTACCGCAGACCCCCGGCTACGACCGGGCCCGCGCATTGTTGGCGGGGCTGCCGGTCAAGGGCTGGGACCGTGACACCGACTACGCCCGGTCGCGCTTCGGTGAGGCATGGAGCGACGACGTCAACGTCGAGTTCGGCCACAACGGCTGCAATACTCGCGACGACATCCTGCGCCGCGACCTGGCCCAGCTGACCGTCCGCCCCGGAACCTGTTACGCCGCCACCGGTGTCCTGCACGACCCCTACACCGGTGCCGAGATCGCATTCACCCGCGGGCCGGACACCTCCAGCACAGTGCAGATCGACCACCTGGTGTCGCTGTCGGATGCCTGGTACAAGGGTGCGCGAACCTGGGACCCGCAGCGGCGCAAGGACTTCGCGAACGATCCGCGCAACCTGATCGCGGTTGCCGCGCAACCCAACTTCGACAAGGCCTTCCGCGACGCGGCCAGCTGGTTGCCGCCCGCTGCTGCGTTCCGCTGCGAGTTCGTGGCCCGCCAGGTCGAGGTGAAATCCGCCTACCAACTATGGGTCTCGGCCAAGGAGAAGCACGCCATGGTGGCGGTCCTGAACGGCTGTTAGGCGCAGCGCCCGCACAGAGCGCTCCGCGGCCGGAGTCCTTACGGCGCGCTGCGACGAGTGTGCAACCTTTCGTGCTGAAAGGGCCGGCGAAAACAGCGCAAGAAGCTACACACTCGTCGCAGTGCGTGCGGATCACACCATTGGCCCTCGCGCGGGTGACCTGGCCCCGGGGTGCGGAAAACCTAGCGCGGCTGGTAGCTCGGTGCGATCATCACCGGAACCGGCGAGTGGCGCAGGATCTTGCCCGCGGCCGAGCCGAGGAACACCTGCGCACTCGGGGCGGCCGCACCCGAGCCGAGCACCAGCATGTCCCCGGTGTCCCACCCGATGCTCTGCACGGCTGTGTTCCAGTCGTGGCCGGCGCCGACCACCACGTCGACGTCCGGAACCGCCATCCGGTCACGAATGGCGTTGAGCTGCTTGGTGATCTCGGTAATCGTCCGTCGTGACCACTGCTGGACCACCAACTCCTCGGCCGAGGTTTCGATGGTGCCCGCGAACGCCGCGGTATTGCGAACGGTGAACGATACGATGCGCAGCTTGGCCTTCCAATCCGCGGCCAGCTCAGCGGTGGCCGGGATGAGTCCGTTGACGTCGGCCTCCCCGCCGTAGGCCGCGGTGAGGCGGCGGATGGGAGTGTCGGTCTGGGTGTACCCGCGCGGCGCGAAGACCACCGGCACCCGGGCGGTGTGCACCAGGCGCTCGGTGACGCTGCCCAGCGTGACCCGGCCGATCATGCCCGAAGAGGACGACCCGACGGACACGACGGTCACCCGGTGCGCGTCCGCGAGCTCGATCAAACCGGTTGGTATCGACGTAGATTCGTGTACCACGGGGGTGACGTCGAGGTCGATGGGCAGCACCGCGACCGCGCGCTGCAACGCCTGCGTGGCCTGCGCGCGGACGTACGTCGGATATTCGCCCTCAACCGGGTCGTCCCGCGGTGGCCAGGCCCGTTCCACCACCGCCGCGGCGATCACCTGCTCGCCGGTGGTGCGGGCGAGCTGGATGGCCAGATTCAGCGGTGCGCTGCTGTGCCGACTCGCACTGAATGCGGCCAGGATGGTCACGACGCATGCTCCTGGGTGCGCACCCGCGACACCACATGGGTCACCGGGATCTGATACTCGGCGCGGGCCCGGTCGACGACGTCGAAGCGATGCCAGACCGAATCCTCCGGCGGCAGAGTCGAGATCACGATCTGGTCCGGCCGGAACGTCTCGACGGCATGGGCCAGGGCCCGCAGCGGACGGTAGTCACCCAGCTCGCCGTCGGCCTGCAACTGCTCGGAACGCAGCGTGCTCAGCATCTGATCGAGGCGGCGCTGGGCGGCGCGCGTGGTGGCTTCCGAGATGTCGAGAGGACCGTGGGTGGCGGCCACCCCGGTGTCGATCGGACTGGCGGGCACGACGATCTGATAGAGGGCGTTGCGGTCCGCGCCGATGCGCCGTAGCTCATCGAGCAGTTCGTTGGATTCCACGGTCTCGTTGGCCAGCACCAACACCCGGTGCGGAGGCTCGGCACCGGGCGTCGGCGACACCCCGGCCACCTCGGGCCGGTGCCCGATGAACCAGCGGTTGGCCAGGAACAGCACGATCACCACGGCCCACGACAACAAGCTCATGGTCAGTGCTTTGCGGTTGTCGCCGCCCTGCGCGAACATCTGCACCAGGATCGCGAAGATGCAGGCCGCGGTGAGGATCGACAAGACCGGGAACAGCCACATCTTCACCTTGAGTTTGTCGGCCGATGTCCGGTACCGCAGCACGATCTGCGAGATCGCGATGAGCAGGTAGACGAACAGGATCACGGCCCCGCTGGAATCCAGCAGGAACTTGAAGATGAAGTCCGGCGAGAACGCCGAGGCGATCACTCCCAGGAAGCCGATGACCGATGAGGCGAGGATCGCCGTCGCCGGCACACCGCGCCGCGTCACCGCGACCAACTGCGGTGGTGCCTCGCGACGGGCGGCCAGCACGAACAGCATCCGCGACGCGGTGTACATGCCCGAGTTCAGGCAGCTCAGCACGGCCGTCAGCACCACGGCGTTCATGATGTGGTCGGCGTAGGGGATGCCGATCTCGGTGAATGCCGACACGAACGGCGATGCGGCGACCTGGTCGCTGTTCCACGGCAGGATCGTCACTAGCAGGAACGCCGAGCCGACGAAGAACACTGCGATACGCAGGATCACGGAGTTCGCCGCCCTGGCCACGGCCCGCTCCGGATCGGCCGACTCCGCGGCCGCGATGGTGGCGATCTCGGCGCCGACCATCGAGAAGATCACGGTCACCACGCCGACCGTGACCGCCATGGCGCCCAGCGGGAAGAATCCGCCGTGAGCCCACAGGTTCGAGAAATCCATGTCCTTGTGCGGCCACAATCCGATGACATACAGCGAACCCAGCCCGATGAACGCCAGGATCGCGGCCACCTTGATGCCGGCGAACCAATACTCGAACTCACCGAACGATGACACCGAGAACAGGTTGGTCGCCGTCATCGCGATCAACAGGATCAGTGCCGTCAGCCAGATGGGTACGTCCATCCAGTACTGAATGATCTTTGCTCCTGCGATGGCTTCGAAGCCGACGACGATCACCCAGAAGTACCAATACAGCCAGCCGACCGAGAAGCCCGCCCAGTTGCCCATCGCGTTGCGCGCGTAGTCCGCGAACGATCCGGTCGACGGATTCGCGACGGCCATCTCGGCCAGCATCCGCATCACCATGATGATGAGGACGCCCGCCAGGGCGTAGGTGATGAAGACACCCGGGCCGGTCTTGCCGATCACCACCCCGGAGCCGACGAACAGTCCGGCACCGATGACACCACCGATCGCGATCATCCGCAGTTGTCGTTGACTGAGTGCCTTTTTCAGTGCGGGTGTTTCACCCATTTGCCTACCGACTCCTCCGTGATGTGTGACTCAGGTCACAAGCGGCCAGAAGAGAACGCTATGCCTGGCGACGGGTCGACGGAGCCGAAATCGGGCCGAAACTGTAGGAAACTCAGCCGGCTCGTTCAGACAGCTGTCGAACCGGGGTGGTACAGCCCGGCCAGGCGTGCCAACCGCAGGCTCAGCATCAGAGCGAAACGGGTCTCACCGTCGCTGAGATCGCTGCCGACGGCCTCGGTGAGCTTCTCCAGCCGGTAATACAGCGTGGACCGGTGGAGATACATCTCCTCGGAGGTGCGCCGCACGTCACCGCCGTTGGCCAGGTACGTCTCCAGCGTGCGGAGGAGATCTTCGCGACCCTGCTCGATCAGGCCGACGATGCCGGGGTGGACCAGTTCGCCGAGCCGGTCCGGGCCGTAGGCCTGGCCCAGCAATGCCAGGGTGCGCCACGAGCCGAGGGCGGACCAGTCGGCCACCTGGGCGCTGCCCGCGCCGACCTCTGCCAGCGCCAGCGCCAGCCTCGCCTGGCGAAACCCAAGGGCGGCTTCCGTTAGCGGCAGGGGAGTGCCGGAGCTGCCGATGGCTGGGTGGGTTCCGTAGCTGGCCCGCACGGCCAGGGCAACGGTGTCGGCGGTCGCTGCAGACCCGGCGTCCGAACGTGACACCGCGAGGATCGTCGTCGGTGATCCGGCCAGGGTGTACCACCGGCGTGTCCGGTCGGTGGCCGCCAACCGCAGACGCAGCGCCATGCTCCGGTCGACCGGATCGCCCGCGTCGTCAGGGTCGGGCTCGAACCTGAAAACCTGGACCACGTCGTGTGGCTCGGCCATTGCCCTGGCGTGCAGTTCGGCGACCACCGTCTGGGCCTGCCCTGGATCTTCGGCGGCGATCAACCGCATCAGGAGGCCCTGCTGCGCGGACTCCTCGGAGCGCAGCGCCGCGTTGCGGCGGTCGAGGATGGCCAGCAGGTCGGCACCCGCTCGCTCGGCCAGCCGCTGACCGTGCTCGGGCAGTGAGCCCTCGGGCGCGATGATCCACAGGTAGCCGAACCGCTCGGACGCGGACCGGACAGGGACGCAGAACCGCGGCATCAGGTTGTACTGCGGAAAGGCCGGGGTCCACACCGCCGAGTCCGCCGAGCCGATCCCGAAGTTGAACAGCGCCGCCTTGACCTCCGCGCGGGTCTCGCGTTGCAGCACGCTGTGGACCCGCACGTCGTCGAGTTCGCCGAGCTGACGGCTGTGCGTGACCGGGGTCAGCTCCTCGTCATCCAGCAGCACGGCCCGGTCCAGGGTTTGGGCCAGCACGTCGACGATCAGCTGCATGCGGACACCGAAGTCTGCGCTCACCGGATCGGACACCTGACGATTCTGGACCAGCTCAGGGCTGCAACGTCACGATTCCGCCCGACGGCGTCAGTGCGTGCGTCATTCGCACGTCGTGGGGATCGGCGGGGAGTTCGTCGACCAGTTCGTCGTCACGCACCACCGCGACCAGGCGCGCATGCGGTGCGGCATAGATCAGGGTCCGGTCATAGAAACCGGCGCCCCGGCCCAGCCGGTTGCCGTGGCGGTCGACGGCCAGCGCGGGCACGAGAACCACCTCGGCATCTGCGATCCGTCCTGCGGGCAACCACGGCGGCGCGGGCTCGCGCAGGCCGAACTCGGCGGCCACCAATGAGCCGGGTTCATACGGGCCCCACTGCATCGGCATGCCCCGGCCGTCCTCGTCGTTGCGGGCGACCGGAAGCAGCACGCGCACACCGAGTTCCAACAGGGTGTCCAACAGGGCCTGCGACCCCGGTTCCGAGCCCACCGGAACGTAGGCGCACACCGTTTGCCCGCTGCGCACCAGAGTGGGCAGCCAGCGGCTGAGTGCCTGCGCCTCACTGTCGCGGCGGTCGGCGGGTACGGCCCGTCTTGCACGGAGAACGCCGGTTCGCAAATCGGTCTTCGTCGGCGGGGTCACGCCCTCCACCATTTCAGAACGGGCGTTAGTGTGTGAACGATGAGCACGTCTCACAAGGCGCCTGAGGTGCCGATTCCCTACACGGCCGTGGTCCCGGCGGCCGGTCTGGGTACGCGATTCCTTCCCGCCACCAAGACGGTCCCCAAGGAATTGCTTCCGGTGGTCGACACCCCGGGCATCGAGCTGGTGGCGGCCGAGGCGGCTGAGGCCGGTGCCGAGCGACTGATCATCATCACCTCCGAAGGCAAGGACGGCGTCGTCGCGCATTTCGTCGAGGACCTGGTGCTCGAGGGCACGCTGGAGGCTCGCGGCAAGAAGACGATGCTGGAGAAGGTTCGCCGTGCTCCCGCGCTGATCAAGGTCGAGTCTGTGGTGCAGGCCGAGCCGCTCGGCCTGGGACATGCCGTCAGCTGCGTCGAGGCCGCGCTGGCTCCCGACGAGGACGCGATCGCCGTCCTGCTGCCCGATGACCTGGTGCTGCCCACCGGTGTCCTGGAGACCATGTCCAAGGTGCGGGCCAAGCGCGGCGGTTCCGTGCTGTGCGCCATCGAGGTGCCCGGCGACGAGATCAGTGCCTACGGCGTCTTCGACGTCGAGACCGTGCCCGACGCGGCCAACCCGAACGTGCTGCGGGTCAAGGGCATGGTGGAAAAGCCCAAGCCCGAGGATGCGCCGTCTCCGTACGCCGCCGCCGGCCGCTACCTTCTCGACCGGGCGATCTTCGATGCGCTGCGTCGCGTTTCACGCGGCGTGGGCGGGGAGATTCAGCTGACCGACGCCATCGCTCTGCTCATCGAGGAGGGCCACCCGGTACATGTGGTTGTGCACCGCGGAGCCCGACACGACCTGGGAAATCCCGGCGGCTACCTGAAGGCTGCGGTTGACTTTGCGTTGGAACGTGACGACTACGGCCCTGATTTGCGGCGGTGGTTGGTCGAACGATTGGGTCTGACCGGACAGGAGGGCTAGCAACAAGCTGGCCCGCACGTCGGCCCGGATGGCATAGGAAGGCGTGTTGTGCGTTCGGTGGAGGAACAGCAGGCTCGGGTAGCCGCTGCCGCAGTGGCCCCCCGACCGGTGCGAGTGGCCATCGCCGAGTCACAAGGCCTGATGTGCGCCGAAGAGGTCGTCACCGAACGGCCCATGCCGGGATTCGATCAGGCCGCCATCGACGGCTACGCGGTGCGCAGCGTCGACGTGTTGTCGGTGGGTGACGGCGCCGGTGAGATCAGCCTGCCCGTGATGGGCTCGATCGAGGCGGGTGCGCGTACCCCGAGCCGGTTGCAGCCGCGGCAGGCCGCGCGGGTGCAGACCGGCGCGCCGATGCCGACGCTGGCCGATGCGGTACTGCCGTTGCGGTGGACCGACGGCGGCGAGAGCCGGGTGCGGATCCTGCGCAGCGTGCGCTCGGGCGCCTATGTCCGGCGCACGGGCGACGACGTGCAACCCGGTGACGTCGCGGTGCGGGCCGGCACCATCATCGGTCCGGCCCAGGTGGGGCTGCTGGCCGCGGTCGGGCGGGACCGGGTGCTGGTGCATCCGCGGCCGAGGCTGTGCGTGATGTGTGTAGGCGGCGAACTCGTCGACGTGTCCCGCAGCCCGGGGACCGGGCAGGTGTACGACGTGAACTCCTACGCGCTGGCCGCCGCAGGCCGGGATGCGGGTGCCGAGGTCAACCGCGTCGGCATCATCAGCACCGACCCGCGGGAACTGCGGGAAACCGTTGAGGGCCAAGTCAATCGCAACGAGATCGTGGTGATCGCCGGTGCGGTGGGCGGAGCCGCCGCTGAATCTGTACGCACCGTGCTCGCCGAACTCGGCGAGATGGAGGTGGCCCGGATCGCGATGCACCCGGGATCGGTGCAGGGATTCGGCCAGCTCGGTCGCGACCGCGTCCCGGTCTTCCTGCTGCCGGCCAACCCGGTGAGCGCGCTGGTGGTGTTCGAGGTGATGGTCCGCCCGCTGATCCGGCTCTCGCTGGGCAAGCGCCAGCCGATGCGGCGCATGGTTCAGGCCCGCACGCTGGCGCCGATCAGCTCGGTCGCGGGCCGCACCGGATACCTGCGCGGGCAGCTCATGAGGGACCAGGACACCGGCGAATACCTGGTGCAGGCCCTGGGCGGGGCGCCGGGCGCGTCCACCCACCTGCTGGCCACCCTCGCCGAGGCGAACTGTCTCGTGGTGATTCCGAGTGAGGTCGACGAGGTTCGCACCGGCGAAACCGTGGATGTCGCATTCCTGGCCCAGCGCGGCTGATAAGACTTCATTCGATGAATGACGGTGTGACGAATCGACTGTGCGGATGAGCCTGTTCCGGTCCAACGCTTTTCACCCGGGTTGGCCCGGTCCGATCGGACCGTTGCGGGTGCAGGCCGGTGTGGTGCGGCTACGTCCGGTGCGGCTGCGGGATGCCGCGGTGTGGAGCCGCATCCGGCTGGCCGACCAGGCCCATCTGGAGCCGTGGGAGCCGGTCAGTGGCGTGGATTGGCGTGTCCGTCATGCTGTTTCGTCGTGGCCCGCGATCTGCTCGGGCCTGCGCAGCGAGGCCCGGCGCGGGCGGATGCTGCCGTACGTGATCGAGCTCGACGGGCAATTCGCAGGCCAGCTCACGATCGGCAACGTCACCCATGGCGCGCTGCGATCGGCGTGGATCGGCTATTGGGTGGCCAGCGACAAGACCGGCGGCGGGGTGGCGACCGGTGCGCTGGCGCTGGGGCTCGACCACTCCTTCAACGGGGTGCAGCTGCACCGGGTGGAGGCCACGGTGCGTCCGGAGAACGTCGCGAGCCGGGCCGTGCTGGCGCGGGTCGGCTTCCGCGAGGAGGGGCTGCTGCGCCGCTATCTCGAGGTGGACGGCGCCTGGCGGGACCACCTCTTGGTCGCCATCACGTTGGAGGAGCTCAAGCATTCGGCGGCCCAGGCCCTGGTTTCGGCCGGCCGCGCCAGCTGGTGCTGATTTCGGTGGGGACCTGAGTTGCGGCGCGCCGCGTCGAAACTGCGCGCGCGGTCGTGATTTCACCGGATCCACAGCCCTGGAAGCAATCTCAGCGAAACTGGCCTCTCCAGCTGTTACCAATGTGACACATGTGACTGTTGGTGCTTGTATCGATCGAATTACAGGTGTGTAATTGTGTCGGCGCGCCATCCATGGATGCGCTGGTCACAGACCTAGCCTGAAGGGGAAAGGAGCAGGCGTCATGCCAAGCATCCCCCAGTCACTACTGTGGATTTCCCTTGTCGTTCTCTGGCTTTTCGTGTTGGTTCCGATGTTGATCAGCAAGCGCGACTCGGTGCGTCGTACCAGCGACGTCGCCCTGGCGACACGAGTACTCAACAGCGGCCGCAACGCACAACGCTTACGACGCGGCCCGGCCGCCGGGCATCACAGTGATCCGGACTGGCAGCCCACCGCCGACCACCTCGATGAGGACCTCGACGAAGACCTTGAGGACGAGGCGCCCGTCGAGGTGCGGGTGCACGCCACAGTGCAGCGCACCGTCGTGGTGGCAGCGGTGAGCGTCGAGACCCCCGAACCCGACTACCTCGACGTCGACATTGTCGACGAGGATTCCGGCGCGCTGCCGGTCGGCGCGATGGCCGAGGCTGCCGAGGAAGTGGCCGAACCCGAGCTCGAATTGGAGTTCGAGACCGAGCCCGAGGTAGAGGTAGAGGCCGAACCCGAGCCCGCCGCGGTCGAGGAGCCCGTCGAAGAGCCCATCGCGGGCTTCGAGACTGTCGAATCGGAGGCTCAAACCGAGCGCATCGCAGTGGATCTCGAGGACGTCCAGGAGGACGAAGATCCGGAGGATCTCACCGACGACGAGTACGAGTACGTCGACGACTCCTCGGGTCTGGAACCCGAGGCCGAGGACCAGCCGGCCGAGGAAGATCAGGAAGAGGCGCCCGTCGCGTCGCTCAACGCGACCCGGCAGCGCCGGTTCGAATCCAAGAAAGCCGCGGAGATCAGCGCCCGCAAGTTCCAGTTCCGCAAGCGCGTGCTCGCGGTGCTGGCGGCGACGCTGCTGTTCTCGGCGGCCGCGGCCCTGCTGGTGACACCGTCGGCCTGGTGGGTGTGTGGTGGCGCCGGAACGCTGACCGTGCTGTATCTGGCCTACCTCCGCCGCCAGACGCGCATCGAGGAGCAGTTGCGGCGCCGTCGTGCGCACCGGATGGCCCGGTCCAGGCTGGGTGTGGAGAACACCGACGACCACAAGCTCGACGTGGTGCCGGCCCGGCTGCGCAGGCCCGGCGCGGTGGTGCTCGATATCGACGACGAGGACCCGATCTTCGAGCACCTGGCGTACGCGTCGTACGCGTCGATGTCCCGCGAATACGATCTACCGCGTGCTTCCGGGCAGTAGGGCGGCCGGTTTCGTCTCACGGGCGCAGTGCTGGTAGCCTTTGCTTCCGGTATCAGGGGCTATAGCGCAGTTGGTAGCGCGTCTCGTTCGCATCGAGAAGGTCAGGGGTTCGATTCCCCTTAGCTCCACAGAATGGGAACAGGTCAACGCGGTTCGGGAGGCATTCCCGGGCCGCGTTTCTGCTTGAGACGGCCCCGCCTGGGCAGTCGCAGTCCTTCGCCGGACGCTGCGGCGAATGTGTCGCCTATCGATTGCAGAACCCGTGAATCTGCCGCGAAAGCCCGCACATTCGTCACAGGCACCGGATCGGCAGTCTTGACCTCACGGGTGTGCGACGAGGTACGTTTCGTTGTCCAGACCGGCCGTGAGTTCTTCGACATCGAAGGGCCGGTCGAGGCGCGCGTGCAATGCCTTGGGATCGATCAGCAGGCTGATTTCTGCGGTCTGGCGGGCGAAGAGCCGTCCGATGAGCGGGTAGGCCCGGCGCATCACCGCACGCTCTGCCGGTGTGCAGCGGGATGCGCAGTAGCCGACATGGCCGATCTCGTCGGTGAGGATCTCGCTGTAGAGCAGTTCGATGCGTTCGGCGACCTCGGGTTCGTCGGCGAACAGTTCGGCGCCGGCGCGGCGTAGTTCGTCAAACATGATGCAGCCCGCCATCTCTGCGGCCCCGACAAACATGAAGCCGAGCCGCTCGGGGAGGAACACACCTGTCTTGACGAACTGGCGCATCACGAATGGCGGGGGGACGACCTGGAAGGTCAGGTCGAAGACGTCGAGCGCGTATGCCAGCAGTCGGGTGTGATAGTGCTCTTCGAGTTCGAGGTAGACGTTCTCGGGCGGCAGATTTTCGTCGCTGTTGCGTCCGTAGGTTTCGCCGAGCCCCACGCCGAACCGTTCAGCCTGATTCAGTTTGGCGGTCGCCAGCAGAAACAGCATCTTGCGATCCAGGCCGGGTTCGGGGCGTCGGCGGCGCAGATTGCGGAGGAAGATCGCCCGGTCGGCGGGATGGGCTGAGCGGACGGGGTTCGCTTCGAGTTCGGCGAAGAACCGCTCTCGATTCGCCAACCGTCTGTTGAGCAGGTCGGCCTCGCCGTCACGCCTGGCGAGGAAATCCCGGTAGCCCTCGATGCCTGTGCGATTCATCGGTTCTCCATCCCTTTGACAATCGTTGTGACATAGCGGTTCAGCAGAGCAGCGTCGAATACGCCGGTGGCGAGCAATGCGAACAGCCCGGTGAGGAAGAACGTCGCGAGTTCGCCCGCATCGCGGTCGGCAGGCACCTGCCCTGCCGCTTGCGACCGGCTGATCACCCCGACCAGGAACTCTGCGAGCGGGTGCTGCGCCAACTCGTCTTCCACCGGACGGGTCGAGGAGAAATGCAGGCCGAGCATGTCCCGGAAAACCGCTCCGCCCAACCGTCGTTCGGCACTGAGGACACGACGGACGACTTGCGTGAGGATCGACTCCAGATCGCCCTTGGCCCTGTCGAGTTCGCGGACGATCCGGGTCTCCTCGTCGCGCTCCGCCTCGATGAGAACGTGCTCCTTGGTAGGGAAATGGAAGTAGAACGTTCCCCTCGCCACACCCGCCGCGGCCGCGATCGCGCTGACGTCGGCCGCGGCCAACCCACGGTCCGAAATCTCGCCCAGCGCAGCGTCGAACAAGCGGGCCCGGGTTTCGATTCGGCGCGCCTCTCGGACGCCCCGGGCCGGCGATTCGGCCACGGATGGTGCTTGTCGCGACGTCATGGCGGTCACCGTACGCCCTCTCGCTGACAGTCGTCAATGACGAGTGTCAGCGAATTTGGGGGTGACTCACTTGACGTGCTTGTCGAACCATTCGATCGGAACCTCGGGGTGCACGCCGAAGTAGTTGTAGCCGTCGAATCGGCGGTCGGTTCCGGTGATCCAGCGCAAGGCCTTCTCCTCGACGGGGATGGCGTCGAAGATGTCCTGCACGTCCTGCGGTCGCGTCATGACGTCGTCGTGAACCTGGGCCACCAGCGTCGGCACCGTCACGACCTTCACGTGCTCCAGCGGGGACTGCTCCGACAGGTGGAACCCGGTGCGCTCGTGGACGGCCTTGTCGAACTTGGCATAGCCGTCCTCCATGCCGATGCCCTTGACGAACTCTTCGACGATGTAGTTGCCGGACACGGGTTGCAGCATCACCATGGCCTGAATCTGGGAGAACTCCTCGGGGTGCTTCGACCACGCGACGGCGGTGGAATCCGCACCGAGGCACACCGACAGCAGCACCTTTCTCATGCCCTTCGTGTCGGGCCGGGCTTGGGCCGGCTGCTGTATTCACCCCTCTACGACAGGGCGGTCGGGCGGCCCAACTTCGCCAGGTTCATCTTCTTCGATTCGGCTGCCGCACAGGTGTTTCCAGAATGGCAGCGCAGCGCCGACGAAGCGGTGGGCCTGCTGCAGGCCGAGGCGGCCAGGGATCCACATTCCGCGGCCATCACACAGATCGTCGGCGAACTGGCCACGCAGAGTGTCGAGTTCCGCACCCGGTGGGCGGCCCATAAAGTGACCACCCACCGGAACGGCACCAAACAGTTCTGCCATCCCGAGTTCGGCGATCTCACGCTCACCTACAACGTTTTCGAAGTCGCCGCAGCACCGGGGCTTTCGCTCGTCGGTTACACCGCCCAACCGAATTCCCCGTCCGCACAGGCGTTGAGCATCATGTCCAGTTGGAGCGTGACCAGTCCTACGGAGTCGCGCACGCGAAAGTGACACCCGTGAGCTCCTGTGACACCGTCCACAGCCGCGATGCGTTCGCGTTGTCACGCAGCGGTTTCCAGAGTTTCTGCTCACCCGGGGGACCTCCGACGTGCCCCGGCCACTGGGGGCCGTAGAACGCGCCGCTCTCGGCCGACGTCGCTGCCATCAGCGCCGGTAGCTTCGCGCTGTCCACGGTCCCCACGATGAGGCCCCGCGCTGAGAGCCTGCGGATCAATCGCACGCTGGTGGTGTCCTTGGCTCGTCCGACTTCCGGGCGCGCGGCCAGGAGGCTGGTGGGGGCGACACCGGGATGAGAGATGTTGCTGGTGATTCCCCAGCCCGCTGCGGCGCTGCGACGGCTGAGCTCAAGCCCGAACAGGCCGAGTGCGATCTTGGACTGTCGGTAGGCGGCCATACCGTCGTAGGTGTGCTCCCAGTTCAAGTCGTTCCAGTTGATGGCGCCGCTGCGGGCGGCGACGCTGGTCTGGGACGTCACCCGCGCACGACCGGCTTTGAGCAGTGGCAGCAGGCGGCCGGTGAGGGCGACGTGGCCCAGGTGGTTGGTGCCGAACTGCAACTCGAACCCATCGGCGGTGGTCTGCCGGTCAGGCGGGGTCATCACCCCGGCGTTGTTGACGAGCATGTGGATCGGAGTCCCCTCGGCGCACAGTTTCTCGCCGAGCGCGGCTACCGAGACCAGTGACGACAGGTCGAGCTCCTCCAGCGACAACCTCGCGTGCGGATACCGTGCGCGGATCGTGGCGACGGCCGCCTCGCCCTTGACGGGATTCCGGACGGGCATGACCACCTCGGCGCCGGCTCCGGCGAGCCGTGTGGCAATGCCGAGGCCGATGCCGTCGCTCGCACCGGTCACCACCGCCCGCTTTCCCGATAGGTCGTCGACCGTGATGTCGTAATCGGTTGGCATGTGCTCGAGATTGCCCACCGGACTCGGCCGTATCCACGGCCTGACGATCCGTGGCTGAGTGATCGGGCCCGGGAGAAAATGGCATGCATGATCGATCGAGCCGGACTGGCCGAATTCCTCGTCCGTCGTCGAGGGGCGTTGCAGCCGGAGGACGTCGGGCTCCCGCGTGGTCAACGCCGTCGCACCAGTGGGCTTCGGCGCGAGGAAGTCGCCGCGTTGTGCCACATGTCGACCGACTACTACTCGCGCCTGGAACGAGAACGCGGTCCTCAGCCCTCCGAGCAGATGATTGCCTCGATCGCACAAGGGCTGCATTTGTCTCTCGACGAGCGCGATCACCTCTTCCGCCTCGCCGGACACCAACCGCCGGTGCGCGGGTCGAGCAGCGATCACATCAGCCCTGGAATGTTGCGAATCTTCGACAGACTCACCGACACCCCGGCGGAGATCGTCACCGAGTTGGGGGAGACCTTGCGGCAGACCCCGCTCGGCGTCGCACTCGTCGGTGACCTGTGCCGATACACCGGCCCGTCGCGGAGCATCGGGTACCGCTGGTTCACAGACCCGGCTGTGCGCGACATCTACCCGCGCGATGATCACGATTTCTACTCGCGCATGTTCGTCTCCGGGCTAAGGGGAGTGCTGACACTGCGAGGGCCAGGGTCCAAAGCCGCTCGATTCGCGGAGTTGCTCATCGCCGAAAACGAGGAGTTCAGGCTCTTGTGGGACGAGCACGAGGTCGGCATCAGGCCGCGAGAAATCAAGCGCTACCAGCACCCAGAGGTCGGGATCCTCGAACTCAACTGCCAAGTGCTGATGGATCCCGAGCAGTCGCATTCGCTCTTGGTCTACACCGCGGTGCCGGGTAGCGAGAGCTACGAGAAGCTGCAGTTGCTCTCGGTGATCGGCGCGCCCACGGCATGAAATTGCCGCGGTGACGGGTTCACGCGGCGGGCAGGGAAGCCCGGTAGGAGCTGGCTGGTTCGTCCACCCGGTCGGATAATCGACCGCGCCTATTAGGATGGGGCCGTGGAGGATCAGCCCGCGGGCTCCAGTCGCGTGGCACGCCGTCGTGACCGGCGCAAGGCCGAGATCGTCAAGACGGCCACCCGAATCCTCACCGAATCCGGCTACCAGGGGATGAGCCTGGAAGATGTCGCCGAACAGACCGACATCGCCAAGGCCACTCTCTACCACTACTTTTCGTCCAAGGATGCCCTGGTTGCCGCCGCGCTGGAGGCCCTGGCCGAGGAAGTTCTGCAGCGGCTCGGGGCCCGTGAGGATGCCATCGGAGAGGCTGGCGCTCGAGAGCACCTGGCGGCCCTGATCGATGAGCAGATCCGCATCCTCACCGAGACCGCGCCCGAGGTGGCCGCGGTGTTCTCCTGGCCGCGGGGCTGGCCGGAGGTCTTCGACGAGCCGATGAAGGACATGCGGCGTCGCCATGACGCGGTGTTCCGCCGGGTGGTGGAGCAGGGTGTGGACGGCGGTGAATTCACCTGTCCCGACGTCAATGTCGCTTTGCAGTGCCTGCACGGCGTCCTGAACCAGTCCTCGGTCTGGATCGGTCCGGGGATGCACGACGACGACCGCGCGGAACTGCGTGCCGCGATCGTCGACCGTGCCCTGTGCCTGTTCTATTAGCCCTTGGCGGGCCGCGGCTCAGTCGTCCTGCGCCGACGGGAAGTGCGGCGCGCGCTTCTCCCGCAGGGCGGTGTAACCCTCCACCACGTCCGGTCCGAGGAAGGTCAACATCTCATAGGCCGCGGACTGGTCGAAGATTGGGCCGGCGTTGCGCAACCAGTTGTTGAGCGCACGCTTGGTCAGCCGGATCGCCTGTTGGGCTCCGGTGGCCAGGTTGTCCGCGATCCGCAGGGCTTCGTCCAGAACTTCCTCCCGCGGAAGGGCTTTGGCGACCATGCCGATCCGCTCGGCCTCGATGCCGCCGATCATCTCGCCGGTCATGAGGTAGTACTTCGCCTTCGCCGTGCCGGCCAGCAGTGGCCAGATGATGGCGGCATGATCGCCGGCGGCCACGCCGAGCTTGACGTGCCCGTCGCCGATCCGGGCGTCCTCGGCGATGATCGCGACGTCGGCGAGCAAGGCGGCGACTGCGCCGGCCCCGACAGCGACGCCGTTGATCGCGGACACGATCGGCTTGTCGCAGTTGATCATGTTGTAGACCAGATCGCTCATCTCGCCGAGCATGTGGGACACCCGGTCGTAGTCGCCGGCCATCCGCTCGACCATGGCCAGATCGCCCCCCGCACTGAATGCCTTGCCCGCGCCGGTGATCACCGCGACCCTGGTCTGCGGGTCGGCTGCCACGTCTTTCCAGATGTTGGCCAACTCGGTGTGCATGCCCTCATCGGCGGCGTTGTACTTCTCCGGCCGGTTCAGCGTGATCAGCAGGACGCCGTTGTCGCGGCGGGTCACCGCCAACTGTTGGTAGTCAGAGAAATCCATGGTGGGTGTCCACTCCTGTCTGCATGCACGGCCTGCGCGCGCCCTATTCAACCGAAGTTACGGTTTTTCGACCACCTAAGTCAATTATCGACCGTTCGGTTGATTTTCTATGCCGGGCGGCCGATAGTTGCATCAGCGTCCACATCACCGCAGATCGAGAGGTCAGGCAATGCGATTCGACAACAAAGTCGCCGTGGTCACGGGTGCGGCATCGGGGATCGGCCGCGCCGTCGCGACCGCGCTGGCCGAGGCCGGCGCCACCGTCGCGGCCGTCGACCGGGATGAAGGGGGTCTCGCCCGAACCGTTCAGAATTGCGCGAACGTCACCGCGTACGTGGTCGACCTGGCCGACCCGAAGGCGGTGAGCACACTGCGCGACGAAGTCGTGGCCGCGCACGGAACGCCCGCCGTCATCGTCAATGCCGCGGGCTTCGACCGGGTCGAGCCGTTCATGTCCAACGACGACACGCTCTGGCAGGCGTTGGTCGCGGTGAACTTTCTGGGACCCGTCCGGCTCACCCACGCCTTTCTCGAAACCATCCTCGCCGAGGGAAGTTTGGCAAAGATCGTCAACATTGCCAGTGATGCAGGGCGAGTGGGCAGTCTGGGGGAGACGGTGTACGCCGGCACCAAGGGCGGGTTGATCGCCTTCACCAAGTCGCTCGCACGCGAGATGGCCCGTCATCAGATCAACGTCAACTGTGTTTGCCCTGGACCGACAGACACGCCGCTGTTCCATTCGCTTCCGGACAAGGTCCGCGAAGGCCTGATCAGGGCCATCCCGTTCCGCCGGCTCGCGGAACCGGAGGAGGTCGCCAAGGCCGTGCTCTTCTTCGCCTCCGACGATGCCAGCTTCATTACTGGCCAAGTCCTCAGTGTCAGTGGGGGCTTGACGATGGCCGGTTGATGGCCGGTTGGTGGACAACGGGAGTCCGCCCCGCTCTTGGTCGACGCCAGTTCGCAATGGCATACTTGCTCAGCCCCTGGGCTCAACCCAGCCGATTCGGTTAGCCTCGGGGAGCAGATTGGCCAGTTGGGGGATTGCTATGGCAAACGATCTGAGAGTGGACCCGGGGGCGCTTCGGGCTGGGGCCACTAGCAGCGAGATGATCGCTGCCGAATTGGGGGTATCGCATGCCCGTCCCGATGCCGGGGGCTACCCGAGTAGCACCGGTGTCTCGGCGATGGACGACGCGGTGATCACCGCGCGAACCTCCCAGGCGGGGCGCGTCAGAGCGCAGGCGGGATACCTGTCCGCGGCCGCGCTGCAATACGCCGCGGTCGACGAACAACACGCCGGGGGCCTGGCGGAGTTGATGTGAATGATCTGCCCGACGCGGGTCAGCCTGGTGGAGCACTGACCCGTTCTCAGTTAGAAGACTGGGACACAACGTATCTCGCGGACGCTGCCGCGCGCTGGCGCCAGTTGGCTGCCGAGTCGGAAGAACTGTTCGAGTGGCATCGGCAAAATGTGCACGCACCGGGTGGGGCAGAGTGGTCGGGTGCCGCCGGTGAGGCGGCGGGTGAACAGGTCAGTGCCGACGCGGTCGTGGTGCGCAAGCAAGGGGACATCCAGCGCGAGGCATCCGAAATAGCCGAGAACGGCTGCCGGGACATCCGGCTGGCCGTGGGGCAGGTGCTGGAGGCGATCTCGGCCGCCGAGGAGGAGGGCTTCAAGGTGTCCGAGGACCTCAAGGTGCGCGACACCCGCCGCATCGACGTGAGCACCATGGCGGTGCGCTACACGGCTTCCCGGGAGCATGCCGAGGACATCCGATGGCACTGCGAGAGGCTCATGCAGGCCGAGATCTATCTGGGCCAGCGGCTCGAGGGCAAGGCCCTCGAGCTCGCCGCCATCCAATTCTCGTTGTGACCGAGGGTTGTTCGGCTACAGCTGCGCCCAGATCGACTTGGTCTTCAGGTAGGCGTCGATGCCCTCGTAGCCGAACTCCTTGCCCATGCCCGACTGCTTGTATCCGCCGTCATCGCGCCCTCGTCCTTGGGGCCGCCCAGCACCAGGTTGTCTCCGATCATCGCAATGCCCTGCACGACGCGTTCATAGACGCTGCGCTGCACAAAGATTCGTGATCCGCATACGCAGCCCTGGCCTGAGTGCACGAAGATGCCCATCGAGGCCATCATGATTGCCATGTCGAGGTCGGCATCTTCGTAGATCAGCACCGGGGACTTACCGCCCAGCTCCAGGGTCACCTTCTTCAGGTTGTCCGCCGAGTCCCGCATGATCTGCTTGCCAACCTCGGTCGAGCCGGTGAAGGCCACCTTCTCCACGTCGGGGTGGGCGGTGATCGCGGCACCCGCGGTGGCGCCATATGGTTCCCTCCGTCGTCGAAATGCTGAGCATCTGCTTAGCGGTCGAAGGGCGGGGCAGTCAAGACCCGCATGTGCGGTTGATATCGGGCGATATCCCTGCATTTGCGGTTGTTGAGCGGGGGTGGTGTCGATACGCTGTCGCGGTGCCAGACATCCGGGTCCGCGAGGCGGCCGAATTGCTCGGGGTCAGTGACGACACCGTGCGGCGCTGGATCGACGACGGATCGCTGCCGGCCCATCTCGACGGCTCCGGGCGCAAGGTGATCGACGGGGCCGCGCTGGCGGCGTTCGCGCGCGCCAACGCCGCTGCGGCGCCAAAGGACCCACTCGGCATCGGCAGCTCGGCCCGCAACCGGTTCGCCGGGCTGGTAACCAACGTCATCGCCGACGAGGTGATGGCTCAGGTGGAGATGCAGTGCGGCCCGTTCACCGTGGTGTCGCTGATGAGCAGTCAGTCGGTACGTGAGCTCGGCCTGGCCCCCGGCAGTATCGCGGTTGCGGTGGTCAAGGCCACGACCGTCATCGTGGAAACCCCGAAAGGACAGTCATGACCCGATCCCGGATGTGCGCCCTGGCCTTGAGTGCGTTCGCTGCCACAGCCTTGATCGGCGGCTGCACCTCGGCCGAGAAAGCACCGGAAACCTCGGGTGCGGCCCAGGGCGGCTCGATCACGGTGTTCGCGGCGGCCTCGCTGAAATCGGCGTTCACCGAGATCGGAGAACAGTTCAAGACCGACAACCCGGGCAGTGCGGTGGAGTTCTCGTTCGCCGGATCCTCGGATCTGGTCACCCAGCTCACCCAGGGCGCCGACGCCGACGTGTTCGCCTCGGCCGACACCCGGAACATGGACAAGGCGGTGGCCGCGGGCCTCGTCGAGGGCGGCGCGGTCAACTTCGCCACCAACACCCTGACCATCGCCGTCGCACCGGGAAACCCCAAGGGCATCAAGTCTTTCGCCGATCTGGCCAAGCCGGGCACCAGCGTCGTGGTGTGCGCACCGCCCGTGCCCTGCGGCGGCGCCACCGAAAAGGTCGAGAAGGCCACCGGCGTCAATCTGTCACCGGTGAGCGAGGAGACCTCGGTCACCGACGTCCTGGGGAAGGTGACCAGCGGACAGGCCGACGCAGGCCTGGTCTACGTCACCGACGCCGCCGGGGCCGGGGACAAGGTCACGGCCGTGGCGTTCCCCGAAGCGGCCCAGGCCGTCAACACCTATCCCATCGCGGTGCTCAAGGACTCCGAGCACGCCGAGCTGGCGCACCGCTTCGTCGACCTGGTGACGGGCGAGGCCGGCCAAAAGGCGCTCGCCAAGGCTGGATTCGCCAAGCCCTGACCGAGCCCGCGGCGGCGCCGTAGCCTGGGTCTGTGGCCGATCTGACCGAGATCAGTGCCGACGACCTGGCGGCGCTGGAATTCTTCGCCGGATGCCGGCCGTCCGTGCTGACGCCGTTGACCGCCCTGCTGCGGCCGCTGTCGGTCCCGGCCGGGCACGTGCTGATCCGGCAGGGTGACCCGGCCCTGACGTTCATGTTGATCGCCTCCGGGCGGACCAGGGTGGTCCATGACGGGCCTGACGGCCACGCCGTGGTCGCCGATCTGGAGCCGGGCCTGATCATCGGTGAGATCGCGCTGTTGCGCGACGCGTCGCGCACCGCCACGGTGACGGCCCTCGAACCGGTGACGGGCTGGGTCGGTGACCGTGAGGCGTTCGAGTTCATCCTGCACCTGCCGGGGATGTTCGACCGCCTGGTGCGCATCGCCCGCCAGCGGCTGGCCGGGTTCATCACCCCCATCCCGGTGCAGGTGCGCAACGGCGACTGGTTCTATCTGCGGCCGGTGCTGCCCGGCGACGTGGAGCGGACCCTCAACGGGCCCGTCGAGTTCTCCAGCGAAACCCTCTACCGGCGTTTCCAATCCGTGCGCAAGCCGACCAAAGCCCTGCTGGAGTACCTGTTCGAGGTCGACTACGCCGATCATTTCGTCTGGGTGATGACCGAGGGAGCTCTCGGGCCGGTCGTCGCCGATGCGCGCGTGGTCCGCGAGGGGCACGATGCGACGACAGCAGAGGTGGCGTTCACCGTCGGTGACGACTACCAGGGCCGCGGTATCGGCACGTTCCTGATGGACGCCCTGGTGGTGTCGGCGGACTACCTTGGTATCCAACGCTTTACGGCGCGGGTACTGAGCGACAACTACGCCATGCGGCGCATCCTGGACCGGCTTGGCGCAGTGTGGGAGCGTGAGGATCTGGGTATTGTGCTCACCGACGTCCCCGTGCCCGCCGTCGACACGCTGAGCATCGAACCCGAGTTGGCCGCGAAGATCAAAGACGTTACCCGTCAGGTGATCCGGGCGGTAAGCCAGTGAGCCGGCCACCGCTGACCGCCGGTGGCCGGAGGCCACCGTTAAGTAAAGACACCCGGGTGTGCATCTCGCTGGCCGCCCGACCCAGCAACATCGGCACCCGGTTCCACAACTATCTCTACGACGAACTCGGCCTCGACTATCTCTACAAGGCTTTCACCACAACCGATATCGCCGCGGCGATCGGTGGAGTGCGGGCGCTGGGTATCCGCGGCTGTTCGGTGTCGATGCCATTCAAGAAGGACGTCATGGCTCTCGTCGACGAGATCGAACCCTCGGCGCTGGCGATCGATGCGGTCAACACCATCGTCAACGACCTGTCGGCGCCCGGCGGCCGGTTGGTCGCCTCCAACACCGACTATCTGGCGGTGCAGGAGCTCATCGAGCGGTTGGACCCGGGCGATGCCGTGCTGATCCGCGGCAGTGGCGGCATGGCCAAGGCGGTCGGGGCGGCGCTGCGGGACAAGGGGTTCCGCAGCGGAACCGTCATCGCGCGCAATGCGGAGGCCGGGCGCGAACTGGCCGGGATACTCGGCTACGACTACGCACCAGATGTCGGCACGTTGACCGCACCCATCCTGGTCAACGTCACCCCGATCGGGATGGCCGATGGACCCGACGAGCACCGCAGCGCATTCGAACCGGCCACCATCGAGTCGGCCCGCGCGGTGGTCGACGTCGTGGCCATGCCCGCCGAAACCCCGCTGATCACCGCGGCCAGGGCGGCCGGTCTGCCGGTCATCACCGGAGCCGAGGTGATCGCGCTGCAGGCAGCGGAACAATTCGAGCGCTACACGGGGGTGCGGCCGACGACTGAGCAGGTGGCCGCGGCATCGGCCTTCTCCAGGCAGTCGCCTACGGCGTGATGACCGTCTGCTCGTCGATCGCCGCCGTCGCATCCATCAGCGGACCCATCTGATCCTCGGTGCCATCGGCGTTGAACTGCAACACGAACAGCCCGTCGGAAGCGGGGATCACCACGGTCTTCTGGGCGATCAGCCGGGTGGCGCCGTCCTTCACGTAGGTGCCGCCGATCTGATATGCCTCGAATCCGCTCAGTTCGTCCGCCGAACCGTCGCCCTGGTTCTCATAGCCCGGCAGGTTCCTGATCTCGTTTGGGGCGTACTCCAGGATCTTGGCCGGGTCCACGTCGCCGGTCAGTTTGGACATCAGCGCGATGATCGACGGCGGATCTGCGGCAAACTCGGGATCGGTGGACACGATTGCGCCCCAGGCCCATTCGGGCGCCGACGAACCCGCGTCCGTCCAGCCTTCGGGAATCGGCATGTCCAGGTTGGGTGTGCCCGGATCGCCGCGGTGCACCGCCGTCTCGGTGATGTTGTTGTCGCGGATGTAGTCGACGATCGTGTACTGGTGCCCGGCCGTGGGGGTATGGGTGTCGTCGGCCTTGGTCTTGGTCGGTTCGGTGCTGGCTTCGCTGCTCCCGCTGGCCCCCGTCGCCTCAGTTGCCGTGCCGGTCACCGTCTTGCCGCCGCAGCCGGCCAGCATGACCCCGAGCGCGACGGCGGCGATGGCGATTCCGCCGGCCCTCATTGAGCTGGTCATCGGTCTCCAATCGGTTGGACGCCCCGGTGAGGCGCAACTGATTTGCACGATAAACGCTCTACTGGGAAATGGCTGGCAGAAGCCGCAGTCTTACGGCACAACATTTTGCACAGTGAAATGTCGGGTCGTTCGGGTCGGGTGCCGTCAGCACTTCGCCGACAAGTACACCGTCTGGTGGAGAGTGCGAGCCGGGCGCAGCGACGTGACGGTGCAGCGGTCCAGTGCCGCCATCCCGTCCCGGTAGATCACGACGTCGTAGCCTTGACGTTCCAGTTCGTCTGCCGTGTCCTGCGCAGATCCGACTCCCGATGGCGCGGCCAGGGTCGTCGCTGGGAAACCCAGGGCGAGAGCCGACAATGCACCGCCTGCCAACACAGCTCCCGTCAATCCGTACACCTGTTCTGCCCCTCATCGTTCTTCGACGTACTTGTGCCAACCAGTCCTGCGGCGATTAAATTCCGCTGTATCGCAACACTTGTCGTGTTGTCAGCGGTGAAAATCAAGTTGACAACCGGCGCTGTGGCCGTCCTCGACAGCAAACCCGGGCTGTGGTATCAAAACGCCGTGCGCGTTTTCGCCGTCGCGGCGGCCCTGCTGGTGTGCACCGCAGCATGTGGACCGCGGCCGGCACCGGAACCTACGCCGACATCGTCGGGGCCTCAGACCACCGGCAATGTCGTCACGGTGAGCCCGGCCCGCATCGACCGGGTGCGCCAGGACCTGCCACCCGGTTACGAGGTGGTGGGAATCGACCCGCGAGCCACCCCGGTATCGCTGTGGGGCTTCGGCCCGGACTGGACGGCCGACCCCGCGGAATGCGCTGCGCCGGCGGCTCCTGAAACCGATCCCGCCCGCGGCTGGTCGGCCTCGGGGCCCGGCGGCATCGTCTATGCCGCCGTGGCGAAGGTGACGGGTGCGACCGCCGAATCCGGGCCCGACGCGCCGTGCGAACAGTGGAGTGTGTCGGGCGGGCATTCGGTCGGAACTGTCACTCCGGTCGAGGCTCCGGTGGTCGAGGGCGCGGTGACCGCCGGGATGGCGACGGCCGTCACCACCGTCGTCGAGGGCGGCACCGAAACGCGATCCCACGCCGACACGTTCACCGCCGATCTCAACTCCGAGACGGGTGGCTACCACCTGTTCATCACCGTCATCACCGACCCCGGATCGCCCAATCCCGCGCTCGACCGCGCGTTCACCTCCGACCTGCTGGTGAAAACGGTTTCGGCGTTACGCGGCTGAGTCGGCACTGCCAGGTAAGTTGACCAGCGATGTGGAACCGCAACGTCTTACTCGCCGCCGCCGGCGTCCTCGCCTGCGCCACCGGATTGGTCGCCTGCGGTCAATCTGACCAGTCGAACTCCGCCCACTCGGACATCGCCAACGTCGCCAAGGTGCGCTCCAGCTTCGGCCCGGAGTTCAAGGTGTCCGATGTCGCCCCGACCGGGATCGACCCGAAAATGCTGGCGCCGCAAAAGATGCCACCCGGGGTGAAGATCGACCCTGCCGATTGCGCGAAGTTCGCCGAAGGCCAGTCGTTGCCGGAGGGGCTGAAGGGCAACATGGCCGCCACCACGGCCGAAGGGGCGGGTAACCGGTTCATCGTGCTGGCCGTAGAGACCTCTGAGCCGGTCCAGTTGAACGACCCGGGCGATGCGTGCAAACAGGTGAAATTCCTGGGCCCCGGTATGCGCGGACAGGTGGACGTGGTCGAAGCCCCACAGATCGAGGGGGTCCGCACGACCGGAACCCACCGCATCGTGCAGACCGTGGTGGGTGGCCAGCCGCGCACCGGCGAGTTGTACAACTACGTCGCCAGTTTCGACACGTTCCTGGTGATCGTCACCGCCAACCCGCTGGTGGAGCCGGGCAAGCCGGTGTCACCGGTGGACGACAAGCGGGCCCGCGACCTGCTCAGCACCGCGGTGGCCAACGTCCGGGGGTAGTCCGCGGACCCTCAGCGCACGTCTTGCGGGCGGAACTGGATGCTGATGCGCGGCCCGACCAGGCTGGTGGTCTTCGGAATCGAATGCTCCCAGGTGCGCTGGCACGAGCCGCCCATCACCAACAGGTCGCCGTGGCGGTGCTGTAGCCGCAGGGCATGACCGCCGCCGCGCGGGCGCAGTGCGAAAACCCTTGTCGCGCCCAGCCCGACGATGGCGACCATGGTGTCCTCGGTGCGGCTGCGGCCGACGGTGTCGCCGTGCCAGGCCACGCTGTCGTTGCCGTCGCGGTACAGACACAGGCCCGCGGTGGTGAACGGTTCACCGAGTTCCCCGCCGAAGGTGTCGTTGAGCCTGCGCCGGATCTGCTTGAGCCGGGGGTGTGGCACCGGTTCGTTGATCAGGTCGTGAAAGCTGACCAGCCGCGGCACCGCCACCACGCGGTCGTACATCTCGCGTTCTTCGGACCGCCAGGGGATCCCGTCCATCAACTCCTCGAACAGCGAGTCGGCATCGGGCAACCAGCCCGAGCGCAGTTCAACCCAGGCGTCGTTGCCGAGTCGACGACGTTCAGCGTGCTCGAACAGTGAGCCTTGCAACGCCAGCTCCATGCGCGCGAGTGTATCGCACAGACGTTCGATTGCGTTAGAGGCGGGAGGCGCCCGGGCCGCGCTCGGCGAGGACGTCGCCGGGGTTGGTCAGCAGGCAGGTCTTGAGGCTCAGGCAGCCGCAGCCGATGCAGCCGGTCAGGTTGTCGCGCAACCGTTGTAGGTGCAGGATGCGGTCGTCGAGGTCCTGGCGCCAGCCGGCCGAGAGCCTGGCCCAGTCCTTGCTGGTCGGGATCCGGTCGTCCGGCAGGCTGGACAGCGCGTCGCGGATGCGGGCCAGCGGTATGCCCAGGCGCTGCGACATCCGGATGAATGCCACGCGGCGCAGCGTCTCGCGGGCATAGCGGCGTTGGTTCCCCGAGGTGCGGCGGCTGGCGATCAAGCCCTCGCGCTCGTAGAAGTGCAGTGCCGACACCGCCACGCCGCTGCGGAGCGACATCTCGCCAGGAGTTAACTCGTGCGTCTCCATACACCTCAACCATAGTTGAGTTAACGTCATTGCGTGGAGACTGCGGCGTTCGGTTCCAATTCTGAGGTCGGCACGCTGCGCGCCGTGATCCTGCACCGGCCGGGGCCGGAGTTGCAGCGGCTGACGCCACGCAACAATGACGCCCTGCTGTTCGACGGCTTGCCGTGGGTGGCCAAGGCGCAACGTGAGCACGACGCCTTCGCGGCGGTGCTGCGTTCCCGCGGCGTCGAGGTGCTGCTGCTGGCCGATCTGCTGACCGAGGCGCTGGCCAGCGGTGCGGCGCGGATGCACGGGATCTCCGCTGCCGTCGACGCGCGGCGTCTGGGTGTGCCGCTGGCCCAGGAGCTTTCGGCCTATCTGCGCACCCTGCCGCCGGTCGATCTGGCACACATCCTGATGGCCGGCATGACCTTCAACGAGGTGCCTTTTCACGGTGCCGAACTGTCACTGGTGCGCCTGATGCACCACGGCGGCGATTTCGTGATCGAGCCGCTGCCCAATCTCCTGTTCACCAGGGATTCGTCGTTCTGGATCGGCCCGCGCGTGGCCATCACCTCGCTCGCGCTGCCGGCCCGGGTACGCGAAACCTCGCTGACCGACCTGATCTACGCGCACCATCCGCGGTTCCTCGGCGTCCGGCGGGCGTACGAGTCGCGCTCTGCTCCTGTCGAGGGCGGCGACGTGCTGCTGCTGGGGCCCGGGGTGGTCGCGGTCGGGGTGGGGGAGCGGACCACGCCCGCCGGTGCCGAAGCGTTGGCGCGCAGCCTTTTCGACGACGACCTGGCCCATACGGTGCTGGCGGTGCCGATCCGGCAGGAGCGTGCCCAGATGCACCTGGACACCGTGTGCACCATGGTCGACGTCGACGCGGTCGTGATGTACCCGAACATCGTGGACTCGTTGTCGGCGTTCACCATTCACCGAACCGAGGCCGGGATCCGGATCGACGACGAGGTGCCTTTCGTGCAGGCGGCCGCCGACGCGATGGGAATCGAGCAACTGCGGGTGATCGACACCGGGCTCGATCCCGTGACCGCCGAACGCGAGCAATGGGACGACGGCAACAACACCCTGGCCCTGGCGCCTGGGGTGGTGGTGGCCTACGAGCGCAACTCGGAAACCAATGCCCGGCTGGCTGATTCGGGTATCGAAGTGCTGCCGATCGAAGCTTCGGAGCTGGGCACCGGTCGCGGCGGGCCGCGCTGCATGTCGTGTCCGGCGGCGCGGGACCTGCTCTAGATCGCAGGCAATCTCAACGCCAGCTCGGCAACCAGATCTCCAGGTTCCAGGTCGACTGCGAAATCGGGATGCCCGTCAGGATCGGGTACAGCCACGCGAAGTTCGCGATCACGAGTGCCACGTAGAAGCACACCACCAGCAGTCCCAACGTCCGGCGTTCCGGGTTCTGCCTGGGTTGATACAGGATGTCGCCGAGGATCAGCGCGATCGCCAGCACCAGGAACGGCGCCATCACGGTGGCGTAGAAGAAGTACATCTGCCGGTCGATGTCGAAGAACCAGGGCAGGAAGCCGGCCGCGTATCCGACCAGAACCACGCCGTAGCGCCAGTCCCGCCGTACCACGGCCCGCCACAGCGCCCACCCGAGCACCGGCACCGCGATGAACCACATCGCCGGGGTGCCCACCAGCATCACGGCTTTCACGCACGACTGCGTGCCGCACCCGGCCACGTCGTGGTTGTCGATCGCATAGAGGACCGGCCGCAAGGACATCGGCCACGTCCACGGTTTGGATTCCCACGGGTGGTGGTTGCCGTCGGCGTTGGTCAGTCCGGCGTGGAAATGGTAGGCGGCATAGGTGTAGTGCCACAGCGAGCGCAGCGCGTCGGGCAGCGGGATGATGCTGTTCTCGCCGATGGACTGGCCGGCCTCGTACCGGTTGACGCCGGTCTCGGAGGCGAACCACGGCCCGTACGACGCCAGGTACACGGCGAACGGGATCAGACCGAACACGTACGCGGCCGGCCCCAGATCACGGTGCAGCACGCCCCGCCACGGTGCCGGCACGTGGTACTGCTTGCGCGCGATCGCGTCGAGCACGAGGGTCATGACGCCGAAGAACGCCACGAAGTACAGCCCGGACCACTTGGTGGCGCAGGCCAGACCGAGCAGGACGCCCGCACCGAATCGCCACCACCGCACGCCCAGCCGGGGACCCCACGGCGTCTCGGCGATACGGCCCTCCATGAACGCGTTGTGCATGCGGTGGCGCACGTCGTCGCGGTCCACCATCAGGCAGGCGAACGCGGCCACCACGAACACCACCAGGAACACGTCCAGCAGCGCCGTGCGGGCCGAGACGAAGCTGACCCCGTCGGCGATGATCAGCAGCCCGGCAATGCCGCCGACAAGGGTGGAGCGGCTGATCCGGCGCGCGATCCGCACCACCAGCAGCACGATGATCACACCGCACAGCGCTCCGGAGAATCGCCAGCCCAGCCCGTTGTAGCCGAACAGCGCCTCACCGATCGCGATCAGCTGCTTGCCCACGGGCGGATGCACCACCAGCCCGTAGCCCGGGTTGTCCTCGACCCCGTGGTTGTGCAGCATCTGCCAGGCCTGCGGCGCGTAGTGCTTCTCGTCGAAGACGGGCGTGCCGGCGTCGGTCGGCGAGCCCAGGTTGAGGAACCGGCTGATCGCGGCCAGCGCGGTGATGATCGCCGTCATCAACCAGCCCTGCAGCCGGTCCGTCGGCCCGAAATCCGGGGCCGGGATCAGGGGCGCTGGGCTGATCAACGGGACCGAGCGACCAGCCGTCGGGGTATCGGTGGCGGTGGCGGTCACGCAAGCGATCGTAGGCTGTCGGTCGTGACACCCGGCAAACTACTGATCGGCGCCACGCCGCTGGGCCGGCCCGACGACGCGTCGACGCGGCTGGTCGAGGCGCTGCGCACGGCCGACATCGTGGCGGCCGAGGACACCCGGCGCGTCCGTGGTCTGGCCCAGTCGCTCGGCGTGCAGCCGTCCGGCCGGATCCTGAGCTTCTTCGACCAGAACGAGGCGAGCCGGGTGCCGGGCCTGGTCGAGGAGATCGCGGCGGGCGCGACGGTACTGGTGGTCAGCGACGCCGGGATGCCCTTGATCAACGACCCCGGCTACCGCCTCGTCGCGGCCTGTGCCGAGGCGGATCTGCCGGTGTCCTGTCTGCCGGGCCCCAGTGCGGTGACGACGGCGCTGGCGGTGTCCGGGCTGGCCTCGGACCGGTTCTGCTTCGAGGGCTTCGCCCCGCGCAAACACGCCGCCCGGCTGGCCTGGCTGCAGACCCTTGCGGCCGAACCGCGCACCAGTGTGTTCTTCGAATCTCCGCGCCGCCTGGGCGAGACACTGCGCGACGCCGTCGAGGTGCTGGGCCCGCAGCGGCGCGCGGTGGTGTGCCGCGAGCTGACCAAGACCCATGAGGAGATCCGCCGCGGCACCCTGGCCGAGCTCGCCGAGTGGGCTGCCGACGGCGTGCTGGGGGAGATCACCGTGGTGCTGGCCGGGGGCACCCCGACCGTCGAGCTGCCCGATCTGGTGGCCGAGGTCGAGGAACTGGTGGCCGACGGGATCCGGGTCAAGGACGCCTGTGCGCAGGTGATCGCCGCGAACCCGGGAGCGCCGTCACGGCGCGAGCTCTACGACGCCGTGCTGCGCGCCCGGGACTGATACCCCGTTTACAGTCGCCCATTTTGGTGCATCTGACGGTGCGAGGCACCGGTTAGGGTTTCGGCATGGGTCCGGATTTCTCAACGGTCGATTCTGCGGAAAAGGCCGAACAGCTTTGTGCGCAAGGGCAACTGGAACGGATGTTCCTCATGCCGGTCGAATTCGGCGGGCAGGATCACGTTCAGAATGTGGTGTACTGCCCGATCGGGTCAGCGGCGGAGAAGGCGGATGTCGATCTCAACATCATCGCCGCCCTCATCCAGGACGGGAAGGTTCAGGCGTACTCGGCGGTGCCGGTCTATGAAGGCAACAGCTTCGTGCCCGTCGCCGTCGACATCTCCGCCTGGCACCCCGAGTCTCCGGACACCGGCGCGTTCAACGCGAGGGTCGCGATGTGGGGATCGGCTCTCCTGCCCGACTCAGCCCCCTGACGAAAGCTGGTGGCTCTGACCGGACAACTCGACGATCGACGCTGACTTGTGCAGGCACTCATCCCATTCCGCGTCGACGTCGGAATCGGCGGTGATGCCGCCGCCGACGCCGAGGACCGCCGACCCGTCGGCGCCGAACTCCACGGTGCGGATCGCCACATTGAGTTCGCAACCCGCCACGGGTGAGGCCAAACCGACTGTGCCGCAATAGACGCCGCGCCGCGCCGGTTCCCACTGCTGCAGCAGCTGGCGGGCCCGCCGCTTCGGGGTGCCGGTCACCGAGGCCGGCGGGAAGGTGGCGTCCAGCAGTGCACTCGTCGGAAGCTGCACGGGCACCTCGGCGGTGACGGTCGAGACCAGATGCCAGACTCCGGGCGCCGGATGTACCGCGAGCAGTTCGGGCACCGTCACGCTGCCGGTGGTCGCCACCCGTCCCAGATCGTTGCGCACCAGGTCGACGATCATGACGTTCTCGGCGACGTCCTTGACCGAGGCCAGCAGAGCGGCCGGATCGGCCGAGGACGGCAACGTGCCCTTGATCGGGCTGGAGGTCACCGCGGTGCCTACCCGGCGCAGGAACAACTCCGGTGACAGCGAGGCCACCGCACCCCAGTTTCCGGCCACGTATGCGGCCCGCGACGGCGCCGTCCGGGCCACCGCCTCGGTGAAGAAATCGATGGGCTCGCCGTCGATGCGGCCGGTGAATCTGGTGCACACGCAGGCCTGGTACACCTCACCCGCCGCGATGGCCTCAAGGCAGGCCAGCACGCCCCGGCGGTGATCGTCGCGATCGGGGGCAACCCAGGTGAGGGCGTAGCCGTGTGGCCCCGCCGGCTCCAGCGCTCGCAGCCAGGTGGGAAGTTCTGCGCCACTGAGGCTTTCGAACCACCAGTGGCCGTCGGCATCCTGCCGCAGTACGCAGTCCGACCAGCCGCCGGCGGCCACCGGGATGCGCGGGGGTTCACCGTCGGCGCCCGGGTCCGGGTAGCAGAGGTAACCGAACCAGCCGCCACCCACACTGCCTGCCGGTCCCGTGGCGTCCTGCGCCACCTCGAAGCAGGTTTCCGGCGCCACCGGGGCCACCGACAGCGAGGGCGCGATCACCGCACGTGAGCCGAACCAGTCGCCGATCACCGCGGCCGGCGGCGCCAGGCCCGCGGCCCGGGCGGCCGCGGCGACACCGCGCAGCACCGCCGGGGCATCGCCCAGGGCGCCGAGCCGCTCGATCCGCATGCCACCAGCGTGGCAGAACCTCAGCGGCTGATCACCCGCGGGCTGTCCACGCCCGTCAGCTTGTCCGGATTGCGCATCGCGTAGAAGTGGGTGATCTTGCCGTCGATGACCTCGATGGTGAAGACCCCTTCCATCCCGGCGTCGCTGCGGATCATCACCGCGGGCTCGCCGTTGCAGGTGATGCGCTCGAACGCCAGCCCCGGGACCCGCTCGCCCGCACGGAACAAGCCGACCAGCATCGCCGCGACCTTCTGCGCGCCCACGACGGGCCGCCGGGCCGCACTGGCCTTGCCGCCGCTGTCGGCGGTGTACACCGCATCGGGCGCCAACAGTGCCAGCAGTCCGTCCATGTCGCCGGTCGCCGCCGCGGTCAGGAACTCCTCGGTGACCCGGTTGGACTCGTCGAGGTCGACGGGCTCGAACCGCTTGCGTCGGGACTGCACATGCTCGCGGGCCCGATGCGCCATCTGACGCACCGCGCTCGCGGATTTGTCGATGGCCACCGCGATCTCGTCGTGGCTGAAACCGAACACCTCGCGGAGCACGAACACCGCGCGCTCATCGGGCGTGAGTGTTTCGAGCACCACCAGCATGGCCATCGAAACCGATTCGGCCAGAACCACATCCATTGAAGGGTCGCGGGCGTCGCCGATATTGTCCGCCGCCAGCAGCAGCGGTTCGGGCAGCCACGGACCCACATATTCCTCACGGCGCCGCGACTGGGCCCGAAGGGCGTTGAGTGCCTGCCGGGTGACGAGCTGAGCCAGGAACGCCTTGGTATCACGCACCGTCGCCAGATCGACCTCGGCCCAGCGCAGGTAACTCTCCTGCAGCACGTCATCGGATTCCGTTGCCGTCCCGAGGATCTCGTACGCGATGGTGAACAACAACGGCCGCAGCAGCGTGAACCGTTCGGCGTGCTCGTTCGAGTTCGAGGTCGAGTTACCTGCGCCAGAGGGGTTCATCGGACCAGTGTCCCCTGCTGTGCCTCGGCCAGCTGACGCGCCCGGTTGTCACCCTTGAACCAGAAGTACGAGCCCGGTTTGACGCCCTCCTTGCGCAGGAACGTCAGGGTCGCCCGGCAGACCTGCTCCTTGAAGAAGGCGCCGGTCCGACCGCCGATGAAGACACGGCGTGGGCTGTCGTCGGAGTGGCAGAGCTGCACTGTGCCGTAGCTCCGTCCGACGCTCACGCACTGCCCGGCGAACGCCTGGTTGATCACCTTGGGCTCGGCGCCCGCGATGCGGGCCAGCACGGTGTTGGCGGCCTGGACTCCCAACGGGCCCGCCGACTGGCAGCTCATCCGCAGCGGAACCCCCGACGGTGAGGCCGCATCGCCGGCGGCGACGATGTGCTCGTTGTCGACGCTGGTCAGGGTTTCGTCGGTGAGTAGCCGGCCCAGCACGTCGGTGCGCAGCCCGCTGGCCGCGGCCAGCCCGGGAACCCCGAACCCGGTGGTCCACACAGTCACCGCGCTGGGCAGCCGGTTGCCGTCGGCCAGTGTGATGGCGTCGGGTTCGACCCCGGTCACCAGCACCTCGGGCCCGTCGATGATCGAGACGCCGAGCTTGGTCAGCGCCTTGACGATCGAGCGACGGGCGCCTGCACCCACCGAGGCGCCGACCACATCGGTGACGAGCGTGACGTTGCGGCCTGCCTCGGCGAACTCGCTGGCTGCCTCGATGCCGGTCAGTCCGCCGCCGACCACGACCACAGGGGCCGACATCGGCACGTCCTGCAGCCGGGCGCGCAGCCGCTGGGCCTGTTCCAATTCCGAAAGCGGATAAGCGAATTCCGCGGCACCGGGCACCGAGGCGGGCACTCCGCCGGTGCTGCCGACGGCGTAGACCAGATAGTCGTAGTCGAGCACCTCGCCGGAGGCCAGCTGCACCTGCCGGATGTCGGCATCGATGCGCTCGGCGCCGTCGACCAGCAGCCGGACCCCGCCGCCCAACAGCGTGTCGTAAGCCGCGGTGGCGCCGTGGTTTCCAGCGGCCAACTGGTGCAGCCGGATCCGCTCGACGAACTCGGGCCGCGGATTGACCAGCGTGACAGCCACTCCCGGTGTGCCCTGCAGTCGGTTGGCCGCCAGCACCCCGGCGTAACCTCCGCCGATCACGATCACTCGGGTGTCCTGCGTCGCGCTCATGGTGTCTCCTCTCAAAGGCTTGTGCCCTCAAGACACCGCGCAACCCGCGTTTGTGACAGCCGCCGCGGTTATGTGACCCACATCACGCGAAGATGTCCTTAGACCAGCCCCAGCGCGAGCATCGCGTCGGCCACCCGGATGAAGCCCGCGATGTTGGCGCCCGCCACGTAGTTGCCCGGCTGGCCGTACTCGTCGGCGGTGGCCAGGCACCGGTCGTGGATGCGCCGCATGATCTCGGCCAGCCGCGCCTCGGTGTCGTCGAAGTTCCACGAATCCCGCGAGGCGTTCTGCTGCATCTCCAGCGCGCTGGTGGCCACGCCGCCCGCGTTGGCGGCCTTGCCCGGGGCGAACCTCACCCCTGCCTCCTCGAAGAACTTCACCGCCTCGGGGGTACACGGCATGTTGGCGCCCTCGGCCACGATCTGGCAGCCGGAGTTGATCAGCATGGTCGCGTCGGTGCCGGAGACCTCGTTCTGGGTGGCGCAGGGCAGCGCGATGTCGCACGGCACCTCCCACACACTGCGGCCTGTCACGACCTCGGCCGCGCCGCCACGGGCCTCCGCGTAGTCCTCGATGCGGCCCCGGCGCAGCTCTTTGACCTCCTTGAGCAGGTCGAGGTCGATGCCCTTCTCGTCGCGCACGTAGCCGCCGGAGTCCGAGCAGGCCACGACGGTCCCGCCCAGCGCGTGCACCTTCTCGATCGCGTAGATCGCCACGTTGCCCGAGCCGGACACCACGACCTGCTTGCCCTCGAAGGACTGCCCGCTGGAACGGAGGATCTCGTCGACGAAGAAGACGGTGCCGTATCCGGTGGCCTCGGTGCGGACCTGCGATCCGCCCCAGGTGAGCCCCTTGCCGGTGAGCACACCGGATTCGTAGCGGTTGGTGATCCGCTTGTACTGGCCGAACAGGTAACCGATTTCACGCATGCCGACGCCGATGTCGCCGGCCGGGACATCGGTGTACTCGCCGATGTGGCGGTAGAGCTCGGTCATGAAGGACTGGCAGAACCGCATGATCTCGGCATCGGAGCGGCCCTTGGGGTCGAAGTCCGATCCGCCCTTGCCGCCGCCGATCGGCAGGCCGGTCAGCGAGTTCTTGAAGATCTGCTCGAAGCCCAGGAACTTCACGATGCCGAGGTAGACCGACGGGTGGAATCGCAGGCCGCCCTTGAACGGTCCCAGCGCCGAGTTGAACTCGACGCGGAAGCCGCGGTTGATCTGCGCGGCGCCGGAGTCGTCGTGCCACGGCACGCGGAAGATGATCTGGCGCTCGGGCTCGCACAGCCGGCGGATGATGGCGCCGTCGGCGTACTCGGGATGCTTGGCGACCACGGGGCCGAGGCTGGTCAGCACCTCGTAGACGGCCTGGTGGAACTCCTGCTCGCCGGCGTTGCGCTGCCCTACTTCCTCGTAGATCGCCTGCAGTTTCTCATGTAGTCCAGCCATGTCAGTCCATCTGGTAGCGGGGGAAAACCCCAGTCGGAGCGGGCAATTCGGTACCGGGCTTGATCCGGGTACCGATCGAGTCGAAGTCGCGTGCGTCGGACGGCTGGCCGAGCAGGTCGAGCAGCTTGGCCGTCGAGTCCGGCATCACCGGCTGCGTGAGCAGCGTCGCGATGCGCACCACTTCGAGCGTCGTGTAGAGCACCGTACCGAACCGCTGCTGGTCGGCCGCGTCCTCGGACTTGCGCAGCACCCACGGCTCCTGCGCGGAGAAATAGCGGTTCGCCGCGCCCAGCACCGACCAGATGGCTTCCAGCGCAAGGTGCATCGCCGGCACCTCGTAGTGCGCGCGCACCTGCTCGAGCAGGGCGTCGGCCGCGCTCAACAGCGCCGTGTCGTCGTCGGTGAACGGTCCCGGGTCGGGCACCACGCCGTCGAGGTTCTTGGCCACCATCGACAGCGAGCGCTGCGCCAGGTTGCCCAGCTCATTGGCCAGGTCGGCGTTGATCCGGCCGATGATGGCTTCCTCGCTGTAGCTGCCGTCCTGGCCGAAGGACACCTCGCGCAGGAAGAAGTACCGCACCTGATCGAGCCCGAAGGTGTCGACGAGCGCGATCGGGTCGACGACGTTGCCGACCGACTTGCTCATCTTCTCGCCCTTGACGTTGATGAAGCCGTGCGCGAAAACCCGTTCGGGCAGCGCGATCCCGGCCGACATCAGGAACGCCGGCCAGTACACGGTGTGGAACCGGATGATGTCCTTGCCGATCATGTGCAGCTTGGCCGGCCAGTACTTTTGAAAGGTCTGCGATGTCTCGTCCGGAAAGCCCACGCCGGTCAGGTAGTTGGTCAGCGCGTCCACCCACACGTACATCACGTGGTCGGGGTGGTCGGGGACCGGCACGCCCCAATCGAACGTGGTGCGCGAGATCGACAGATCCTTCAGCCCGCCGGAGACGAAGCTGACGATCTCGTTGCGGCGCACATCGGGCCCGATGAATTCGGGGTGGGCCTGGTAGTGGGCCAACAGTCGCTCGGCGTAGTCCGACAACCGGAAGAAGTAGGTCTGTTCTTCGGTCCAGGTGACCGGCGTGCCCGTCTCGATCGCGGTGCGGGTGCCGTCGGGCCCTTCGGTGGTCTCGTCCTCGGCGAAGAAGCGCTCGTCGCGCACCGAGTACCAGCCGGAGTAGGCGCCCAGGTAGATATCCCCGGCCTCGTTCATCCGGCGCCAGATCTCCTTGGACGCCTCATAGTGATCGGCGTCGGAGGTGCGGATGAACCGGTCGAAGGAGATGTTGAGCTTCTCCTGCAGCCGCTGGAACACATCGGAGTTGCGGTTGGCGAGCTCGGCTGCCGAGATGCCCTCGGCTGCGGCCGTCTCGGCCATCTTCTGGCCGTGGACGTCGGTACCGGTCAGGTAGCGCACGTCGAAGCCGTCGAGTCGTTTGAACCGGGCGATCGCATCGGTGGCGACGTACTCGTAGGCGTGCCCGATGTGCGGCGCACCGTTGGGATAGGCGATGGCCGTAGTTATGTAGAAAGGCTCACTCATTTGGTCCCACCTTATGGTGTTGCGGTGGGTTCGAAACGCTCAGCCAGGGAGAAGCCGCCAGCCCCCGAGCCGTTGGCTCCGCTGGTCGATGCACACACCCATCTAGACGCCTGCGGTGCGCAGACCGCTCAGGACGTCCGCGCGATCATGGATCGTGCGGCCGCCGTCGGGGTGGGCCAGGCGGTCACCATCGCCGATGATCTGGACTCGGCGCGCTGGGTGACCACGGCCGTGGAGGCCGATGAGCGGGTGTTCGGGGCGGTGGCGTTGCATCCCACCCGGGCCAATGCGCTCGACGATGCGGCCAAGGCGGAGCTGGAGCGGCTGGCCGCCCATCCGCGTGTGGTGGCGGTCGGGGAGACGGGGTTGGACCTGTACTGGCCGGGCAAGTTGGACGGCTGCGCGACGCCGGCCGAGCAGCGCGAGGGCTTCGCCTGGCACATCGACCTGGCCAAGCGCACCGGTAAGCCGCTGATGATCCACAACCGCGACGCCGATGCCGAGGTGCTCGACGTGCTGCGCGCCGAAGGGGCGCCCGAGACAGTGATCTTCCACTGTTTTTCCTCGGGACCGGAGATGGCCCACATCTGTGTCGAGGCCGGCTGGGTGCTGAGCCTTTCGGGCACGGTCAGCTTCAAAAATGCCTCTGAGCTGCGCGAAGCTGCCCGGCTGATCCCGCCCGGCCAGCTGCTGGTCGAGACCGACGCGCCGTTTTTGACTCCTCACCCGTTCCGCGGAGCACCGAACGAGCCGTACTGCCTGCCATACACTGTGCGGGCACTCGCAGAGTTGCTGGAGCGGCCCGCCCTGGAGGTCGCGTCCGAGACCGCAGCCACTGCGGCGCGGGTGTACGGACTTAACGGGAGCGGCCGGGCCTAGTTGCCGGGTGTGACCCGATTCGTTACCGTCTTGTGATCAAAGCTCAACCGCCGGCGGTGATGCATGCCGTCCGAACCGGGGAGAAACCGAGAACCGTGGACGCGCTCAACAAAATTCATGAATCCCGATCACCGCTGCTGCGAGGCGTGGTGGGAGCCCTGCTGGTCACACTGACCGCCGCCGGGGGTTACGCCGTCGGATCGCACAAGACCGTCACGCTGAGCGTCGACGGCGCACCGATGACCGTGACGACGATGAAGTCCCGGGTGATCGATGTCGTCGAGGAGAACGGATTCGCGGTCGGCGATCGCGACGATCTCTACCCCGCTGCCGACGAGTCCGTGCACCAGGCCGACACCATCGTCCTGCGCCGCAGCCGGCCGCTGCAATTGTCGTTGGACGGTAACGACAGCAAGCAGGTGTGGACCACCGCCTCGACCGTGGATGAGGCCCTGGCGCAGCTGAAGATGACCGACAAGGCACCTGCCGCGGCATCCCGCGGCAGCAGGGTGCCGCTGGGCGGTATGGCACTGCCCGTGGTGAGCGCCAAGACGGTCCGGATCGACGACGGTGGCGTCGTGCAGACGGTCCACCTGGCCGCCCCGAATGTGGCCGGTCTGCTCGCCGCCGCAGGGGCGCCGCTGGAGCAGAACGACACCGTGGTTCCGGCGGCATCAGCCCCGGTCACCGAGGGTATGCAGGTTCAGGTGACCCGTATGCGCATCGAGAAGGTCACCGAGCGTGTGCCGTTGGCCCCGGGCAACAAGCGGATCGAAGATGTCGAGCTGAACATGAGCCGCCAGATCGTCGAGGACCCGGGCGCCCCCGGCACCCAGGACGTGACCTATGCGGTGGCCAAGGTGAACGGTGTGGAGACCGGCAGGCTGCCAGTAGCCAATGTCGTGATCGACCCGGCGCGCGACGGCGTGCTGCGGGTCGGAGCAAAGCCGGGCACCGAAGTTCCGCCGGTTACCAACGGCTCCGCCTGGGATGCGCTCTCGCAGTGTGAAGCGGGAGGTAACTGGGCTATCAACACTGGTAACGGGTTCTACGGCGGCGTTCAATTCGATCAAAACACCTGGGAGCGACAGGGTGGTCTGCGGTATGCTCCGAGGGCCGATCTGGCGACTAGAGAAGAGCAGATTGCGATTGCTACGGTGACGCAGGCCCGGCAGGGATGGGGAGCTTGGCCAGTGTGTAGTGGGAGGATTGGGGCGCGCTGACTATTCGACTGCTCGGGCGGACCGAGATACGACGCTTGGCGAAAGAAATCGACTTTCGGCCACGCAAGGCCTTTGGCCAGAACTTCGTTCACGATGCCAACACCGTTCGGCGCATTGTGTCGGCTTCCGGGATTCACCGGAGCGACCATGTGCTGGAGGTCGGACCGGGTCTGGGGTCGCTGACCCTGCCCCTGTTGGACCGTGGCGCCAGGGTGACCGCAGTGGAGATCGACCCGGTGCTGGCCAAGCAATTGCCGGCCACCATCGCCGATCACTCCCACAGCGAGATCAACCGGCTCACCGTCATCAACCAGGACATCCTGACGCTGATGCCGTCTGATCTGACCGATCAGCCGACCGCGCTCGTGGCGAACCTGCCGTACAACGTGGCGGTGCCTGCGCTGCTGCACCTGTTGGCCGAGTTCCCGTCGATCCGGACGGTGATGGTCATGGTGCAGGCAGAGGTGGCCGAGCGGCTGGCGGCTGAACCCGGTGGCAAGGACTACGGCGTACCCAGTGCCAAGGTGCGTTTCTACGGAAACGTGCGCAGGCACGGGATGGTGTCGCCGACGGTGTTCTGGCCGATTCCGCGGGTGTACTCCGGACTGGTCCGCATCGACCGGTACGAGACGTCGCCGTGGCCGACGGACGCCGCGTTCCGCGATGAGGTGTTCAGGCTCATCGACATCGGATTCGCACAGCGGCGCAAGACCTCCCGCAACGCGTTCGCCGACTGGGCGGGTTCGGGCAACGAGTCGGCCGAGCGGCTGCTGGCCGCCAGCATCGACCCGTCGCGCCGTGGCGAGACGCTCGGCATCGCGGACTTCGTCCGGCTGCTGCAGCGGGCCAAGGAAGCCGAGGGCGAGGCCGCGGCAAAGGTCGAAGCGGCGCAACAGGCCTAGGCTCCTGCGTTCGACGTGAACAAGATCGCGAGATTCTTCGAGGATCTCGCGATCTTCTTCATATCGGGGACCCGATCGCGCCGGTGATCAAGCTGACGAACTCCGAACACGAGTCGTGGCGCCGGTCGGGTTCCTTGGCCATCGCCTTGGCGATGATCGAGTCCGCCGCGTGTGGAATCCAGCTGCACCGCTGCGAAATTCGTGGCGGTCGGCTGTACAGCTGATGGTCGATCAGGGCTATTGCGGTCTCCGCGGTGAAAGGTGGCGACCCGGTCAGCAGCTCAACCGTCGTGCACGCCAGCGCGTACTGATCCGTGGCTGCCGACGGTGTTCTCCCGACGAGCAGTTCTGGTGCCGAATAGGGCAGTGACGCTTGGATGTTCGGGTGCGGCTGGCGTGCCTGACGGGTGATGCGCCGGGCCGGGTCGAGGCTCATGCGCCCGGAACGATCGTGGGCCAGCCGGGCGGCGACATCCTCGGCCATCGAGTGCGCGACGCCGAAGTCGATCAGCACTGCCCTCGAAAACGGATGATCGACAAGGATATTGGCGGGTTTGACGTCGCAGTGCACGATTCCGCGCCGGTGGGCCAGATCGAGCGCCCCCGCGATCTGGGTCAACGCGGAGAGCCGGTCCGGGATGTCGGGCAGGTTGTTCACCGTGCCGCCGCCGAGGAACTCCATCGCCAGCCAGCCCGGGCCTGACGCGTACACCGTGACGACGTTCGGGTGGGCGAGCTGGCGGGCGAAGTCGAACTCGCGTTGCAGCCGGGCGAGGTGGGCCGGTTGGCGGTGCTGATCATCGAGCACCTTGAGTGCGACGGTGGCCCCGTCGGGATCGCGGGCCAGGTATACGACGGCGGAGCCGCCTTTCCCCACGACTTTCACCGCGGTGTATCCCGCGACGATCACCTCGGCTGAGGGCACCGTCTCAGCTTAAGTTCACCGACAACCACGGGTGAGCGGCGATAGTGTCGTGGCCGTGTCAGCATCTGACGGCAGTACCGCGTCCGAGTGGGTCCCCACCGGTTCTGTCACCGTGCGCGTCCCCGGCAAGGTGAATCTGTACCTGGCCGTCGGCGATGAGCGCGACGACGGTTACCACGACCTCACCACGGTGTTCCACGCCGTGTCGCTCCTGGACGAGGTGACGGTGCGCAACGCCGACATGTTGTCGCTGACGGTCGAGGGGGAGGGCGTGGAGTCGGTGCCCACCGACGAGCGCAACCTGGCCTGGCGCGCCGCCGAGCTGCTGGCCGAGCACGTGGGCCGGTCGCCGGACGTCGCGATCAGCATCGACAAGTCGATCCCGGTGGCCGGCGGCATGGCCGGCGGCAGTGCGGACGCGGCCGCGGTGCTGGTGGCGATGAACACGCTGTGGGAGCTCGGGGTGCCCAGGCGCGATCTGCACGCCCTGGCCGCCCAGCTGGGCAGCGACGTCCCGTTCGCGCTGCACGGCGGCACGGCGCTGGGCACCGGCCGCGGTGAAGAGCTGGCCACGGTGCTGGCCCGAAGCACCTTCCACTGGGTGCTGGCATTCGCGCACAAGGGCTTGTCCACCCCGAAGGTGTTCGGCGAACTGGACCGGTTGCGTGCGGACACCTCGACAGGAGGCCCGCCGCGGGCCGAGGAGCCTGAGCCGGTGCTGGCCGCGCTGGCGTCCGGTGATCCGGCCGAACTCGCTGTGCTGCTGGGCAACGACCTGCAGCCGGCGGCACTGAGCCTGTACCCCGACCTGCGCCGGACGCTGCGTGCCGGTGTGGAGGCCGGCGCGCTGGCCGGCATCGTGTCCGGGTCGGGTCCGACGTGCGCGTTCCTGTGCCCGTCTTCGACGTCTGCGGTGGACGTCGGCGCGGAGCTGGCCGGGGCGGGGGTGTGCCGGACGGTGCGGGTGGCCAGCGGCCCGGTGAGCGGTGCCCGGGTCGTCCCGGAGCCGTCGACGTCGCCCTGAGGACTGTGACGCAGACCTCAATTAACGCGAGGGTTTGGCCAGTTACTTAAGGGTCTCTTAAGATGAGCGGCGGTGAATGCTAGCGATCTTGCATCGGATGCGACTTGTGCGCCCGCCGCCCGTCACGGTGGGCGGTCGCGGAGCCGTATACGCGGCACTGGGGCATCACCTTTTCGAGACATAACTGCTCCCCAATCGTGTGCGCGCGCCTACCCAAAAGCGGTGTGCAGCGGGCGGAGCATGGATAACCGGGCAACTGCACCTGGCGCACTGTCGCTGGTGTCGGGGCCGCGGAAGCCAAGGAGGTCGTCGTGAGCAGATTCACCGAGAAGATGTTCCGCAACGCTCGTGAGAGCAAGCGCGGCATGGTGACCGGTGAGCCGCATGAGCCGGTTCGCCACACCTGGGGTGAGGTTCACGAGCGGGCCCGGCGCATCGCAGGCGGTCTGGCCGCCGCGGGTATCGGTCACGGCGACGCCGTCGGCGTGCTGGCCGGCTTCCCCGTCGAGATCGCGCCGACCGCGCAGGGCGTGTGGATGCGCGGCGCGAGCCTGACCATGCTGCACCAGCCGACCCCTCGCACCGACCTGGCGGTGTGGGCCGAGGACACCATGAACGTGATCGGCATGATCGAGGCCGACGCCGTCGTCGTCTCCGAGCCGTTCCTGGTGGCCATCCCGGTGCTCGAGGAAAAGGGCATCAAGGTCGTCAAGATCGCCGATCTGCTGGCCGCCGACCCGATCGACCCGGTGGAGACCGGCGAGGACGATCTGGCGCTGATGCAATTGACGTCCGGGTCTACTGGATCGCCTAAGGCAGTCCAGATCACGCACCGCAACATCCACTCCAATGCCGAGGCGATGTTCATCGGCGCGGAGTACGACGTCGACAAGGACGTCATGGTGAGCTGGCTGCCCTGCTTCCACGACATGGGCATGGTCGGCTTCCTGACCATCCCGATGTACTTCGGCGCCGAGCTCGTCAAGGTCACGCCGATGGACTTCCTGCGCGACACGCTGCTGTGGGCGAAGCTCATCACCAAGTACAAGGGCACCATGACCGCGGCGCCGAACTTCGCCTACGCGTTGTTCGCCAAGCGGTTGCGCCGTCAGGCCAAGCCGGGCGAGTACGACCTGTCCACCCTGCGGTTCGCCCTCTCGGGTGCCGAGCCGGTGGAGCCGGCCGACGTCGAGGACCTGCTCGATGCCGGCAAGCCGTTCGGCCTGCCCTCCTCGGCGATCCTGCCGGCCTATGGCATGGCCGAGACCTGCCTGGCCGTGTCGTTCTCCCCGTGCAACGCCGGCCTGGTGGTCGACGAGGTCGACGCCGACCTGCTGGCCGCGCTGCGCCGCGCCGTGCCCGCCACCAAGGGCAACACCCGCCGGCTGGCCTCACTCGGCCCGCTGCTGAAGGACCTCGAGGCCCGTGTCGTCGACGAGCACGGCGACGTGATGCCCGCCCGCGGTGTCGGCGTCATCGAGCTGCGCGGCGAATCGCTGACCCCCGGCTACATCACCATGGGCGGCTTCCTGCCGGCCCAGGATGAGCACGGCTGGTACGACACCGGCGACCTCGGGTACATCACCGAAGAGGGCAACGTCATCGTGTGTGGTCGCGTCAAGGACGTGATCATCATGGCCGGGCGCAACATCTACCCGACCGACATCGAGCGGGCCGCCGGCCGCGTCGAGGGCGTCCGCCCGGGCTGCGCCGTCGCGGTGCGGCTGGATGCCGGGCACTCGCGCGAGACATTCGCCGTCGCCGTGGAATCCAACGCCTGGCAGGATCCGGCCGAGGTGCGTCGTATCGAGCACCAGGTGGCCCACGAGGTTGTCTCCGAGGTCGACATGCGTCCCCGCAACGTCGTGGTGCTCGGCCCCGGCAGCATCCCGAAGACCCCGTCGGGCAAGCTGCGTCGCGCCAACTCGGTGTCCCTGGTCACCTAGCTTTCAGCTTCTTTCACCGCGAGCGTGCGCGTCTGCAGCGCGGCACGCCGCTCGCGGGCAACACTTTTGCGCGCGAGCAGGCGCCTTCGGCTGTGCCTTATCACGACACGCCAGATTATGTCGTGCTTTTCATGAAATCGATGTGCGCTCGGCCTGAATTGGCGATGAATGCAACGGCAGCACAGTCAATTTGCTCATCGTTAACGCATTGTTTGCGTATTCTGACGCAGAAACCACTTTGAAGAGAGGACCGGAATGGTCAAATCCCGATGGGTTTCGGCGATCTTGGGCGCGGGCGTTATTGCTGCCGGGATTACCGCGGGCACCGCGTGGGCGGGTGGTCCCGGTGGTTATGTCGAGGACCCCGAAGATATTTTTGCTGCTGTCGGCACCGGCGAATTCATCGACACCATAGCGGGTTTCACCGCTACCGGTGATACGAGCGAAGAGGCCTCGGCGGCGGTGATCGCCGCCTGCCAGAACGCGGGAGGTGTGGAGTGCACCGCTGACGAGGTGACCAACGACAACCTCTGCATCGTGTCCGTCGCGAGCGACAGCAACCACGTGGTGGCCGGCGGTGCCGGGGCGACGGTCGAGGCTGCCCGTCAGGATGCATTCAACCGGGCGGCGGCGAACAACACCCCGCTCGATGCGGATTCCCCCGTCGTCGTATCGGCGTGCCCGTGATGAGCGGGCGGACGGTCGTAGCCCGGAAAGGGAAGGACAAGATGACTGGTCGCGGCAAGTTTGCATTCTTGATGGCGAGTTTGGCTGCCGTATCGGTCGTTTCGGCTCCGGTTGCGAGTGCCCGACCGACCTGCCAGGACACGGCCACCAAGACGATCTGCACGACCAACGGCAGCACCTCGATCAAGGCCAGACCGGGAACGACGGCGCCGCCTGCCAATCAGCCGGTGTTCCCGTGGCTGGGCATGCCTGGGGCTCGCCGCTAGCCACTGGCCGAGTCGGTACCAAGCACCCGCGAGCGGGCGCGTCCTTCCGTGACGCGCCCGCTCGTGGCTGTTACGGCGCCGTCGTGCGCGCGCGACATCAGTTGCTGTGCTGAGTATTCGCGGGCTTGTCGGCATGCATCCGGTCATAGACCCGCCACCAGATCAGCTCGTGGTCGACGGCGGTGATGTCCCCGCGGTCGCGGCATTCGTCGGCGTGTAGCAGCTCCGCGGCCAGCACGACCAGGCGCTCGCGGGCGGCTGCCGATCCCGGATCGTCGCAACCGGCCATCGTCGCCGCGCTCAGTGTTCGCACGCGGTGGTACGCACCGCCGGACAGTCCGAGCGCGACGGCTCCGGTGGTGAGGAACACCGCGGTGGACACGCCGAACGCCGGCCAGGGCGACATCTGCCCGCTCAGCCACAGCTGGCACAGCAGCCACACGAACATTCCCCACAGCGGCCAGCCCCGGGCCAGTCGCACCAGGCGGCGCTCGGCGGTACCGATGCCGGGCGGGTACACCACCAGCCGGTAGTAGGTGATGCCGAAACGGCCGGGCCTGACCTGCACGCAACCCCACTCCCGGGAACCGTCGAGCAATGGGCTCAGTAGCCGGATGCCGTCCATATATCGGGTGTACCCGCTGCGAACGCGCCTGCATCCGGCCCGAACGGTTTCTTTACGCCGATGAGCGGGATCCTTGCGGGCTGAGTATAGATAACTATACTCAGCACGATGACGCAGAAACTCCCGCCCCGCCTGGCCGACCACCCGACAGTCCGCGCGGTGCGTGCTCGTCCGGAAGCGGCGGTTCCCGACGTGATCGACGCCGACTGGCTGCGGGCGTTGTGCTTGGACGCCGGGGCCGACGACGTGGCCTTCGCCAGCGTGGACGACCCCGCCCTGGCCTCTGAGCGCGAGCATGTGGGGGCCGCGCTCCCCGGGGTCGGCAGCTACATCTCGCTGGTCGTGAAGATGAACCGCGACAACGTCCGCTCGTCCACCCGCAGCGTGGCCAACCAGGAGTTCCATCGCAGCGGGGAGGTCATCAACGAGGCGGCCCACCGGATCACCCGCGCCCTGGAGGACGCAGGCCATCGTGCGGTGAACCCGTCGGCGACCTTCCCGATGGAGATGGACAGGTTCCCCGGGCGGATCTGGGTGGTGGCGCACAAGCCCGTCGCGGTGGCCTCAGGGCTGGGGGTGATGGGAATCCATCGCAACGTGATCCATCCCAGATTCGGCAACTTCATCCTGCTGGCCACCATTCTGGTCGGTGCACCGATCAGCAGTTACGGTGTGCCGTTGGACTATTCGCCGTGCCTGGAATGCAAGCTGTGCGTGGCGGTCTGCCCGGTCGGTGCCATCGGCAAGGACGGCGAGTTCGACTTCGTCGCCTGCTCGGTACACAACTACCGCGAGTTCATGGGCGGGTTCACCGACTGGGCGCAGACCATCGCCGACAGCAGCGATGCGGCCGACTTCCGGTCGCGGGTCAGTGATTCCGAGAATGCGTCGATGTGGCAGAGCCTGTCGTTCAAGGCCAATTACAAGGCGGCGTACTGCCTGGCGGTGTGCCCGGCGGGCGAGGACGTGATCGAGCCCTACCTCGACGACCGCAAGGAGTTCATGGACCGGGTGCTCAAACCGCTGCAGGACAAGCGGGAAACGCTGTACGTGCTGCCGAACTCGGCGGCCAAGGCGCACGCCGAGAAGCGGTATCCCCACAAGACCGTCAAGGTGGTGGACAGCGGAATCCGGGGTCGTTGACCGGCCGTTGGAATCACCGTGAGCGCAACGCCCGACCGGTTATCCCTCGACGGCTAACGTGGCGCGACGATGGCGACACAGCAGGGTGACTTTCGGCTGTGGGCATTCGGTGATGCCCACGTCGGGACCGACAGGCAGTTCGGCCGGGAGAGCCTCGCCGAGGCCATCCGGCAGTCGGAATTCGGTGGAGCGCAAGGTGGTCCGTCGTTCGGCTGGGACATCGCCGTCGACGTCGGTGACATGTCCGGCGCGCATCACAGCCTGCCTGACGACGCCGAAGGGCAGGGGGTCCGCCGGCAGCTCTCGGCGCTGCGCAAGCACCGGCGTGAAGACGTGTACTCGGTGTGCGGAAACCACGACCGCAGTGGACTTTCCGAACCCGACGCCTGGTGGTGGCAGAAGTGGATCGATCCGCTGGGCGCGCACACCGCACACTCCGGCGTCGACGCCGCAGCTCGGCGCTATCAGGTCAGCGGGACCTGGGAACGCTACTCGTTCCGGGTGGGCAACCTGCTCTTCCTGATGCTCAGCGACCGCAACGAGCCGTCGCAGACGATCGGACGGGGCACGCTCGGCGGTAACCCCGGCGGGGTGGTCTCCGCCGAGACGTTCGAGTGGTGGGCGAACATGGTTGAACAGAACCGTGATTCGATCATCATCACCGTGCACCACTACGTGCTCAAGGACACGACGGTGGCGTCAGGGGAGTGGGAGGGGGTGCGCCGCGGCGCGGACGGAAAACTCTACGAGCACTACCATCGCCCGTTCCTGGAGGGGACGCCGCAGGGCGCGTCATACCTGTACTGGGTCGGCGGCAAGCCTGACTCCGGGGCTTTCGAGCGGTACCTCACCGAACACCCGGGTGCGGTCGCGCTCTGGTTGGCCGGCCACACCCACACCAATCCCGACGATTCCCACGGCGGCAAGACTCATATCGAACAGGCTTGGGGTGGAACCTATTTCATGAACGTGGCGTCATTGAGTCGCCACCACATGCCGATCACGACCCTGCCGATCAGCCGGCTGCTCACATTTCGCCGCGGCAGCCGAGAGGTGCGGGTGCAGTGCTATCTGCACACCGACCAACATGCGCCGCAGGGCTGGTACGCCCCGGCGGAGCGCACGCTCACCCTCGACCGGCCGTTCCGCTGGTAACGCGGAATCACCAGGCGTGCACGGTGTTCTGGGCCGGCTCCAGGCCCTGGGCGATCAACAGCTCGGTGGCGTCGGCGGCCTGCTCGCAGATGGTCGGCACCTCGGCACGTTCGGCGGCCGTGAAGGCCTCCAGCACGAACGCCGCCGGATCCTTACGGCCCGGCGGGCGGCCCACTCCGATGCGGACCCGCTGAAAGTCCCTGCTGCCCAATGCTGATGCCACTGAACGCAGCCCATTGTGGCCGCCCTCGCCGCCGCCGACCTTGAGCCGGATCCGGCCGAAGTCGATGTCGAGCTCGTCGTGGATGACCACGATCCGGGCCGGCGGCACCGAATAGAACTTGGCCAACGGCCCGACCTGACGGCCGGACTCGTTCATGTAGCACCGAGGCTTGGCCAGTACCACCGGAGCTCCTGCGAGCCGGCCGGTGATCACCTCGGCACCGGATTTCTTGTGCACCTTGAAGGCCGAGCCGATGCGGGCGGCCAGTACATCGGCCACCATGAACCCGATATTGTGCCGGGTCTTGGCGTAGGCGGGCCCGGGATTTCCCAGGCCCACCACCAGCAGCGGCTCGGCCATTCGTGGAATGTCCTGCGTGTGTCGACTCGGTGACTACTCGGAAGCTTCGGCTTCGGCGGCTTCGGCGGCCGGCTCCTCGGCCGGGGCCTCGGCGGTCTCGCCGGCACCCTCGGCCTCGAGATCCTCGGCGCTCGGGGCCTCGACGATGTTGACCACGAGCAGCTCGGGATCCGACACCAGCGAAACGCCTGCGGGCAGCTCGATCTGGCCGGCCAGGATCTGGGTGCCGGCCTCGATGCCGTCGATCGACACGGTCAGGTGCTCGGGGATCGACAGGGCCTCGGCCTCGATCTCGATGTGGTTGGCGTCCTGGGTGACCAGGGCACCCGGGACGGCGTCACCCTCGACGGTCACGGTGACCTCGACGGTGACCTTCTCGCCACGACGGACGACGAGCAGGTCGGCGTGCTGGATGTTGCGGCGGATCGGGTGGATGTCCAGCGCCTTGGTCAGGGCCAGCTGCTCCTTGCCCTCGATGTCGAGGGTCAGCACGGCGTTGGTGCCGGAGTGGCGCAGCACCGCGGAGAACTCGCGGGCGTTGATCTCCAGGTGCTGGGGCTCGGTGCCGTGGCCGTAGAGCACGGTGGGCACGTTGCCGTCACGGCGGGCCTGACGCGAGGCGCCCTTGCCGGTGCGGGTACGCACGGTGGCGGTGAGCTTGTTGGGGACGTTCTTGGCTGCGGCCTTGGCCATGATGTTGCTCCTCTAATTGCGGTACTGCGGTCAGATCGTCAGCACGGCAAGGGGCACAACACTCAAAGAAGTTCCCGCCGATAACGGTGGTCCAGAAGGTCCACCCTCGCCGTGACGCCAGGTCAGGGTAGCAAAGACGGGGCCGCCGCCAAAAATCGCAGCCCGGGGGCTACAGCGGATACGTGGTTTTGGTGAGCTGCTCGGACAGCTCCCACAGCGCCTTCTGGGTGCCCACCCGCTTGGCCAGCGGGCTGCGCCCGACCGGCTGGCTGGGGCCGAACTGGCCGAACCGGGGCCCGATGAAGCTGTCCCCGGGAACGTCCTGGGACGCCGCGAACAGCGTCTGACGTGCGCCGAACGACGGATCGCTGGCGAAAACCCGGTTGGCGGCCGCCATCATGCGGGCGCCGAACTTGTTGCCGGTCTGGCCCTGCAGGTTGGTGGCCGAATAGCCGGGGTGGGCGGCAAGGGCGCGCACCGCCGAGCCCGATGCTGTCAGCCGTCGCTGCAACTCGGATGTGAACACCAGGTTGGCCAGCTTGGACTGCCCGTAGGCCAGCCACGCCGAGTACGGCCGCGACTTCCAGTTGAGGTCCCGCAGGCTGATCTGCCCGATCCAGTGCATCAACGAGGACACCGTCACCACCCGGTCGGTGATCTTGGGCAGCAGCAGGTTGGTCAGCGCGAAATGGCCGAGGTGGTTGGTGCCGATCTGGCTCTCGAAGCCGTCGGCGGTCCGGCTCAGCGGCACCGCCATGATGCCGGCGTTGTTGATCAGCACGTCGACGCTCTCGACGGTGTCTGCGAACTCGTGCACCGAGGCCAGGTTCTGCAGGTCGAGCTTGCGTACCTCCACTGAGTTCCCCTGGCTGCCGGTCATTGTTTCCGCGGCCGCGGTGCCCTTCTCCAGGTTGCGCACCGCGACGGTGACCTTGGCGCCGACGCGGGCGAGCTCACGCGCGGTGACGAGCCCCAGCCCGCTGTTGGCGCCGGTGACGATCACCCGGCGGCCGGAAAACGATGGCAGGTCGGCGCTGGTCCATTCGCTCATGCTGACCACCCTACGGTCGCGCCGGCACTTCTTCGCGAGTCACTTCTTGGCGACGTTGAAGCCCGCGATGATCGATTCGATGTCCGGTCCCTGTGCCGCGGCCTCGTCGGCGTAGGTCGTCACGGTCAGCTGGATGAGGTACCGCTGCGGGGGCTGTAACCCGTCATTGGCGATGATGACGCGGTTGTAGCTCTGCATGCGCTTGCCGTTGAGGTCGTAGCTGCCCTCGATCATCGCCGACGGAAAGCCCTTCCAGTCCGCGTTGGATGCGTTGAGCTGCTTGAAGTTCTCCGACAACTGGGCATCGGCGTAGCCGTGGTCTTTGAGGGCCTTGGGCACGTCGAAGTCGCCGTGCAAGGTGAAGGCCAGCATCATCGCGGTGGGGTAGGTGTTCCCCTTGGCGATCATCCGGGTACCCGGGGCCAGGTTCGGATTGTTGTAGGGATGCCATCCCGGCGGGCTCGGCATGGTGACGCTCAGGTGGGGGATCTTCTCGGGTGCGATGGGCTCGCCCACGACACCGGAGTCCTCCAGGAACTGCCACAGGGGTACCGGCTGGTTGTCCGCAGGGGCGGCCGGTGTCGTCGAACTCGTCGTCCAGATCGACTTGTAGTCAGGCGTTTCCGCGCCACAGCCGGTGACCAGGACCGCCAGTGTGCCGGCCGTGGCGAGCAACCGCTTCACAGAATCTCGCGCACCGAATCGATCGGCCGGGCCAGCCGGGTGCCGTTGCCGGTGACGACGAACGGGCGCTCGATCAGGATGGGGTTCTCGGCCATCGCGTCGAGCAGTTCCTCGTCCGACGCGTCGGCCAAACCGAGTTCGGTGTAGAGGGATTCGCGCTTGCGCACCGCGGTACGCACGTCGATACCGGCGTCGGCGATCAGTTGCTTGATCTCGTCGCGGGTGGGCGGCGTCTTGAGGTACTGCACGACCTCGGGCTCGATCCCGTTCTCGCGCAACAGATCCAGCGTCTTACGCGAGGTCGAGCACTTCGGGTTGTGGTAGATGACGGCGGCGGGCCGCCCATCAGATTCAGCCATCTAGGCGGACCCGTCGAACAGCCCGGTCACCGAGCCGTTGTCGAATACCGCGCGGATGGTGCTGGCCAGCAGCGGCGCGATGGACAGCACGGTCAGCTGCGGGAACTGCTTGTCGTCGGTGATCGGCAGCGTGTTGGTGACGATCACCTCGCGGGCACCGGAGTCGGCCAGACGCTGGGCGGCCGGATCCGACAGCACGCCGTGGGTCGCGGCGATCACCACATCCTTGGCGCCGTCCTCACGCAGCAGCTTGACCGCGCCGGCGATGGTGCCGCCGGTGTCGATCATGTCGTCGGTGAGGATGCAGGTCTTGCCCTTGACGTCACCGACGACGCGGTTGGACACCACCTGGTTGGGCACCAGCGGATCGCGGGTCTTGTGGATGAAGGCCAGCGGGACGCCGCCCAGGGCGTCGGCCCACTTCTCGGCGACCCGGACCCGGCCGGAGTCCGGGGAGACGACCACCATGTCGGCGCCGGCGTACTTGTCGGCGATGTAGCCGCAGAGCAGCGACTGGCCACGCATGTGGTCCACCGGGCCGTCGAAGAAGCCCTGGATCTGATCGGTGTGCAGGTCGACCGAGACGATGCGGTCGGCGCCGGCGGTCTTGAGCAGATCGGCGACCAGGCGGGCCGAGATGGGCTCGCGGCCGCGGTGCTTCTTGTCCTGGCGCGCATAGGGATAGAACGGCAGGATCGCGGTGATCCGCTTGGCGCTACCGCGCTTGAGCGCGTCGATCATGATGAGCTGCTCCATGAGCCACTGGTTCAGCGGCGCGGGATGGCTCTGCAGCACGAACGCGTCGCAACCGCGCACGGACTCGTCGAACCGGACGAAGATCTCGCCGTTGGCGAAATCCCGGGCGGTCTGTGCGGTCACCTCGATGCCCAGTTCCTTGGCCACCTGTTCCGCCAGCTCCGGGTGCGCGCGCCCCGAGAACAGCATCAGGTTTTTTCGATTGTCGGTCCAGTCCGTGGCCACTTGGCTGCCTTCGCGGTTGGGGATCGATACGGAGCAATCGTACGTAGCGTTTCTGGTTGTTCGTAGCCGGGTTACCAGATTGCCAACACGAAACGTCGGATTGTCCGGCCCAGCGGTGCCGACTGTGGCGTTCCTGCACGCGTTTGCCACGGATTTCGTACACAAGCGCCACGCTCGCGGCCGGTGGCGGCTGACCTACTCCTCGCGGGCCTTGCGCGCGGCCTCGGCGGCTGCCGAGCCCGGACGCTTGCGCTCCACCCAGCCCTCGATGGTGCGCTGGGCGTTGTCCGAGACCGCCAGCGCACCGGGCGGGACGTCGTCGCGCAGCACGGTGCCGGCGCCGGTGTAGGCCCCGTCACCGACGGTGACCGGCGCGATGAACATCGTGTCGGAGCCGGTGCGCACGTGGGAGCCGATGGTCGTCCGGTGCTTGGTCTCGCCGTCGTAGTTGACGAAGACGCTGGAGGCCCCGATGTTGCTGTGGTCGCCGATGTCGGCGTCGCCGACGTAGGTCAGGTGCGGCACCTTGGTACCCGTGCCGATCGTGGAGTTCTTGGTCTCGACGAACGCGCCGAGCTTTCCGTCGGCTCCGAGGACGGTGCCCGGCCGCAGGTAGGTGAACGGGCCGACGGTGGCGCCGGCCCCGATCACGGCCAGCTGAGCGTGGGTGCGCACCACCGAGGCGCCGTCGCCCACCTCGACGTCGGTCAGCGTGGAGTCCGGACCGATCTCGCAGCCGGCGCCGATCTCTGTGGTGCCGAGCAGCTGGGTGCCGGGGCGTACGACGGTGTCGCGGCCGATGGTGACGTCGACGTCGATCCAGGTGGTGGCCGGGTCGATGATCGTGACGCCGGCTCGCTGATGGCGGGCCACGATGCGGCGGTTGAGTTCGGCGCCCAGATCGGAGAGCTGCACGCGGTCGTTGACGCCGGCGACCAGCGCGCTGTCGTCGACGTGCATGGCCCGCACCGTCCGGCCGTCCTGCCGCACGATCGCGATGACGTCGGTGAGGTACAGCTCCTGCTGCGCGTTGTTCGAGCTCAACCGGCTCAGCGCCGAGCGCAGGTCGGCGATGTCGAAGGCGTACACCCCGGCGTTGACTTCCCGGATCGCCCGCTGCGACTCGGTCGCGTCGGCCTGCTCGACGATGCCGATGACCTCGTTGTCCTGGGTGCGCAGGATGCGGCCGTAGCCGGTGGGGTCGGGCACGGTGGTGGTGAGCACCGTGGCGGCCGCCGTCGCGGCGCTGTGGGTCTCGATGAGGCCGGCCAGGGTGTCGGCGTCGAGCAGGGGGACATCACCCGAGGTCACGACGACCGTGCCGGTGAATTCGTCGGGCAACGAGCTCAGCCCGCAGGCCACGGCGTGGCCGGTGCCCAGCTGTTGGTCCTGGATGGCGACGTCGATGGTGCGGCCCAGCTTGTCGGCCAGCTCGCCGACCGCGGGGGCGATGCGGTCGCGGTCGTGGCCGAGTACGACCACCAGATGTTGGGCTGCCGCGTTGGCCACGGTGTGTACCGCGTGGCTGAGCATGCTGCGGCCCGCCAGGGTGTGCAGCACCTTCGGGGTGTCCGAGCGCATTCGGGTCCCGGCACCTGCAGCCAATACGACGACTGCGGCTTCGGTGGTCGGCACGGCGTCCCCTTTCTCGCCGAGCGACCTCCCCCGCAAGCGGGAGGTGCCCCCAGCATTCGTGTTGACACGCCGTCAACACCGGCATTTTGCGGTCGTTCGCGGGATAGTGAGCTCCGTCGCCAGGACTCGAACCTGAACTATCTGAACCAAAATCAGAGGTGCTGCCGATTACACCACGACGGAATGTCCGGGAGAGACTCTAGTCGAACGGTCTAGCCTGATATGCGTGGCAGCACCCGATAAGGAAGTGCGGGCCCCCCGGGCCCGGATGACCGGCAACGAACGGCGACAACAGCTCATCGAGATCGCCAAGTCGCTGTTTGCCGAACGGGGCTACGAGGGCACCTCGATCGAGGAGATCGCCCTGCGCGCCAACGTGTCAAAACCCGTGGTCTACGAGCATTTCGGCGGCAAAGAAGGGCTGTACGCCGTCGTCGTCGACCGGGAGATGTCGGCCCTGCTGGACGGGATCACCTCGTCGTTGACCAACAACCGCTCCCGGGTGCGGGTCGAACGCGTCGCGCTGGCCCTGCTGACCTACGTCGAGGAGCGCACCGACGGCTTCCGCATCCTGATCCGCGACTCGCCGGCGGCGATCACCTCGGGGACCTACTCGACGCTGCTCAACGACGCGGTCAACCAGGTCTCCTCGATCCTGGCCGGGGATTTCTCCCGCCGCGGCCTGGACCCCGAACTGGCACCGCTGTACGCCCAGGCGCTGGTCGGGTCGGTGTCGATGACCGCGCAGTGGTGGCTCGACGTGCGGGAGCCGAAGAAGGAAGTGGTGGCCGCCCACGTCGTCAACCTGATGTGGAACGGGCTCACCCACCTGGAGTCCGACCCGGTCCTGCACGAGGAGTAGGCCAACAAACTGCAACCCAAGGGTTGCAGCATCGGGACTTGATGTGCAACCCTTGGGTTGCAACAATCCCGTCGGAGAGGAACCGTGACATGACCACCGAATACGACCGCATCGAGCGTGAGATCGCCATCGACGCACCGGCGCAACGCGTCTGGGCCCTGGTGAGCGAACCCGGTTGGTACATCAACGAAGAGCGGATCACCGAACACCGCATCGATCGTGACGGCGACGTCGCCATCGTCACCGACCCCACGCACGGCAGGTTCGCCCTGCGAACCGTCACACTCGATGAGCCGCGCTATGCGGCCTTCCGGTGGCACATCGACGCCGATGACCTCGACAGCTCGTCCACCCTCGTCGAATTCTGGATCACCCCGGCCCCATCCGGCGTGGTGCTGCGGGTGGTCGAGAGCGGTTTCGCCTCGCTCGACGAGCCCGAGGCCGACCGCCGCTCCCGGTTCGACGATCACAGTGGCGGCTGGTCGCTCGAGCTCGGCCTCGCCCAGAAGTATCTGGTGGGGGCCGCCGCAGATGCATGAGAATGCCTCGCCGGTGCAGGTTTTCGCCGCCCTTGCCGACGACAGCCGGTGGCAGGTTCTGGTCGCACTCGGCCGCAGGCCCGCGTCCGCGTCGTCACTGGCCGACGAACTTCCGATCAGCCGCCAGGCCATCGCCAAACATCTGAAGGTGCTCACCGACGTCGGCCTGGTGGTGGCCACCCGGGTGGGGCGTGAGGTCAAGTACGAGGCGGTGGGGGCTCGGCTCAGCGAGGTGGCGCGCCGGCTCGACAGCATCGCGGCGGGTTGGGAACGCAGGCTGGCCAGGATCAAGGATGTCGTCGAGCGGGATGGCTGAGGGGCGCAAGCCCTCAGCCCAGATCCCGCGACAGCAGGTCCGCCGTCGTCTCCCGGCGCACCAACGCCCGCGAAGCGCCGTCGCGCACCGACACCACGGGCGGGCGACCCACCATGTTGTAGGTCGAGGCCATGCTGTGCTGGTAGGCCCCGGTGCATGCCACCGCCAGCAGATCGCCGGCGTGGATGTCGGCGGGCAGTTCGACATCGTGCACGATCTCGTCGCCGGCCTCGCAATGCCGTCCTACCACTGTGGCCACCATGGTCGGCCCTAATGGATGCCGATTGGCCAGGGCCACCGTGTATTTCGCTCCGTACAGCGCGACCCGCGGATTGTCGCTCATACCGCCGTCGACAGCGACGAACGTGCGCCCGCCGGGCTGGGACTTCACCCCGCACACCCGGTACAGCGTCACCCCGGCCCGCGCGCTGATGGCGCGGCCGGGTTCGACGACCAGGCGTGGCCGCGGGAACCGTTCGGCCGCGCACGCCGCGGTCAGCTCGTCGTCGACGACGGTCGCCAGCGCGGCGATATCGAGCGCCGCGTCGCCGCGGACATACGGAACCCCGTGGCCGCCGCCGATGTTGAGCTCGGTCAGCACCAGGCCGTGTTCGGCACGGATGTCGGCCATCGCACCGATCAACCGGTGGACGGCCTCGCCGTAGGGCGTGGGGTCGGTGATCTGCGAGCCGATATGGCAGTGCAGGCCAACCAGATCCAGGTTCGGGGTGGCAAGGATGCGGGCGGCCGCGCGGGCGGCCCGGCGATCGGCCAGCGCGAAGCCGAACTTCTGGTCCGTCACGCCGGTGGTGACGGCGCGGTGTCCGTGGATGTCGATGTCGGGCGTGACCCGGATCAGCACCGCCTGGGGCCGGCGGGCCAGCCCGGCCAGGTAGGTGATCTCCATCGGAGAATCGACCACGATCCGGCCCACCCCCACGTCGATCGCGTCGCGCAGCTCGTCGCACGTCTTGGCATTGCCGTGCATCACGATGCGCGCCGGGTCGACCCCGCCTGCCAACGCGGTCGCGAGTTCGGCCGCCGAGCACACGTCCACGCCGAGGCCTTCCTCGGCGGCCCACCGTGCGACGGCGGTGGTCAGCAGCGACTTGCCCGCATAGACCACCTCGGCCTGGCCGAGGGCGGCCCGGTAGCGCCGGGCGCGGGTCCGGAAATCTGTCTCGTCGAGCACATAGGCCGGGGTGCGGTACTCGTCGGCGATGTCGGTCAGCGGCACCCGGCCGACGGTGATGCGGCCCTGCTCGTCGACCCCTGTGGTCAGCGGCCAGATGTTCGGATCGAGGCGTGGCCGGGTGGCGCCGCGAAGTGAGGGCAGGATGTCCAGCAAGGTCATGACTCCACAGTCGGCGGCGCCGGGGCCCTGCGTCACCGGGCTTGACGGTTCCTTGACGCCGCGGGGCCGGATCCTGACGGGCTCAGCTCCTGCCGAACGACTTCGTCTCCGTGGAGGTGGCGATGAACCCGTTGCCCTTCTGCGGATCGGCCATCCGGCAGGCCAACCGGATCTCGTCGGTGTAGACGCAGGTGGCGTTGCCGAGGTCGAACCGTTGACCGGCGGGCAGCATCCGCGCCTCGTTCTCGTCGAGGCCGTCGACCGGACTGAGCGGCTCCTCGGTGCGCGAGAAGCTCATCGGGATCGCACCGTTGGTGGTGCCGTAGCTGAACAGGTGCGCGAGGTTGGCATCGTTGGGGGCGCCGACGAAGGGGCCGCGGCAGTCCAGCGCGTACATCGCCCGGTGCTGGGTGGTCATGCAGACGAACCCGTCGGGCGTGCGGAACCCCTGTACCGGAAACCCCTGTCCCTCCCGCAGGACGTACTGCGCCGGATCGACGGCGGGGTAGGCGGCGAAGTCGGGAACACCGTCCGGACCGAGGTGCGTCGGCACCGACTCGTGTGCGGACTCCGGTTTCTCCCGGGTGAGCCATATCACTGCGAAGACCGCCGTCAGCACCACAACGAGCGCTGCCGCCCACCGCTTCATCGCTCCATGATCGCCCCGGACAGAGCACTACGGAGCCGAATCCCCGGCCCCGTAGAATGGCCCCATCATGACCGCACCGGGGCACAACCATGTCCAGACCCCGATTGCGGGTCTCGTTGAGCTGGCTTTAACCGATCCGTCCCTGCAGGACGCCCTTCGTCGCGCCGCCGACCGACCCGCCGATCTCGCGCTCGTCGGGCCGGCCAGTGCCCGCGTGCTGGTGGCTGCCGGGCTGGCCCAGCAGGGCCCGCTGCTGGTGGTCGCCGCCACCGGCCGGGAAGCCGACGACCTGACCGCCGAACTGCGCGGCGTGATCGGCGATGCCGTCGCACTGTTCCCGTCCTGGGAGACACTGCCGCACGAGCGGTTGTCCCCGGGTGTGGAGACCGTCGGCGCCCGGTTGTTGCTGTTGCGCAGGCTGGCCCACCCCGAGGACACGACACTGGGGCCGCCGCTGCGCGTCGTGGTCACCACGACGCGTTCACTGCTGCAGCCGATGGCCCACGACGTCGTGAGTACCGAGCCGGTCACCCTCACCGTCGGCGCCGAGGCCGAGTTCGAGGCGGTCATCGCCCGGCTGGTCGACCTGGCCTACACGCGCGTCGACATGGTCGGCAAACGCGGGGAGTTCGCCGTGCGCGGCGGCATCCTCGACCTGTTCCCGCCCACCGCCGAGCATCCGGTGCGCGTCGAGTTCTGGGGCGACGAGATTTCCGAGATGCGGTTGTTCTCGATCGCCGACCAGCGGTCGATTCCCGAGATCCCGGTGCAGAACGTGGTCGCCGTCCCGTGCCGCGAACTGCTGATGACCGCTGATGTGCGGGAGCGTGCCGCCGTGCTCGCCGTCGAGCACCCCACCCACGAGAACAGCGTGCCCGGCAGCGTGCCCGACATGCTGGCCAAGCTCGCCGAGGGCATCCCGGTCGACGGCATGGAGGCGCTGCTTCCGCTGCTGCACCCGGTTCAGCCCACGACGCTGACGCACCACCTGCCCGAGGGCGCGCCGGTGCTGCTGTGCGACCCGGAGAAGGTGCGTACCCGCGCGGCCGACCTGATCAAGACGGGGCAGGAATTCCTCGAGGCCTCGTGGTCGACGGCCGCGGTCGGCGGGGATGCCCCCATCGACCTCGAGGCGCTGGGCGCGTCCGGATTCGTCCCGTTCGACCAGGCGCGCGAGGACTCTGTCGCCGGTGGTCACCCGTGGTGGACGCTGAGTCAGCTGCCCGACGGCAGGGCCACCGAACTCGATCTGCGGCCGTCGCCGTCGGCACGCAGCCAGCAGAGTCTCGACGAGATCTTCGCGATGCTGCGCGCCCACGTCGCCACCGGCGGGTACGCCGCGGTGGTCACCCCGGGCGCCGGTACCGCACACCGCGTCGTCGAGCAGCTCGGCGAATCCGACATCGCGGCGGCAATGCTCGAACCGGGTGAGGCTCCGAGGAAGGGTGCCGTTGGGGTTCTAAAAGGGCCGCTGCACGACGGCGTGATCCTGCCCGGGGCCAACCTCGTGGTCATCACCGAGACCGATCTGACCGGTAACCGGGTGACTGCCTCAGGCGGCAGAAAGCTTGCGGCCAAACGTCGTAACGTCGTCGACCCGCTGGCGCTGGCCGCCGGGGATCTCGTGGTGCACGATCAGCACGGCATCGGCAAGTTCGTCGAGATGACCGAGCGCGTGGTCGGTGGGGCCCGCCGCGAATACCTGGTGCTGGAGTACGCGTCGTCCAAACGTGGCGGCGGATCGGATCGCCTCTACGTGCCGATGGATTCGCTGGATCAGCTGTCGCGTTACGTCGGCGGTGAGGCGCCTTCGCTGTCGAAGCTCGGCGGAAGCGACTGGGCCAACACGAAAACCAAGGCGCGCAAGGCTGTTCGTGAGATCGCCAGTGAACTGGTGGCGCTGTACGCCAAGCGGCAGTCGGCGCCCGGGCATGCGTTCGGCCCCGACACTCCTTGGCAGAACGAGATGGAGGACGCGTTCGGCTTCACCGAGACCATTGACCAGCTGACCGCGATCACCGAGGTCAAATCCGATATGGAGAAGCCGGTTCCGATGGACCGGGTGATCTGTGGCGACGTGGGCTACGGCAAGACCGAGATCGCGGTGCGGGCGGCGTTCAAGGCCGTGCAGGACGGCAAGCAGGTCGCGGTGCTGGTGCCGACGACGCTGCTGGCCGATCAGCATCTGCAGACCTTCACCAACCGCATGGCGGGTTTCCCGGTGACCGTCAAGGGGCTGTCGCGGTTCACCGATCCGGCCGAGTCGCGTGCCACCATCGAGGGGATGGCCGACGGGTCGGTCGACGTGGTGATCGGCACACACCGGCTGTTGCAGACCGGGGTGACCTGGAAAGACCTGGGCCTCATCATCGTTGACGAGGAACAGCGGTTCGGCGTCGAACACAAAGAGCACATCAAGTCGATGCGCACGCACGTCGACGTGCTCACGATGAGCGCCACCCCGATCCCGCGCACCCTGGAGATGAGCCTGGCCGGCATCCGTGAGATGTCGACGATCCTCACCCCGCCCGAGGAGCGCCACCCGGTGCTGACCTACGTCGGACCTCAGGACGACAAGCAGGTGGCCGCGGCGTTGCGCCGTGAGCTGCTGCGTGACGGGCAGGTGTTCTACATCCACAACCGGGTGCGCACCATCGACCAGGCCGCGGCCCGGATCCGCCAGCTGGTGCCCGAGGCCAGGGTCGTCGTGGCGCACGGGCAGATGAACGAGGAGACGCTGGAGAAGACCGTCGAGGGCTTCTGGAACCGCGAGTACGACATCCTGGTGTGCACCACGATCGTCGAGACCGGTCTGGACATCTCCAACGCCAACACCTTGATCGTCGAGCGGGCCGATACCTTCGGGCTCTCGCAGCTGCATCAGCTGCGTGGCCGAGTGGGACGAAGCCGCGAGCGTGGATACGCCTACATGCTCTATCCGCCCAATTCGCCGCTGACCGAGACCGCCTACGACCGGTTGGCCACCATCGCCCAGAACAATGAGCTGGGTGCGGGCATGGCCGTGGCCATGAAGGACCTGGAGATCCGCGGCGCGGGCAATGTACTGGGCGCCGAGCAGTCCGGTCACGTGGCCGGCGTGGGTTTCGATCTCTACGTGCGGCTGGTCGGCGAGGCCGTGGAGGCCTACCGCGCCGCGGCCGACGGGAAAACCGTTGCCACACCGCAAGAACAGAAAGAGGTGCGGGTCGACCTTCCGGTCGATGCGCACCTGCCGCCCGAGTACATCGGCAGTGACCGGCTGCGCCTGGAGGGCTACCGCCGGCTGGCCGCGGCCACCGATGAAGACGGGGTGCGTGCCGTCGTCGACGAACTCGTTGACAGGTATGGCCCGCTTCCGCGCGAGGCGCAACGCCTGGTTGCGGTGGCCCGGCTCCGGATGTTGTGCCGGGAGTACGGGATCACCGAGATCGGTGCGGTATCGGCGTCGACGATCAAGTTGTCGCCGGTGGTGCTTCCCGATTCCGCGCAGTTGCGGCTCAAGCGGATGTACCCGGGCGGGCACTACCGGGCCACCACCTCGGTGGTCCAGGTGCCGATCCCGCGGGAGAGCGACGGCATCGGCTCACCGCGGATCCGTGACCTGGACATTGTCCGATGGGTGGCCGGTCTGGTGCTCGTGCTGAACGGGAAAACCGAGGGCAGCCTCGACATAACCGCGGGACTTGATTCTTCGGACTAATCGCCTGGTAGTCGCGGCTTTTTGGGGGCTTCTACGCGTCGAATCGCTCGAGCGCTGTTAACGCTGCGGCGCGGGGATCCGACATACATGTGGGGGGTCAAGGTATTGCGCAGTCGTCCACAGGAGAGGCGACAGGGTCGTCGACCATTCGGCGGTCATGCAATTTCCTAAACCGAACATCACGCGATTGCCGCCGTTTGGTGGGTTCGTCGCGGTGACGCAAGGCGAAGGAGTGACCATGAACTTCAAGAAGTTCGCAGTAACCACATCAATGGCGGGTGCACTGGGCCTCGGCGCGTTCGGCCTGGGTACAGGCCTCGCGCAAGCCCTTCCGGACGTGCCCCCGCCGCCTCCGATTCCCGGTCCGGCAGTGCCGGGTGTGAATGTTCCTGATGTGAATGTTCCGAGTGTGAATGTTCCTGATGTGAATGTTCCGAGTGTGAATGTTCCTGATGTGAATGTTCCTGATGTGAATGTTCCGAGCGTGAACGTTCCCGACGTGAATGTGCCGAGCGTGAACGTTCCCGACGTGAATGTGCCCACCGTGCGGTTCCCCGAGGTGGACAATTTCTTCCGCCAGCCGAACTCACACATCGCGCCTGGGCAGTTGACGAATTCGCCGACCATCAACGGTGTTGCGAATCCGTTCTTCGGAATCCCGCCTGGTCAGCTCAGGACGATGCCCACGGTGAACGGGGTCGCCAACCCGTTCTTCCATGAGACACCGGGTCACTGGGTGATCCCGGAGGGCCAGTTCCCGCCGGAGTCGTAAGCCACGGCTTGTGACATGATGGCCGCCTTGCCTTCGGGCAGGGCGGCCATCCCGTGTGGGGACGGCCCGATGCCGGCGAATCGCAGCATTGGCCGTGCTGACCAGGCGCGTCGCGGTCCGCCGCAGCCCGGCAATGTGTTGGTATAACCGAGATCAGCAATCTCGTCGAAATGGTGAGGGGGTGCAGCCCGATGACCGTCGTATTGGTCGACCCGCGCCGCCCGTCACTGATCCCCGTCGAGGCGGTCGGCCTGCTCACCGGTGATGTGCAGTACACCGAGGAAATGCCGGTCAAGGTGCCGTGGTCGCTGCCCGCGGCGAGGCCTTGGCTCTCTGACGCGCCGGAGGATGAAGCTGCCCCAGTTCTGTTGTCCTCTGACCCGGAGCATCCGGCGGTCAAGGCCCGTCTGGCTGCCGGGGACCGCTTGATCGCGGCCCAACAGGCGCAGGCAGGGGAGCGGCTCGTGGACGCCGTGGCGATGATGGACAAGCTGCGTACCGACGGGCCGTGGGAGAGCGAGCAGACGCACGATTCGTTGCGTCGCTACCTCCTGGAGGAGACGTACGAACTGTTCGACGCGGTGCGCGGCGGCAACGCCGACGAGCTGCGCGAGGAACTCGGCGATGTACTGCTGCAGGTGTTGTTCCATGCGCGCATCGCCGAGGATGCGCCCGTCCACCCGTTCAATATCGACGACGTCGCCGATTCCTTGGTGCGCAAGCTCGGCAATCGCGTGCCGGCAGTGCTTGCCGGAGAATCGATTTCACTGGATGAGCAGCTGGCCCAATGGGAGCAGCGCAAGGCCCAGGAGCAGAAGGTGAAGGCCCGCGGGTCGTCGATGGATGACGTGCCCACCGGGCAGCCGGCTTTGGCGTTGGCGCAGAAGGTGCTGGCCCGCGTGGCCCAGGCCGGGCTGCCCGCCGACCTGGTGCCGGCGGCGCTGACCTCAGTGGTGGTTTCGGCCGATTCTGATGCCGAGAATGACTTGCGCAGTGCGATTTTGGAGTTCATGGACACCGTGCGGGTGGTGGAGTCCGATGTTGCCGCCGGCCGCCGGGGCGAGGACGTTCCAGAGGAACTCGACGTGACGCCGCTGGGGTCGATCACCGAAGACGAATGGCGGGCGTACTGGCCGGGCGCGCTCATCGAGCCCGAGCCTGAGGCTGAGCCCGATGCGGATGACGAGTTGGACGACGACGCCGACACGGAATCGGCCGACTCCGCCGATGTCGGCGGCGAAGCCGAAGATTCCAGCGCCGAAGACGCGCGCGCGGAAGCCGACGAAGCCGACGAAGCCGACGACGTCGATGACACGGACAAATCGGACTGACCACCGAGCTGCCCTCACGTCCGCAATGGCCCCAGAGTCGCTGACGGGGTCGGCAACTGCGCCCGTCGTCAACAAGGCCGCGGATTGCTGCTTGATAGTGACTGCAATCCGCGGCGCAGTGTGCCGATGCAGCACGACATCCAGTTCCGGAGCGGTGCTGGCGGAAAACAGTGGCCCGATACCCCGTCACGAATAGACAACGGCACGGTTTCGGCTCGGCATGGCCCGGCTGTGCGGACGCTGGGTCGGGCCGGCGAGCTCTACGGTGTGGCGATGCGGGTACTGCGGATCGCCGCCGTCGTCCTGGTCCTCAGTCTGGGAATGGTCGCACCGCAGGCCGTCGCGGAATGTCCCGCCACAGGTTGTGACCTGCGCTCGCGCATCGCGGCGGCAGACGCCTATCTGGCGTCGAGGCCGGGCACCGTCGGCTATGTGCTGCGCGATCGCGCAGCGGGCACGCGTTACGCCAATGCCAATGCGAACACCATGATCTGGACCGCCTCCACCATCAAGCTGGCGATGGTGGTCGACCTGCTGACCCGGGAACGTGCCGGGGCATTGCGGCTCTCGGGCAACGACCGGCAGCTGATGGTGAACATGCTGCGGAACTCCGACAACGATGCGGCCGATTCACTGTGGAGCCGCTATGGCGGAGCCGACCACAAGGCATTCAACGCCGGCTTCCCCCGCTACGGCATGACGGACCTGCGGCCGCAACCGGGATTCGGTGACGTGTTCCCGTACTGGGGCTTCCAGAAGTCCACCACCAACGATCTCGACCGGTTGATGAACTACACACTGGCCCAATTGAATCCGGCCGATGCCTCCGCCGTGGTGGCCGAGATGCAGCGGGTCGGCGGGGAACAGCAGTGGGGCGTGTGGGGCGCCGGACCGTCGATGACCCCCGGCAACAAGAACGGGTGGTCGCAAGAGCAGGGCGGCTGGGTCGTCAACTCGGTCGGGTTCGCCGGTCCCAAACAGCGATACACGCTGGCGATCATGAACGGGCTCAACGGGCAGGGGGGTTATGACGAAGGCGTCGCAACGACCACCCGGCTCAGCCAGATCCTGCTCGGCGGATAACCGCGCCGCGCGGGCTCTCTACTCGGCCAGCGCCTGATCGAAGGCCGCGGCCAGGTCTTCATAGCTGTGTGGCTGGATGCGCTCGCCGTTGAGAAAGAACGTCGGCGTTCCCTGCACGCCCAGGGCGCGGCCGTCGGCCACATCCAGTTGGACCCGGGCGGCGGTGGCGGGGTCGCTGTAGGCCTTGTCGAATGCCGCCATGTCGAGGCCGAGTTCTCCTGCGAAGCCCCGGAATACCTCGTCGGCCGGATCCTGCTTCTCGCCCCACTGGCCCTGGGCGTCGTACATCTTCTTGTACATCGCCTCGAGCTTGTCCTGTTGGGCGGCAGCCTCGACGGCGCGTGCCGCTCGTTCGGCGTTGTAGTGAGCGCCGAGCGGGAAGTACCGGATGACGAAGTTCACCCGGTCGCCGTACTCAGATCGCAATTGCTCGATCGAGGGATACACCGCGCGACAACCTTCGCACTCGAAGTCGAGGAACTCCACGAATGTCACGTCGCTGTCGGGAACGGAGTTCAGCCGGTGACTGTTCTCGCGTACCACCTGGCCGGTTTCGACGGATGCCGCCGGTGGCGGCCCGCCGCGATCACGCACCGACTGGTACACGAGCACGCCGATGGCCAGCACCGCGATTGCCAATGCGGTCAGCAGTATTCGAGTGTTGCGTGTCATCGGGTCAGTGCCTCACTCGAACAGAGTCGAACCCCAATAACCCGAGGTATCGCCGTCGCGTAGCCCGGGCGGGCAGGCGAAGATGGCCGTCCCGGTGTGGGTGATGTATTCGTTGAGCGCATCCTTGCGGGACAGTTCCCGCTGCATCGGGATGAACTGCTTCTCCGGGCTGCGCACGAACGCGATGAAGAACAATCCGGCGTCCAGGTGCCCGAAGCCGTCTGAGCCGTCGGTGAAGTTGTAACCGCGACGCAGGATCTCGATGCCGCCCAGGTGCTCGGCCGAGGCCAGCCGCACATGCGCGTCCACGTCGATCTTCGGATTGCCCTTGCCGTCGGTGATCTCGAAATCCAGCTCGTCGAACTCCTGCTGCAATCCGTTGGGGGCACCGCTGCCCTTCTGCCGCCCGATCACCCGTTCCTGCTCCAGAAGCGTGGTGCGGTCCCAGTTCTCGATGCGCATCCGGATCCGCCGGGTGATCAGGTAGCTGCCGCCGGTGAGCCAGGCCGGCCCGTCACCCTCGGCCACCCAGACGTTCTTGTCGAGCAGGTCCGTCTGGTCCGACTTGAGGTTGTTGGTTCCGTCCTTGAACCCGAACAGGTTTCGTGGAGTGGCCTGGTCCCGGGTGGTCGACGAGGTGCGGCCGAACCCCAGCTGCGAGTACCGCACCGCGACCGTGCCGAACCCGACGCGGGCCAGGTTGCGGATCGCATGGACTGCGACCTGCGGATCGTTGGCGCAGGCCTGCACACAGATGTCGCCCCCGCTGCGGGCCGGGTCCATGGTCTCGTTGGGGAACTTCGGCAGATCCTTGAGCTCGGCCGGCTGCTTGTCGGCGATGCCGAAGCGGTCCTTGCCGTCCTTGCGGAAGAACGACGGCCCGAACCCGATGGTCAGGGTGAGCTGTGAGGCCGGAAGGCCCAGCGCCTCCCCGGTGTCCGACGGCGGCGCATACGGATTGCCGTCCACGGCGCCGCCGGCCTCGGTCTCCTCGCCACGCGTCATCCGCTCGGCCATCTGGGTCCACTGCTTGAGCAGTGCGACGACGTCCTCGCGGTTGTCGGTGGTGACGTCGAAGGAGCAGAAGTGCATCCGGTCCTGCGCCTCGGTGATGATGCCTGCCTGCCGGTCGCCCCGAAATGGGACCGGCCCCTGCAGGGCACCGTGCGGCGTGCTGGCCGCGGAAGCCCGGCCGGCCAGCGCACCTGCGCCGGCCGCACCGACTACCGCGGCCGTGACCCCGGCGGCGCCGAACAGTTTGCGCCGGGAGATTCCGGAGGGCTGCTGCTGGGCGTCCGGTGCCGCAACGCCCGAGTCCGCTACCGAATCACTGGTGGGCGATGACACCTTGTACCTGGCTCACTTCCTTGCTCAGCGCGTCGATGGCGCGTGACAGTTCCTGGCGTTGGGGCTCGGTCACCTTGTCGTAGGAGACGAAGCCGTCGCCTTCACGATACTTTTCCAGCAACTTCTCCACGTCGGCGAACCGCTGGTCCACGCGCTTGCCCAGTTCGGCGTTGCGCTCATCGAGGATCGGTCGCACCGAGGCCACCGCGGTCTGCGAACCCTCGACGTTGGCCTTGAAATCCCAGAGGTCGGTGTGGCTGAAGATGTCCTCTTCGCCGCTGATCTTGCTGGACGCGATCTCGTCGAGCAGGCCCTGGGCGCCGCCGGCGATCTGGGTGGAGTCGATGGTCCAGTCCGGCGCCTTCACGCCGGCCTCGAGCTCCTTCACGTCGGCGAGCAGCTGATCGGCCAGCGCGTCGGCGTCGGGCTGCAGACCGGTGACCCACAACTGCTTCTCCAGCGCGTGGAACCCGGTCCACTTCTGGCCCGGCTCCAGATCGGCCTCGCGAAGGTCGATCCGCGGATCGAGATCGTTGGGGAACGACTCGGCGACCGGCTCGATGCGCTCGTAGTAAGTACGTGTGGTCGGGTACAGATCCTTGGCCTTGGCGACGTCCTTGGCCTTGACCGCTGCGACGAATGCCTCGGTGGAGGGGATCAGCGCATCGGTCTGGCTGAGCACGTAGCGCTTGTAGCTGTCGGCGGCTTCCTTGAACTTGCCCTCGGTGTCGATCTTCACGGCATCGCCGGTGACCTCGAAATTGCCGCGGATGCCTTCACCGACCATGCCGGGCCGGCACGAGGTCTGGTACGTACCCGGCTGGGTGAGCTGAACGATCAGCTGCCGCTTGAGCCCGGGGGAGATGTTCTCCACCTCGCCCATGACCCGCTCGCCCTCGCCGTAGACGTAGAACTCGGTGACCTTGTTGCCGTTGTTGGTCACGACGAATGTGCTCGGCCCGGTCGTCGCGGTGGTCCCCGACAGCTTGCACTCGGTGTCCGAGGCGTCGACGGTGATCTGGGCGGCCTTCTGGGCACCGTCGCCGCTCGCGCTGCCGCTGTCGGCCTCCTTGGCCTGGCAGGCGGTCATCGAGATGCCGGCCAGCACCGCGGCGGTAGCCGCGAATCCGGTCTTGGCGGCAGGGGTGATCTTCACTTGGTCGACCTTTCGGATGCGGTGGAGGTCTCCGGCTCGACGGTCGGCTCGGAGGAAGTTGAGGCACCGGCCGATGCCGCGCCGGCAGCGCGGACCGGCTTCAGGAACAGCGCCAACACCACGACGATGTAGGCAAGCCACGCACCGAACTGCAGCACGGTCGGCGTGGGGTCGATATTGAAGACGCCCTGGATGATCTCGCCGTACCAGGCAGACCAGTCGAACGCGCCGCTCATGTCGAAGGCCTTGGCGCTGAGCCCGGGCAGCCAGCCCACGGTCTGGAGCGCCTTGATCCCATAGGCGAGGATTCCGGCCGCCACCACGATCAGGAAGATCCCGGTGTACTTGAAGAACTTGGCGAGGTCGATCCGCACGGCGCCGGCGTACATGCCGTAGGCGATCGCCGCGGCGATCAGCACGCCGATGATCAGGCCGGTCAGCGGCCAGAGTGTCTCCGCCTCGGCGTAGCCGACCATGAACAGTGCGGTCTCCACGCCTTCACGGCCCACCGCCAGGAAGGCAAGCAGTGCCACCGCCGGGCCGCCGGTCTGCAGCGCCTGCGACATCTCGCTGCGCAGTTCGCCGGACATCGAGGCCGACGCGCGCTTCATCCACAGCACCATGGTGGTGACGATGACGACGGCGATCAGTGAGGCGATACCCGCGATGGCCTCGGCGCCGAGTCCGCTGATGGTGTTCTCGCCGAACTGGATCACGAGGAAGACGGTGACGGTCATGGCGATTGCCGCGCCGACGCCCAGCCACACCCATTTGAGGGCGTCCCGGCGTTCGGACTTGACCAGAAACGCGACCAGGATCGACACCACGATGGCGGCTTCGAGGCCTTCCCGCAAACCGATCAGGCCACTGCCGAACACCTGGGATGTGATGTTGGACGCGGCCAGCGTGCTGGTCGGAACGTCCGAGATGGCAGTCATCAAAGCGTCCTCGTTCGACCGGGGTGAAAACACCATAAAAAACGTAGCCTTGCCTTGCCATAGCAAGGCGTGGCTCACCTTAGCAGGGGGGTCTGGGGGTCCGGCCGACTTCACCTGCCGTTCTTCCGGCACGGGCCCGTCGCTCGTCGCGTTCATAGGCGCGCATGCGACGATGGCCAATCAGATAGAGCGGGGTTGAGGGAGTCCGGTGTCGCCAGTGCGTTGGCTGCGGGCTGTCGCCGTAATTGCTGCGACAGCGCTGCTGTTGGCATCCAGCTGTTCGTGGCATCTGGGGACCCCAATTCCCGAAGGCGTGCCGCCGCCGGCCGGGGATCCGGTGCCCGCGATCGACACCTATGCCAAGGGCAGGCCCGCCGATCAGCTGCACGAGTGGGCCGAGCAGCGGGCACCCGCGCTGGGCATGCCCGTCAACGCCCTGGAGGCCTACGCGTACGCCGCGCGCGTCGCCCAGGTGGAAAACCCGAATTGCCAACTGGCCTGGACCACGTTGGCCGGCATCGGCATGGTCGAGAGCCACCACGGCACCTACCGCGGCGCGATGATCGCGCGCAACGGCGACGTCACCCCGCCGATTCGCGGCGTGCAACTGGACGGGACCGCCGGCAACCTGCGCATTCCCGACACCGACAAGGGCAAGCTGGACGGCGATCCGCTGATGGACCGTGCCATGGGGCCGATGCAGTTCATCCCGGAGACCTGGGGGCACTTCGGCGTCGACGCCAACAACGACGGGGTGGTGAGCCCGGACAATTTCGACGACGCGGCGCTGTCGGCGGCCGGCCTGCTGTGCTGGTACGGCAAGGACCTGTCCACCCCGAGAGGCTGGATGACGGCGCTGAAGGCCTACAACAACTCCGAGCAGTACGCCCGAATGGTGCGGGACTGGGCGACGGCATACGCGGCCGGTCACGGCTTGTGACACGTGTGACAAGCCCAAACACGCCGTTGTGCGGACCACGATCTAGTCTCATCCCTACACGCAGGACTCAATAAGGAGAAGCCAGTGCCCATCATCGAGCAGGTTGGAGCCCGCGAGATCCTCGACTCCCGTGGCAACCCGACGGTCGAGGTCGAGGTGGCCCTGACCGACGGCACGTTCGCCCGGGCAGCGGTGCCTTCGGGCGCGTCGACCGGCGAGCACGAAGCGGTGGAGCTGCGCGACGGCGGCTCCCGTTACGGCGGCAAAGGCGTCGAGAAGGCCGTGGAGGCCGTTCTCGACGAGATCGCTCCGGCGATCATCGGCCTGGCCGCCGACGATCAGCGTCTGGTCGATCAGGCCCTGCTGGATCTCGACGGCACCCCGGACAAGTCCCGGCTGGGCGCCAACGCGATCCTCGGTGTCTCGCTGGCGGTGGCCAAGGCCGCGGCCGACAGTGCCGCGCTGCCGCTGTTCCGCTACCTCGGTGGCCCGAACGCGCACATCCTTCCCGTGCCGATGATGAACATCCTCAACGGCGGCGCCCACGCCGACACCGGGGTGGACGTCCAGGAGTTCATGGTCGCCCCGATCGGTGCTCCCTCCTTCAAGGAGTCGCTGCGCTGGGGTGCCGAGGTCTACCACTCGCTCAAGGCGGTGCTCAAGAAGCAGGGGCTGTCCACCGGTCTCGGCGATGAGGGCGGCTTCGCCCCCGACGTCGCGGGCACCAAGGCCGCCCTGGACCTGATCGCGACGGCCATCGAGGCCACCGGGTTCAAGCTCGGCAGCGATGTGGCCCTGGCGCTGGACGTCGCCGCCACCGAGTTCTACACGGACGGTACGGGTTACGCCTTCGAGAAGGAGACCCGCACGGCCGAGCAGATGGCGGAGTTCTATGCCGGCCTGATCGACGCGTACCCGCTGGTCTCGATCGAGGATCCGCTGTCCGAGGACGACTGGGACGGCTGGGTCGCGCTGACGTCGGCAATCGGTGATCGGGTCCAGCTGGTCGGCGACGACCTGTTCGTCACCAACCCGGAACGCCTCGAGGACGGCATTGAGCGTGGTGCCGCCAACGCGCTGCTGGTGAAGGTCAACCAGATCGGCACGCTCACCGAGACCCTGGATGCCGTTGCGCTGGCGCACAACAGCGGCTACCGCACCATGATGAGCCACCGCTCCGGCGAGACCGAGGACACCACCATCGCCGACCTCGCGGTCGCGGTGGGCAGCGGTCAGATCAAGACCGGTGCTCCGGCCCGCAGCGAGCGGGTGGCCAAGTACAACCAGCTGCTGCGCATCGAGGAGGCGCTCGGCGACGCCGCGCGCTACGCGGGCGATCTCGCGTTCCCGCGGTTCGAAGCCAAGTAACGCAGGCGTCTGCGCACCAACACGTCGATGCCCGAAGCGAAGCGGCCCGATCCGAAGAGACGGTCCCCGGCCTCCCGACCCGGCAAGCCGGGCAAGGCCGGGGAATCGAATCGGCCGCGTGCTTCGCAGCCCCGGCGCCGGGCGGCCGAATCCCGCCCGGCGCAGGCTGAGCCGGTAGCCGATGAGAAGGTCACCAAAGCCATTGCGGTGCAAGCTCAGCAGCAGGCCGAGCTGCAGTCCGAACAGCGGTTCGGGTCGACGGCCCGCCGGGCGGCGATCCTGGCCGCGGTGGTGTGCGTGCTGACGCTGACCATCGCCGGGCCGGTGCGCACCTACTTCGCCCAGCGCACCGAGATGAAACAACTCAAAGCCAGCGAGGAACGGTTGCGGGCCCAGATCGCCGACCTCGAACAGCAGAAGGTCAAGCTGGCCGACCCGGTGTTCATCGCGGCCCAGGCCAGGGAGCGGCTCGGCTTCGTCATGCCCGGCGACACCCCGTACCAGGTGCAACTGCCGCCCGGGGCCATGGTGTCGGCAGACCCGGGAACACCGGCGCTGCCCGGTTCGTCCGTGCCCGCGGGGCAGCCCTGGTACACCTCGCTGTGGCACACGATTGCCGATGAGCCGCACGGGGTTTCCCCGACGATCGGCGGGCCCCCGCCGGCGCCGGGCGGGCCACCCGCACCGCCTGTTCCGCCGCCGCCTGCCGAGCCCAGAGGTCCCAATGGTTGATCCCGCCGACATCGAGGCCGTGACACGGCAATTGGGCCGGGAGCCGCGCGGTGTCCTCGAGATCGCCTACCGCTGCCCCAACGGCGAGCCCGCGGTGGTGAAGACCGCACCCAGACTTCCCGATGGCACGCCGTTCCCGACGCTCTACTACCTGACGCATCCGGCGCTCACGGCGGCCGCAAGCCGGCTGGAATCCTCCGGGCTGATGCGGGACATGTCCGAACGCCTGCAACAGGACGAGGAACTGGCCGCGGCCTACCGGCGGGCGCATGAGTCGTATCTGGCCGAGCGGGACGCGATCGAGCCGCTGGGCACGACGTTCACCGGGGGCGGCATGCCCGACCGGGTGAAATGTCTGCACGTGGTGATGGCCCACTCATTGGCAAAAGGCCGCGGGGTCAATCCCTTTGGTGACGAGGCGCTGGCAGTGCTGGCGGCCGAGCCGGGGATGGCCGGAATCCTGGATCGTGAGGTATGGGTTTGAGCAGGGTCGGCGCGATCGACTGTGGCACCAACTCGATTCGTCTGCTGATCGCCGACGTGGTGGACGGCAAGCTGCGTGACGTGCACCGCGAGATGCGGGTCGTGCGGCTGGGGCAGGGTGTGGATGCCACGGGGCAGTTCGCTCCGGAAGCGTTGGCGCGCACCGAATCCGCATTGGCCGACTACGTGGCAATGATGGCCGAGAGTTCGGTCACCGCCGTGCGGATGGTCGCGACCTCGGCGGCGCGCGATGCAGGCAATCGTGACGAGTTCTTCGCGATGACCGCGCGGCTCTTGGGCAAGGTGGTCCCGGGGTCCCTGGCGGAGGTCATCACCGGCACCGAAGAGGCCGAGTTGTCCTTCCGGGGCGCGGTAGGTGAACTCGACCCTGCCGCGGGCCCGTTCGTGGTCGTCGATCTGGGTGGCGGCTCGACCGAGGTGGTGCGCGGCGACACCGCTGTGCGGGCCAGCTTCTCCGCCGACATCGGGTGTGTGCGGCTCACCGAACGGTGCCTGCATTCTGATCCGCCCACCGCGGACGAGGTGGCGCGGGCTCGGGCGGTGGCCCGTGACGGCCTGGCCGAGGCGCTGCGGGTGGTGCCGGTCGAGGGCGCGCACACCTGGGTGGGTGTGGCCGGGACGATGACGACGCTCTCGGCGCTGGCACAGCGGATGACCGAATACGATCCCGATGCAATTCACCTGTCCCGCATCGGATTCGACGAGCTGCTCGGGGTGTGTGAGCAGCTGATCGGGATGACCAAGGCCCAACGCCTGGCGCTCGGGCCGATGCATGCCGGCCGTGCCGATGTGATCGGCGGCGGCGCGATCATCGTCGAGGAGTTGGCGGCCGTACTCGGGCAGCGGGCCGGCATCGGCGAACTGGTGGTCAGTGAGCACGACATTCTCGACGGCATCGCGCTGTCGATCGCCTGACTCGTTTTCGGAAACGATTCTCTGCCCGCACTTTGACAGCTCCACAAAAAACAACGGCCGGACGCGGTTGCCCGCGTCCGGCCGTTGCCGTGACTACCTAGATCAGGACGCAGTCCCGTGGTTGCTCGCCGGCGCGACCGCGGGGGCCGGGGCGGGCGTGGTGACGGCCGGCTGGGTGCCTGCCGGAACCAGTGCCGGTTCGGTGGCCGGAGCTGCCGGAGCTGCCGGAGCGCCCGGTGCCGGAGCCGCGGGAGCAGCCGGAGCGCCGGGAGCGGCGGCGGGGACGGGGGCACCCTCGGCGGGCACACCCTCGGCCGGCGGAACCGCGGTGGCGGCATTGCCGGCACCTGCGGGGGCCGCTGCCGGGACACCCTCGGCGACCGGGGTGCCGTGCGCGACCGGGGTCGACTCGGAGGCCGGTGCGCCCGGTGCCGGAGCGGCCGGAACCGCTTCGGTGCCGGCCGGGGTTGCGGCCGGTGCGCCGGGTGCCGGGGTGGCAGCGGGCAGGTCCGCCGCGCGGCTACCCGCGCCGGTGCCGGCCGGTGCAGCCGGGGTGGCGGCGGGTGCGGCCGGGGTCAGAGCGGCCGGTGCGGCCGGGGTTGCGGCGGCCGGAGCGGCGGGGGTGGCAGCCGGGGCTGCGGCGGGAGCCGGACGCTTCGGCGCGCCGGCGGCGGCCGGGGTTGCGGCGGGCGCGGCGGTCTTGTTCCACACCAGGACGTCGTTGCCGCCTGCGTTGTAGACGACGGAGGTCGGCTGGTCACCGGTCACGTCGAAGTAGATCTTGCCGCTGGTCTTCTGCCCCTGGGCGAGGGTGGCAGGGTTGACGCCCTGGGTGCTGGGCACCTGGAAGAGGGCGCGGTAGTTCTGGCCGTCGGCCGCGCGGACGTTGAAGTTGGAGACGATCGGCGTCACCGAACCCTGGAGAGCCTCGTTGGTCGCAGTGACCTCCCACAGGGTGCCGTGCGGCGCGTAGTTGATGGTGTCGGTGCTGGGCTTGAGGTCGGTCACGGTCCAGACCTGGGTGCCGCCGTCCAGCTTGCCCTGGCCGCCGAGCGAAGCGGTGGTGACGGCACTGGTGTCGGCGTCGGCGAGCGCCATCGGGGCGCCGGCGACGATCGCCGCAGCGGCAATGGCCGCTCCGGCAAAGGCCGTACTGATATTCGTCTTCAAGGCATTCACTCCTGACTGGTCCAAAAAGAGTTGGCAGGCCCCCCGGCAGTGGGACACCCACTTCATGGGAAGTTAGCAGCTTAAGAGGACGGTTAGGAACACCAGTTCGCAGTTTCTGCCATCGGCGCCTGGCAGAAAACCCGTTTGACCTGCTTGTCGAGCTCGATGTGCGCCACGACCTGGTTTTTCGCCACCCCTATCGAATCTCGATGAGCGGTAATGCCTGTCCGGCCGACAAGGACAGCCGTTGACGTCCGAGCGCCGGCCAGGCCTGGACGGCGCAGAACGGCGCGCACTGATGGTGCGCCGAATCCGGCTGCGACGAGCGGGTGCCGACGTGCACACAGCACTGAATCAGGCGCTCCTCGATCATCGTGGACATGTCCATGAACGGTTTGACGGTCAGTCGCACCACGCGCTCGCCGAGCAGTTTGCGGATCTTGCGGCGGCGGCCCGGCAGTGCGGAGGACGCCAGGGTCAGCAGTGTCCCCATACCCAGGTCGCAGCTCTCACAGATGGCGCGCCAGACGTCGCCGATCTGAGGATGCGACAGCGAGGACTGTTCCGAGAGCAGCCCGAGTAGTGACTCCTGCACCGCCATGCGCAGCTGGCGGGGGAGCTCGGTGTCGGCGATCCGGTTGGAGACCAGGCCCAGCTTGTCCTTGAGGCTTTCGGTGCCGATCAGAGACACCAGCGAACGCCACTGGTCGCTGTCGTCGCGGACCAGGTAGCCGACCGAACAGCAGTGCGGGTGCGAGCAGGGCAGTGCCGTCAGGTCGCGCCAGGTGACGGCGCCGTCGGTCTGCGGTCCCAGCCGTTTGAGCACCCCGGTGTGGGTGAGCCGGTTCATCGGGTCGATCGCGCCGGAGCGACCGGAGCCGAACTGCGGCTGGATGGTGAGCCCGCCGACGTACGGCGTGTCCAGGGCCAGGCGGACCATGTCCCCGATCTCGTCGTCGTTGACCCCCAGTGCGCACGTCATCACCAGGGTCGTGAAGATCTCCCGCTCGGAGAGCCGCCGGAGGGCTTGGCTTTTGGTTCTCCGCAGATCTCCGCCACGGTGGTGGCGGTGGGCTTGCTCGGACAACCCGTCGTACTGGAGGTAGACCTCGACGCGTTCGCGGTGCGAGGTGAGCAGATCGAGCAGCGCGTCGTCATTGGCGATGCGGACCCCGTTGCTGTTGACCAGGATTCGGGTGATCGGCCGGGCGACCAGTTCATCGAGCAGCTCCGCCAGGTTCGGGTGCAGCGTCGGCTCGCCCCCGCTGAGCATCAGGACGTCGATGCGGCCGTTCTCCCGGGCCAACCTCTGGTCGACGTTGGCCAGCACGTCGGCGGTGGGCACCACGTGGCGCAAATCGGGTGAGCTGTCGGTGAAACAGGTCGGGCAGCGCAGGTTGCAGGTCTCGGCGATGTCCTCCAGGAGGATGCAGGTGTGCTGCGTCTGCATCTCGGGCAGGCCACGCAGATAGGCCGAGGGAATGGGGTCGAAGTTCCCGGCCATGTCGGGGATGTGGGCCTTGGTCGGGGCGGTCCACTCTTCCAGGTAGGACAGGATCTCGGGATCCTCGTCGTACAGGGTCCTCACCAATCCGTGTGTGCGGCAGCCGCGTTCGAGCCAGACCTGCCCGTCGCGCTCGACCAGGATGCCGGCCAGGCGCGCGACGTCGGCCAGCGGGAGCTCGGGTGCCTCGTCGTGGCAGTGCGGGCAGAACGCGGTGACGTACCGGTGCAGCCGGTCGCCGCGCAACCCCATCCCGGTGCTCACAGGGCGTACAGCTCGGGGTTGAGGCCGGTGCAGAACCCGGCGGTGAACAACGAGACCAGCGCCCAGCCGACCATCAGCCCGATGCCGAGGCCCTTGGCCGTCGGGTTCTTCGACAACAACATCACGGTGCCACCGCCGAAGGCGATCAGGGCCAACAGCACCGCCGTGCCGCCGAGGACCAGGTTGGTGCTGCCGCCACTGCTGTCGGCGGCCCCGGCGCCGATGAAGCCGATGAAGCCGATCACCAGATTGAGTGCGGCGTAGAGAAACGGGCCGAGGATCACCATGGGGACCGAGATGCGCCGTTGGGGCTGCGGCGGTGGTCCGTAGGGATAGCCGGGCGGGTAGGTCTCGCACCGCCCGCCGGAACGGTGCTGGGCGCCAACGGGAATCTCGTCGCGGTCGGTCCGCCGTTGGTCAACCCGAATCCCAACCTGGCCGACCCGAATCCGCCGCTGCCGCCGTGGATGCCACCGGCTGGGCCGGTGCCGGGGACGGCGAATCCCGCGCTGATGCCGACGCCGCCCCCGCCGGTGCCACTGTCGCCGGTCGCGCCGGTGGCACCAAGGCCCCAAGGCGCGCCTCCGGCCGCATCGGTCCCGGGGTCGGCACCGCCCCCGGGTGGTGCACCCGCGCCGGGACCTGCGGGTCCGCTGTTACCGGCCGAGGCCGCACCCGCTGCCGCACAGTCCGTTTCGGGAGAGGGAGGCCAATGAAATACCGCGGTGCGGCGATCGGCCTGGCCCTGTTCATGGTGGTCGCGCTGACGCTGACCTGGCTCGTCTATGTCACGCTGCGTCGTGACGTGGCGGGCAAGACGGTGCCTTATGCGGCGCTGTTCTCCGATGTATTCGGTCTGCGTGAGGGCGATGACGTCCGGATGGCCGGGGTCCGGGTCGGCCGGGTGGAGAAGATCGAGCTGGAGGGCGCTCTGGCCAAGGTGTCGTTCGTGGTGCAGGACAACCAGCCGATGTACGGCCGGACGGTCGCGTCGGTCACCTACCAGAACATCGTCGGCCAGCGCTATCTGGGCTTGTCGCTGGGGAACATCGGTGACCCGGGCCCGCTTCCGGCCGGCAGCGTCATCCCGGTCGAGCAGACCGATCCGTCGTTCGACGTCGGGACGTTGCTCAACGGATATGAGCCGCTGTTCAGCGTGCTCAACCCGCGCGACGCCGACAACCTCACCAAAGGGGTGATCGCCTCGCTGCAGGGCGACAACGCGTCCATTGTCGCGCTCGTCGATCAGACCTCGCAGCTGACCGATTCCTTCGCCGGCCGGGATCAGGAACTCGGCGAGGTGATCAACAATCTGAACGCGGTGGCCAAGAACCTGGCCCAGCACAACGACAGTCTCGACGAGGTGATCACCCAAACCCGGGGGATGGTCGCCACATTCGACGCCCGCCGGCCCGAGATGGTGAACTCGCTGGGTTCGATCTCCAAGGTGGTGCAGCAGCTGTCGACCATCAGCGACCAGGTGTACCCGTCGCTGAACGAGCTCGTGACCCGGCAGCCCGGGTTCGTCTCGCACATGGTCGGGATCGAACCGCAGCTCGCGTTCACCGGTGCGAATCTGCCGTTGCTGCTCAAGGGATTCGCCCGGTTCACCAACGAGGGTGCCTACGCCACCACCTATGCGTGTGACCTGAACGCGACGGGCTTCTTCCCGGGCCTCAACGACGTCACCCCGATCATCGTCGATGCCGCCACCCCGGGGAACAAAGCGCAGTACACCCCCAAGTGCAGGAATATGGCCAATGGTTGACCAACTGACGAAAGCGGAGACGCCGAAGGCGCCGAAGGCGCGGAAGAAACAGCGCCGTCCGCTGGAGACCTACAACCGGACCTGGCTCGGGATCATCGCGGTCGCCGTGGTGGCCGTGCTGATCGGGGCGATGCTGATCGTCAAGGTCGCCGATGTCGGCTACCGGCAGTACACCGCACGGTTCCAGCAGGCTGCCGCGCTCAAGGCGGGTAACCCGATCACCGTGGCCGGTATGCCGGTGGGCGAGGTCAAGAGCATGAAGCTGGCCGGCGACCACGTCGAGGCCAAACTCAAGGTGCGCGACAATGTTCCGCTCGGGAAGGACTCCCGGGCCGTCATCAAGATCACCACCATTCTGGGCTCGCGCTATCTGGCCCTGCAGCCCGCGGGGTCGGGTTCCCTGCCCGACAACACCTTTGACCTCACCCACACCGAGGTGCCCTACGACCTGCAGGAGGCGCTGGGGGACGTCACGACCACCTTCGAGCAGGTCGACTCCGACAAGTTCGCCCAGACGCTGAGCATCCTCGGCAAGCAGATGGAGGGGCTGCCGGAAGTCGTGCCGCGGGCACTGCAGAACACCCATACGCTGGCGACCATCATCGCCGACCGGCGCGACCAGCTCGGATCTCTGCTGGAGACCACCGACATCGTCGGCAACACCCTGCGTCGCCAGCAGTCCACCATCGGCAACCTGGTCAACCAGGGCAATGACCTGGTCGGCGAATTCGTCATGCGCCGGGCCTCATTCCAGGCCATGCTGTCGGCCTTGACCAATCTGGTCCAGACCCTCACCGGCATCGTGGTCGACGACCGGCCACAGCTCGAGCAGTTGCTCACGAATCTCAAGGATCTGTCGAACATGTTGGGCCAGCACGACGATCTGCTGCGCAGCGTCCTGCAGTCAGGCCCGGTCGCCCTGCGCGGACTTGCCAACGCCACCGGCAACGGCAACGCCGGGGAGATGCACGTCGCCAACGGGCTGCTGATCGACTCCTGGATGTGTGCGATCAGCGGCAGAGCCAAGCAGTTCAACATGATCCAGTACTACAAGGACTGCAAATGAGCATGAGCCGTAAAAAGCTGCTGGCCCTGTGCGTGGCCGGTGCGGTGCTGGTCGCCGCGGTGGCCGGCGCCGGCTGGTGGTTCCTCAAGGACCGCACCAACACCATCACGGTGACCGCCCAGTTCGACAGCGCAGCAGGTCTTTACGAGGGCAACACGGTTGCCGTGCTCGGCATGCAGGTGGGCCGCGTCACCAAGATCACGCCGAAGGGCAACTACGTCGAGGTCGAGTTCACGGTCGACAAGGACGTCTCGGTGCCGGCCGACGCGCAGGCGGTCACCATCTCCAATTCGATCCTCACCGACCGCCAGATCGAGCTGACCCCGGCCTACCACGGTGGGGCGACCCTGCAGAACCACGACACGATCGGCCTGAACCGGACCAAGACCCCGGTCGAGTTCGCCCGGGTCCTCGACGTGCTGGACAAGCTGTCCTCCTCACTGAAGGGCGACGGTAAGGGCAACGGACCTCTCGCCGACGTGGTCAACGCGAGCGCCGCGATCGCCGACGGAAACGGCCAGCAGATGAAGGACGCCCTCGGTGAATTGTCAGACGCGTTGCGGCTCAGTTCCGATCGGGGAGCAGTGACCCGCGATCAGCTCACCACGATCGTGCGCAACCTGAGCTCGCTGTTCGACGCGGCCTCCCGCAACGACGCCACACTGCGCGAGTTCGGTTCGACAGTCCGTCAGCTCAGCCAGATCCTGGCCGACGAGAACTTCGGCAGCGGCACCACCGGCAACAAGATCAATCAGGTGATCACCCAGGTCGGCGAGGTGCTGCAGGCTCACCGCGACGAGGTGAAACAGATTGTCCTCAACGGCAACACCGCGCTGACCACGTCGGTGGATCAGCGGCGGGATCTGGCCGAGTTCCTCGATCTGGCCCCGTTGACGCTGGACAACATCTACAACATCGTCGACCAGACCAACGGCTCGGCGCGGGCACACGTTCTGGTGGACAAGGTGCTGTTCGATTCGCAGACCGTCAAAGAGGTCTGCAACATGATGGGGCTGCGGCAATTGGGGTGCAGCACCGGAACAGTGCAGGACTTCGGTCCTGACTTCGGGCTGTCCTACATGCTCGACGGCATGGCGGCGATGGGGCAGCGATGATCAGACCGGTGCGCAAATATGTTCTGCCCGTAGTGATGACGGCCTGCCTGACCATTTCGGGTTGTGCCTCCGAAGGCCTGGCCAGCCTGCCGTTGCCGGCTCCCGGCGTCGGCTCGGGCGGTTACAAGCTGACGGCGATCTTTTCCAACGCCTTGAACCTGCCGGCCAATGCCAAGGTGAAGCTGGCCGGTGCCGATGTGGGTGAGCTCGAGTCGATGGTGGCCAGCAACTACACCGCGGTGACCACCCTGCGCATCATGGATGGTGTCCGGCTGCCCCGTGGCACCACCGCCGAATTGCGTTCGGCGACACCGCTGGGCGATGTGTTCGTCTCGGTCAGGCCGCCGACCCCGGTCGACCCGAACGCCCCGCTGCTCAAGGACGGCGACACCATCGGCCTGGATTCGACGCGGGCCGCCGCGACCGTGGAATCGCTGCTGGGATCGGCGGCGATCCTGGTCAACGGTGGGGCGGTGCGCAACTTCACCAACATCATCAACGGCATGGGTAAGGCCACCGGTGACCAGGGGCAGGCTTTCGGAAACCTGATCGCCAAGACGAACCACACGCTGGGCACGCTCAACGCGCGCTCCGATCAGCTCTCGACCGCGATGACCGAGACGTCGCAGCTGCTGCGGCAGATCGAGGACAAGAACCAGACCGTCAGTGAGTTGATGGACGCGGCCGGGCCTGCCACCGACACACTGGCCGAGCACACCACCCAGATCGCGGATCTGATCACTCAGATCGGCGACACCTCGGCACAATTGCGCAAGTTCCCGTCGATCGCGGGGACCGACACCAGCGGGCGCAGCGTGATCGCCGACGCCAACAAAGTGGCGGGTGCCTGGAACGATGTGGCGCTGTCCCCGGATGCCTCGCTGTACGCGCTGAACCGGTTGATGCCGCCATTGGTGAAAGCGACTTCCGGCAGTGGTCTTTCGGTGCGCGCCAGTATCGACCGGCTGATCCTCGGGTCGATTCCGGATATCGGGTTCGCCGGTGACCCGGGATTGCACGGCCCCAAGCGCTACAACTGGCATCAGCTGGTCGGCTCACTGCAGTACACGTTGTTGCGGCTGCAGGAGCGCGTCGTGGGCCGCGGTCCGTCGGTGCCTCAGATGCCGGTGATCCCCAGCCCGACCGAGCCCGGCCAGATCGTGCCGGCTCCTCCGGAGGCGCCGGGTCCGGTACCGCCTGCTGAGGTTGCGCCTGCTCCCGCTGAGGTGCCGGCCGCGGAGGTGCCGCGATGATCAACGCACTCGCCGATTTCGTGGTCAACGTGGTCCGGGCCGGATACCGGCGCCGATCCTGGCTTTCGGCCGGCGCGTTGGTGATGACCCTGGTGGTCGCGGGCGCCTACCTGATGGTCGGGGCGCTGAGGGTCAAGCCCTTCGACTCCAGCTACCGCATCACCATCGAGCTGCCGGAATCGGCCGGCCTGCTGCCCAACCAGGACGTCACCCTGCGTGGCGTGCGGATCGGGAAGGTGGAACGGCTCAACATCACACCCACCGGGGTCCAGGCGGTGGTGAACGTGAATTCGGCTGTGTCGATTCCGAAATCCAGCGACGTGCGGGTGTCGGGTCTTTCCCCGGCAGGTGAGCAGTACATCGACTTCGCGGCGAACACGGCAGACGGCCCGTTCCTGGCCGACGGCAGCGTGATCGGCCTGGGCAAGGCCACGGTGCCGGTCAGCCTGGCCCAGTTGCTCGCCGACGCCGACGGCGCGCTGTCCCAGGTCGATGTCGACAAGCTCGAAGTGATCCGCCGGGAACTGAGCATGTCGCAAGCCGGTCCCGGCAAGCTCGCCGATGTCATCGACGGCGGCACATTCCTTCTCTCGACGCTGGATTCGGTCCTGCCCGAGACGGTGAGCATGCTGCGCAACAGCCGCGTGGTGTTCAACCTGATGGCCGACAAGAACGCCGGCGTCGTGGTGGCTTCCGACAATCTCGACTCGACGTTCGACGGGATCAACAGGATGCGGGACGGTTTCCGCCGGCTCACCGATCAAACCCCGGGTGCGTTGAACTCTGTCGACAACCTGTTCGCCGACAACTCCGACACCATGGTCCAACTGCTCGGAAGCCTGGCCAGCACTTCACAATTGCTGTACCTGCGGGTACCGGCGCTGAACGCGCTGTTCCCGAACTACCGCACCTCGGTGCTCGACGCCCTGGGCAGTGTCATGCATGACAACGGGCTGTGGGCCACCGCCGACATCTACCCGCGCTATACCTGTGACTACGGAACACCGCGCCGGCCACCGGCGTCGGCCGACTACCCGGAGCCCTACATGTACACCTACTGCCGGGACGATCACCCGGGCGTCCTGGTCCGCGGGGCCAAGAACGCACCGCGCCCGGCGGACGACGACACCGCGGGGCCGCCGCCCGGCGCGGACCTCGGGCGCACCACCGACCCGACGCCGCGGGGTCGCTACACCATCCCGACTCCCTACGGCGGCCCGACCCTGCCGATCGAACCGCCCCGCTAATCCACCCAACCTCACCCAAAGGAGATGACGGTGACCGTGACCGCTGACAAGCACACCGACGACGAGAAGACCGAAATCGTCGACGACGCAATCGGTATCGAAGAGACAGCCGGCGAGATCGTCGAGCCCGAAGCCGAAGCCGAAGCCGAAGCCGAAGCCGAAGCCGCGCCGGAATCCGACGCCAAGACCGAGGCTGACGACGACAAAGCCGAGGCGGAGCCGGAGGGCGCGACCCGGGGCTGGCGCCGGCGTGTGCTCGTCGGCGCCGTGGTTGCGGTATTCGTTGCCGCGCTGGCACTCTCAGGCTTCCTGGGGTGGACCGTGTGGCAGAACAAGCAGGTGACGCAGGCCGGAAAGCAGGCCCAGGATGCCGCGGTGACGTACGCCCAGATCTTGACGAGTATCGATTCCAGCAAGGTCGACGAGAACTTCAACCAGGTGCTGGCCGGTGCGACGGGCGAGTTCAAGGACATGTACTCGCAGTCGAGCATGCAGCTGCGCCAGTTGCTCATCGACAACAAGGCCTCAGCGCATGGCGTTGTGGTGGACTCGGCCGTGCAGTCGGCGAGCAAGGACAAGGTCGTGGTGTTGTTGTTCGTCGACCAGTCGGTGTCCAACACCACCGTTCCCGACCCGCGGATCGACCGCAGCCGCATCAAGATGACGATGGAGAAGGTCGACGGGCAATGGCGCGCAAGCAAAGTGGAACTCGCCTGAGCCGGCCATGATGCGCATCGGCAAACTGATCGGCGCGGCGGCCCTGGCCGCGGGCTCTCTGGTGGCCATCACGACCGCCCCGTCCGCCGAGGCGTCGGCGGCATCCTTCTGCGGCGAACTGGGCGCCCAATGGGATGGGCAGTCCTGCCATACGTCGGTGACCTCGGACCGAAAGGCGGTCCGTGACATCAAGATGGCACTGCCCGGCGATCTGGTGGAAAACCCCGTCATCCGGCAGTACCTGACCAACCTGATGAACAACTGGCGCAACGCCGCGCAGAAGATGGCCGCCGACAGCTTCGGCGAGGAGCAGTTCGAGATCTTCCAGCATGGCGACGCGCTGACGGCCGTCTTCCATGAGATGTACTCAGGGACCGTCGGTACCGACGCCCTGTCGCACCCGAACGCGCCTATCGTCAGCGACGCGTACCGCACCTTCACGTTCGCGGGCGGGCGGCAGCTGCAGCTGGCCGACCTGTTCAAACCGGGCGCCGATTTCCGGGCCGAGATCCCGCGCCTGGGCGAGCCGTTCATCGTCGCCGCACTCGATGCGGCACCGCCGCCGCATCAGCCCGGCACCTATCCGTTCACCCCGGACCGCTGGACCCCGGACAACGTCTACTCGGGCGGATACAAGGCTTGGGCACTGACCCCGGACGAGCTGATCCTCTATATGCCGGATTACCCGGTCGGGCGGGACAGTCCGGTCGATTTCACTCCCGGCAGGATGCAGTGGTCGATGGACGGCGGCACGGTGCAGGCGCGCATTCCGCTCTCGGCGCTGGCCCCGGTGCTACAGCCGCAATACGGCGGGGTCTGACCCGTTCTACTCGGAGCCTTTCGATTCTTCGCGAGGCTAAAGGGTTACCCGGCATGAGTTTGTTGCCACCATGAGCCGCACCAATCAGTGCGACTCCATGGGGGACAACGGGCATGCGCCTATTCAGTTCGGTACTCGCGATGCTCAGCGCACTCGTGTTGGTACTGACGGCGTGTGGCTCGTCCGGTGAGCCGGCGCGCACCGAAGACGGCAAGACCGTGGTGCGCTACCAGGGCTGGGCCGGCGAGGTTCGATTCCAGGAACTGGCCGAGGACCTCGGCTACTACCAGAAGATCAAGCTCGATTGGGTGGGGAACACCACGAGCGGGCCGCAGGACATCCAGTCGGTGGCCACCGGCGATATCGACGTGGGTGAGGCGTTCAACGGCGCCGTGGTCAAGCTCAACGCCGCCGGCGCGCCGATCACCTCGGTGCTCAGCTCCTACGGCGCCGATGAGGGCGAATACACCGGCTACTTCGTTCTGGAGAACAGCCCGATCCACTCGGCACGCGACCTGATCGGCAAGAAGGTCGGGATGAATACCCTTGGCGCCCACCACGAATTCCTGACCCGGGAATGGCTGGCCAAAGAGGGACTTACCAACGACGAGATCAAGACGGTGACCCTCACGGTGGTGCCGCCGGTCAACACCGAGCAGGCGTTGCGGGAGAAGCAGATCGACGTCGCGGCGCTCAACGGGATCTGGCGCGAGACCGCGCAGCAACGCGGCGGGATCCGGCCGCTGTTCACCGACAAGTCACTGTTCGGGGCGTTCAGCTACGGCACCTATGTGGTCCGTGACGATTTCCTGGCCGAGAACCGGGATGCGGTGGCCGATTACGTCCAGGGCACCGCCCGGGCCATCCGCTGGACCCAGGTGACCCCGCGCGACGAGGTGGTGGCCAAGTTCCGCGAGATCATCAACAAGCGAAAGCGCAACGAGGACACCCAGTCCATCGAGTACTGGCGCAGCTCGGGCATTCCGGTGCCCGGTGCGGTGATCGCCGAACGCGAACTGCAGACCTGGATCGACTGGCTGGTCCGCAACGGTGAGCTCAAGGCAGGTCAGCTCAAGGCCAAGGATCTCTACACCAACGATCTCAACCCGTACGCCAACGGAACTTATCCCGAAGGCAGCGGTCCGGACGGGAAAGTACTGGCGCACAAGTGAGTACGCAAACGAAGCTGAGTCTGCGCAATGTGACCAAGCAGTTCCCGATCCGTGGCGAGAAGACCAGTTTCACTGCCATCCAGGACATCAGCATCGACGTCAAGGCAGGTGAGTTCCTGGTGTTGGTCGGGCCGAGTGGTTGCGGCAAGTCGACGCTGCTGGACCTGCTCGGCGGGCTGACCCAACCGACGTCGGGGGAGATCCTGCTCGACGGCAAGCCGGTCACCGGACCCGGGCTGGATCGGGGCATCGTATTCCAGCAGTACGCGCTGCTGCCGTGGCGCACCGCCCGCAAGAACATCGAATTCGGCCTGGAAGCAAAGGGTCTGCCCTCGGCGGAGCGGCGGCGGCGGGCCGAGGAGTACCTCGAGCTGGTCGGGCTGCAGGGCTTCGCCGATCGCTACCCGCACGAACTGTCGGGTGGAATGAAGCAGCGCGTCGCGATCGCCCGCAGCCTCGCGTTCGACCCCGAGGTGCTGCTGATGGATGAGCCGTTCGCCGCGCTGGATGCCCAGACCCGGGAATCCCTGCAGGACGAGCTGCTCAGGATCTGGCAGGCCACCGGTAAGACCATCCTGTTCATCACCCACGGCATCGACGAGGCGCTGTACCTCGGCCAGCGGGTCGCGGTGCTGACGTCACGGCCGGGCCGGATCAAGCAGATCGTCGACGTAGACATCGACCGCAACACCGACGACGTCCGCTCCAGCGAGGGATTCCGGGCACAACGCCACCACATCTGGTCACTTCTGCACGACGAGGTGGAACGCGCCCGGTCCGAGGAGGTTCAACATGTCTAACGCCGTCGCGGTAGCTCCCGTCGAGTCACTCGCCGAGATCCCGACCGAGGCGCCGACGACACCGGAACCCGAGCATCGCGGCCGCCGGCTGCGGGCCCTCACCTGGCGCCTGTTGCGTGCCACGGTGGTCGTCGCCGCGTTCCTGGCGCTGTGGGAGGTGGCCCCGCGGATCGGGCTGGTGGACAAGGTCTTTCTGCCTCCCTTCTCTGAGGTCGTCAGCGCCTGGTTCACCCTGCTGAACAACGGCCAACTGTGGGAGCATGTTTCGGCCAGCCTGTCGCGCGCGCTGGCCGGTCTTGCCATCGCGATCGTGGTCAGCATCCCGTTGGGAGTGGCGATCGCCTGGTACCGGCCGGTCGCGGAGTTCCTCAACCCGATCCTGGAGCTGTTCCGCAACACCGCCGCACTCGCCCTGCTACCGGTGTTCATCCTGATCCTGGGGATCGGGGAGACCTCCAAAGTGGCGCTGGTGATCTACGCGGCGTCGTTCCCGATCCTGCTCAACACCATCTCCGGGGTTCGCACCGTTGACCCCCTGCTGATCAAATCTGCCCGCTCCCTCGGGCTGTCACCGCTTCGGCTGTTCCAGAAGGTGATCCTGCCCGCGGCGGTACCCACCATCTTCACCGGCCTGCGCATGGCGGCGGCCTCGTCGATCCTGGTGCTGATCGCCGCCGAGATGGTCGGCGCCAAGGCCGGATTGGGTTACCTGATCACCGCATCACAGCTCAACTTCCAGATCCCCAACATGTACGCCGGCATCGTCACCATCGCCCTGGTGGGCGTCATCTTCAACGGCATCGTGGTGGCCATCGAGGGCCGGCTGTCGGGCTGGCGGGCCACGACCTGAACGCCGGACATACGAAACGTACGAGAACTCGACAAGGATCTTCATGACGCGACAACTTCATCTCAACGCCTTCCTCATGGGAGTCGGGCACCACGAGGCGGCGTGGCGGCACGAGCGCACCGACGTACGAAACCTGACCGACGTCGAGCACTTCCAGCGTCTGGCCCAACTGGCCGAACGCGGCAAGCTGGATTCGGTGTTCTTTGCCGACGGGTTGGCTGTCGGGCCGCGGGTGAAGCACAACACGCAGGCGATCTTCGAGCCGATCACGCTGCTCACCGCGATGGCGACGGTCACCGAGCACGTCGGCCTGATCGCCACCGCGACCACCGGCTACATCGAGCCCTACACCCTGGCCCGCAGCTTCGCCTCCCTGGACCACATCAGCGGAGGCCGGGCCGGGTGGAACATCGTCACCTCGGCGGGGGAGGACGAAGCGGCCAACTTCGGCGTCGACGGCATCCCCGACCATGCCGGCCGCTATCGGCGGGCCACTGAATTCGTCGACGTGGCAACGGCTTTGTGGGACAGCTGGGAAGACGATGCACTGGTTCTCGACGAGGCCAGCGGTACCTTCGCCGATACGGAGCGGGTGCACCGGATCGACCACGACGGCGAGCACTTCAAGGTCCGTGGGCCACTGAACACGCCGCGTTCGGTGCAGGGTCGTCCGCTGTTGGTCCAGGCCGGGTCCTCGGAGTCGGGCAAGGATTTCGCCGCGCGCTACGCCGAGGCGATCTTCACCGCGCAGCGCTCGGTGGCCGACGGCAAGGCGTTCTACCGCGACGTGAAAGCCCGCGCCGTGAGGTTCGGCCGCAGCGCCGACGAGGTGAAGATCCTGCCCGGCATCGTGCCGTTCATCGGGCCCACCGAGGAAGCCGCTCGCGAACTGGAACAGCAGTTCACCGACCTGATCTCGCCCGAGTACTCGTTGCGCCAGCTGTCGCAGATGCTCGGAGTGGACCTGACCGCGCATGCGCTCGACGCACCGTTGCCCGTGTTGCCACCCATCGAGCAGATCCAGGGCAACAAGAGCCGCTACCAACTGGTGAAGGATCTCGCCAGCAGCGAGTCGCTGACGGTGCGGCAGCTGATCGCCAAACTCGGTGGCGGGCGCGGACACCGGACCTTCGCGGGGACCGCCGAGCAGGTGGCCGACGACTTGGAGCTGTGGTTCACCGAGGGCGCCGCCGACGGTTTCAACATCATGCCGCCGTATCTGCCCGGCGGCCTTGAGGATTTCGTCGAGCAGGTGGTGCCGATCCTGCAGCGGCGCGGACTGTTTCGGACCGACTACACCGCGACGACGCTGCGCGGGCACTACGGGCTGGCGCACCGGCCCAGCCGTTACACGGTGACGGCGGCCGAAACCAGCGCGTGAGGGAGGGCGTCCCGCTCCGCTCTCTGGCCACCACAGTCTTCCTGCCGTCCGCGATGCGGTGCTCCCGCTGTGGGCCGATCACATCGGGCTGAGCGCGGCGACTGCCTCGTTGGTGTTCGGCATCGGTGCGTTGGCCGACCTGTTGTGCTCCTACCCGGCCGGGATGGTGATGGACCGCTATGGGCGACGGGCGATGGCGGTGCCGTCACTGTTGGTGATCGGTGCGTCGCTGTTCGCGTTGCCGTTCTCACCCTGGCCGACCCGCTGAGTGTGCCGAGTGTGCGCTCAGATCGCGATTTCGTCGTCAAACGCGATCTGAGCGCACACTCGACAGACAGCGCCTCTAGCGGTAGTTGACGAACTGCAGCGCCACGTCGAGATCGGAGCCCTTGAGCAGGGCGATGACGGCCTGCAAGTCGTCGCGCTTCTTCGAGCTGACCCGGATCTCGTCACCCTGGATCTGCGCCTTGACACCCTTGGGGCCTTCGTCGCGGATGATCTTGGTGATCTTCTTGGCCTGCTCGCTGCTGATGCCCTGCTTGATGTCTCCGGACACCTTGTAGGTCTTGCCGCTGGCCTGCGGTTCGCCGGCGTCGAAGGCCTTCATCGAGATGTCGCGACGGACCAATTTCTCCTTGAACACGTCGACCGCTGCCTTGACGCGCTCCTCGGTGCTGGAGGTGAGTTCGATCACTTCTTCGCCCTTCCAGGCGATGCTGGTGTCGGTGCCGCGGAAGTCGAACCGGGTGGACAGTTCCTTGGCGGCCTGGTTGAGCGCGTTATCGACCTCCTGACGGTCGACCTTGCTGACGACGTCGAAGCTGGAATCCGCCATTGGACGCCCCTCCTCTTCCCTCGATAATCCTGCCGGTTTGTAACTTAGGTACATCCTCGTTGTACCCTGCTAGTCGCACCAAACCGGAAACGGGGCGGGGCGACACCAGGCAGATTGCCCGAGCGGCCAATGGGAGCGGACTGTAAATCCGTCGGCTTACGCCTACGCAGGTTCGAATCCTGCATCTGCCACCGCAGGTCAGGGCTGGTTTTTTAACCGGTCCTGACCTTTTTGGTATCTGCGGAATGCCGCAGTGATACCGCAGTAGCCTCTAGTGCATCGCTGAGAACGTCGGCAGCGTGCGTCAGGTCGGCGTCATACAGGTGCCCGTACTGGTCAAGTGTCATCGCAGCCGTGGCGTGGCCTAGTTGGCGTTGCACCACTTTGATATTCGCCCCGGTGGAGATGAGTAGGGACGCGCAGGTGTGCCGTAGATCGTGGGGCGTGATCGTGGGGAATTCGGGCGTAACCGCCTTGCCCGTCTCGGCTGTCTCCCGTGCCCGCTGAGCTTCCGTCTCGGCCCGCATCGCGGTAACCGCTTTGTCGAACTCATAGCGGTACTGATGATTGGTCAGCGTTGTACCCGTGCGATGCGGGAACACCAGTGCCTTGGGGTCTGCGGGCAGTTCGGCAACTAACCGGTCCCATGCCCAGCCCGGTACCGCGACCTCGCGTGTCTTGTTGGTCTTGGTGCGGGTGGTCACCGTCCCTTGACCCGTCACGTTGGTAGCCGACTCTGAAACGATCAGCTTGCAGTCCTTAACGCCCGACCGCCGCAATGCGAACGCTTCCCCGGTACGGATGCCGACGCAGCCGAGAATGAGCGTCAGCGTGGCGTACAGCCGCATGTGTGACACAAAGCCGAGAAGCTGCTCACGGGTCAAGGCGTGCTGCTCGCGTCCGTGCTCGGTGGGTAGGTCGTACTTGCGCTCTAGTTGTGAAGCGACGTTCTTGGTTACAAGCCCTGACCGCTGTGCGTACTTGAGGACCGCGCCGACGAGTTGGTGGGTCTGGCGTATCCGGCTGGCTGAGAGTGCGGTGTCTCGCTGCGAGCCATCCACGGAAAGACTCCCTATCCATGTCGAAAATGATTGGTAATCAATCGCTTTCAGTGGCACATTCTTCCACTTCGGCAGGATAATGGTGTCCAGTAGGGACCGGTAACCCGCCAAAGTCTTTGGCTTGCGGTGACTTTTGGTCTCAAACCACTGCTCTGCGACCGCCCCGAATGTCGCTGCACTCTTGCTCGGGTCGACGTATTCGCCGCGCTGAATGTCGGCAGTGAGTCCGTTCAGGTAGGCCTGCGCGTCCGGCTTGCGGTCAAAGCTCTTGCTTCTCTCGTGGCCGCTGCCATCTACCCATCGAACTTGCCAACGTGTGACCTTGCCGTAGACCGCTGATCGCGCGGTGCTCATTTTGCCGTCTGGACCCTTGACACGCTTGTGCCACCGGTCAGCTATCCCGGCTCTCTGGTGTCTAAGAGTCATAACCGCAGGATACCGCAGCAATCCGCTGCACAGGTCCGTTTGGATGTGTCAGTCCTGACCCGCGATCCGCCCGCTAGACTGCCCAGCGTTGGACAGATCTGGCAGCGTAGGACTCAGCCGCAAAGGGAGGTGACCAGTCATGAAACCGCTTGAACCACAAGCGCATAAGCGAGAGGACTACCCTCGTGACACCTATACGTTTAGGCGCCAAAGACGCCGCTGCCTACCTTGGTGGACTGCCTGAGGACACCCTGAGGTATTGGCGGTATGCCGGTACCGGACCCCGTAGCTACCGGCTGGGGCGGCATACGTTCTATGACGTAGCGGACCTTGATGCTTGGGTGGCTGAACAGAAGGCCGCGACCGCACGGGGTGGCATTGGATGAGCCTGAGACCCTGTGCCCATCGAGCACACCCCCCTGTGCCTATAGAGCACAGGGTAGGGCCGAAACCTGTGCCCATAGAGCACACCGTAGAAACCTATCTTTTAGAAAACTAAAGAGAAGCCCAGCGGGGGCCGCATTAGACGAGTCCGCATTGGTCCTAGCCGTACCCCACCGCCATAGAGTTCTCCCCAACGCTTCGCTTCAACGCGGTTGGCACCGAATCCGGTTTGTGGTGGAAGCGTCCGGTTGGTCACGTGCTTGCGAAACGTATTGGCCTGGACGATGGGAATGGGTGGCATTGGGTGCTGAATACCCGTTCTGGCAGTCCTTCTCGTCCATGCCGCCGAAGGCGCAGCAAGCGCATAGACCCAAACCATAAGGCTTAGAAGTGAGGAGGAGTAGAATGGACATTAGGACCACCGGCGATAGTTTCCGTCGCTTGTGATGTGCTCTCAATATTGGGCACCGTTGCGTATCAACCGCATTCACTCTGAGGTACCACCCATGTTCCCTGACCGTTTGACGCTTCCCGAAGCTGCCGAGTACATCGGCGTATCGGGCAAGACTCTGTACATGTGGTACGAATCCGAACGTGGTCCAAATGCATTCAAGATTGCAGCTCGACTCTGGTATCTACGAAGCGACATTGACGAGTGGGCGAACGCTGAGATGGCTGCTACCGCACATGGCGGTGTTCAGTGAGGACACTTAGTCGCAACCCGGTCAAGCACTATGGGTGTCCGCTGAGTGAGGGATACGTTGCCATCTCGAATGACTTTGCACGTTCCGATCTGCATCCGGCAGCACGAGGTATCGCACTCGAAATCATGTCCCATGCAGACGGATTCGGTGTTTCTGTGGCGGATATGGCTGCACGGTCTGGCCACACGCGGAGATACATTCAGAAGTACGTTGACGCTCTGGTGTCGGCACGTTGGCTAGTGCTACGCGAATACCGAATGGCTAACGGAAATCGCGCCTTCTACGAGTACTGCATTCGGTCTGATCGCCCGTTCACAACCGACGAGGTTGCCGACATTGCCGCGCCGGTCATGTTGACGGAAAACCCCTCAGTTGCCCCAGGTGCTAAGTCGCATAAGGACACACCCGACGCGACCGAAAGCCAAGCAGCGTTGATGCCAGAGGCCACTACGGTGCCGTCTGTGGGTGACGCACCAACTTGCAACCTATGCAATAGGCCGGTCATTGACGACGAATGGAAGAACGGCAGTGGATCGTGGCATCTCGCATGTCTGCGCAAGCGATTCCCCGACACACGTTGGACCGACGAACCCGAGAATGCTGCCCCATGGAATGAATCGCCTGAACCACGAACCGAACCCGCAGGAGTTTGAAGTGGCAGTCACCTACGACCCCCGACAGTGGGAACCGCTCGCGGCCCGTTTGATGCTCGCATGGCTTGAAGATGACCCCGAGCTACGTGACTACTACCGCGAGCAGATCGCCAACGAATCCGGCTACAACGGTGAGAACTTCGCTCTCGCGGATTGTGCCGCGTACATCTTCGCTGCTGGCTACACCGTTCCCGCGTCCCGTGAACGTGCCCGCGAGCATCTGACTGAGTTCCTTCTCAAGATCACGGAGTCGGCATGAGTCGAGCGTATTGGGAACCAACTGGCCGCAGCCGACCGAAGCCAGCACGCGGCAATCGTCGCACCTGTGCCGCAGATATCGCCGTGCTCGGAGACCCACACAACGGTGTTGTGGATGTTGTGGTAGACCCTGGCGGAACTGAATCCGTCGAAATAATCACGCTCACAGTGGATCTCATGGTGTCACTGAGGGACAAGTTGGCACGCAAGATCGAACAATTGAGGAACGCCAATGTGTGACAACGACACTGACGCCGAAGCACTGCCAACACGTCAGCTCAACGCCATCGCAGCATTCCCACACGGCAGCCGCTACGTTTTGTCCCTCATGGATGACGATGGCGAACTACACACATTCGAGCTATCAGGGCCGAAGCTATGCCAAGTCTCAACAGTCATCGTGAACGCCGCCCAAGGCATCCCGTCAGGCACACTCAAGCTATTCGAATGAAGCGCCCGTGCATCGGGTGCGGTGAACCAATCGACAACGGCACATACTGCCCTAGCTGCCGACCCACGCAGACCGGTAACAGGTCACATCCACTGTTGCACACTGCCAGATGGGAGCGCTTGAGCAAGCGGCTCCGCAAGTTCAGTCCGTTCTGTGAAAACTGCGGCAGCACAGAACAATTGAGTGTTGACCACATCATTCCCGTCACACAACGCCCAGACCTCATCTTCGAATTGGCCAACCTGCGAGTGCTGTGTATGCGATGCAACAGGCAACGCGGCAGTACATGCACCAATGAAGAACGCGCAATGGTCGAACAAAGAATGGATGTCCGTCGCCAACGCCGCATAAGGTGTAGGGCATATTCGGCCATTCCCACGACTGCCGACCGACCGGACAAAAGCCCAGGTCACGACGACGCTACCAACTCAGGTCTCTGACCAGCGCAAACGCAGCCGGCAAAAGGATGGCCCGAACCCCTCGGGGATACCGGCGACTAGCGCCGACATCGGACACTCAGGCACAGAGCAGGGGCAATTACACCTAGGTGCCTACGGCCTTGTACTTGCGGATCGTCTTTCGATCACCATGGTCGATTTTTGTGAGGACATCGATCATTTCGTCAATCCGATTCTTTTGATGTTCGAGTTCTCTTCGGAGAGCGAACTGTTCCTGCGTACGTCGAGCGGCGATGTCTTCGATAGGACGGCCATAATCCTCGTGGTTTTTGAGCCTTTCGTCCGCGTATTGTGCGCTGGACCAGTAGGCATTCAGCAAGCCTTCCGAGCCAAGCACGCTGAGGGATTCTCTACTAGGGCAGGTGAGTCCGTCCTGGCTGACTCGACTAACTCGATCCCGCAAGTTCGTCAGAGCATCCGGCACTGGATAAGCAGGCGTCTTCCCTCGTTGGAGTTCAGCTAAGGCGTTGCGTGTGTCGGTCTGAACCTCTACAAGAACAGCTCTGAGTTGGTCTCTTAGGGCTTGCTGTCGTTCGTTGATTGGCTTTCTGGTCTCTTTCCGGATGGTCCAGGCGGTATTGCCCAAACTGATCGCCAATGCGAGATACGCAGCAACTGATCCCCACTCCATATTCAGGAGTTTATCGTGCATGCCGGACCTAAGAGGGCGGTTGACGCGTCGCCTCTGCCGTGGCGTCCGCGTGGGTCAGAAAGCGAGCGTTTCGCCCAGTTCTGCCGCAAGTTTCTACTGCTGCCAGACGGCAAGCCGCTGATCTTGCGGCATTGGCAGCGGGAGCTGGTCTCTTCGGTTTGGGATGCGGACCCCCGTCCGCGTTTGGCCGCGTGGGCGTTGGCACGCGGGAATGGAAAGTCTTGTCTCGCTGCCGCCATGGCTGTGTACGTATTCATGTTGGGCAGTGATGACACATCGGTTGATCTGGTGGCCGTTGATGAACGCCAAGCCGGAATTGTATTCCGCATGTGTGTTCGTTTCATCGAACGCAGCCCGGAATTGAGCTGTCGTGTACAGGTTTTCAAGGATCGCCTCGTCATTCCTATCCGTGGTGCTGAGTTGACTTGTCTACCAGCTTCACCGGCAGCTCTTGAGGGCCGCAATCCTGATCTATGCATCTGCGACGAGGGTGGCCGCATTGCACCGGAAGTGTACGAGGTTGTGGCGCTGGCGTCGGGTAAGAAGCCGACGAGTTTGGTTCTGTTGATTGGTACGCCCGGACCTCAGCCGGATAATGAGCTTGCGCAGTTCCGTCAGCAGGCTAGCGACTGCCCGGACGACCGCAGCCAGGTTTACCGCGAGTTCAGCGCAGCAGGTTTTGAGGATCATGGCACAGACTGCGAACATTGTTGGCGTTTGGCCAATCCCGCACTGGATGACTTCCTGTACGCAGATGCTCTTGCAGCGCTGCAACCGCCGAAGATGAGTGAGAACCATTTCAGGCGTACGCGTTTGGTGCAGTGGGTTACCGGCAGCGGAGACCCGATCTTGCCTCCGGATCTGTGGGATGGATTGTCGTCGGGTGTCGGTATCCCTGACGGTGCCGATGTGGTGCTGAGCTTCGACGGATCGTACAGCGGTACCGATGCCACGGTGCTGTTGGCTGCGACGGTTTCACCCACTCCGCACCTTGATGTGCTGGGTGTGTGGCAGCGCCCGAACTACTCGGAAACTGATTGGCGCGTGCCGATTCTCGACGTTGAGCAAGCCATCAGGGACGCATGTGAACGGTGGAATGTGGTTGAGATCGCGGCGGATCCGTACCGTTGGCAGCGTTCCCTAGCGGTGTTGTCGGCAGAGGGGATTCCGGTTGTCGAGTTCCCGCAGACCGTAAGCCGCATGAGTGCCGCGACGGCTGAGTTTCTGACTGCGTGCCGCAACGGTCAGCTTTCGCACTCCGGGGATGCCCTGCTACGTGAGCACATCGGCAATGCGGTGTTGTCGGAAGACAACCGTGGTGGGCGTTTGGTGAAGTCGAGCAGGAGCAGGCACGCGGGCCGTATCGACGCCGCCGTGTGCGCTGTCATGGCCTACTCACGTGCCTCGTGGCGGTCCACACATCCGAAGAAGCGTTTTCGCGCAGCATCTTTCGCATAGGACTTTGAACAATGACCGATGACCTGATCGAGCTTCTACAGGCACTCGACAGCCGACAGTACCGATATGGATTGCTGGACAACTATTTTGAGGGCGTTAGTCCGCTGTCGTTTCTGTCTCGCGAGGCGAAGGTGGCGTTGCGCAACTTTGATCAGTTGAGCAGCAACCTATGCCGCACTGCGGTTGTCAGCTTGCAGGAACGTTTGAGGCTGTCGGGTGTTGAGGGTGCCGACGTGTGGGATTTGTTTGAGTACAGCGACTTGGATCAACTGGCGGCGCAGGTGCATCGGGATGCACTGTTGTATGGCGTCGGCTATGTGCTGTGTTGGACGGATGTGAACGGTAAGCCACGTGCGACGGTTGAGCATCCCCATCAGGTTGCCATCATCCGCGATCCCGTTACAAGGCAGATTGTTTCGGCTGTGAAGCGCGTTCGCACCAAGCAGACTACCGAGGTGTGGGTGTATTTCGCTGACCGTGTTGAGCATTGGACGGCGAACACGCCGAGTGCTGGCAGTGCGGGATATGAACTGGTGGAGACTGTTCCGCACGGTCTGGGCGTGGTTCCTGTCGTGGCTATCGGTGATGACGACGAGCCGTCTGTGATTGATGACCTGACCACGATTCAGGATGCCATCAACAAGCTGTTGTTGGACATGATGGTTGCCAGTGAGTACGCGGGCAGGCCAAGGCGTTACGCCAGCGGAATTGAGTTGACGGAGAAGCCTGTCGTTGACGACGACGGCAACCCTGTCTTGGACGACGACGATCAGCCCGTAACGGAAGCGGTCAATCCATTTCCGGAGACGAATCGCATGATGATCAGCGAGGATGCCGGGTCTCGTTTTGGCGCTCTTCCTGCTGCCGATCTGAAGACGTTTGAATCTGGTGTACACGTTCTCATTTCACAGGCGATGATGGTTAGCGGTCTACCGGCGCACTATGTCGGATTGCTGCAGGACTCCGTAACCAGTGCCGACGCATTGCGTGCCGCTGAGGCCGCACTAGTGGCAAGGGCTGAGGCACGTCAGCGTCAGTACGGCGTTGGATGGGAGCAGGTGGCCCGTCTGCTGGTCGCTATCCGTGACGGGGTGGATCCAGACACTGTGATTGCACGTGTGGTGTGGAGTCCCGCCGATACGCGTTCGCAGGCTCAGGAAGCCGACTACGCCGTCAAGCTGTACAGCGCCGGAATCTTGTCCCGTACGAGCGTCCTCAAGCGGCTAGGCCTGACTGCCGATGAGATCGCCGAAGAACTGAAGCACAGCACCGATGAAGCCCTGGCGGTTGCCGATGCGCGTGCACTGAATATGGCATCTGAGATTGGCATTTTGAGCCGTAAGTCGCCCGCTGCCGTAAGTGCATAGACATTGCCCCACGCGTGCCCTGTTTGTGGCTCTGTGTGGCTCTGAGCCCTCTGAGAGGAAGCCCTGATGGCTGACGTAACCGAAGTGCAGGCCGATGACCCTGCCGACGGCGAACTAGACGAGATCACCGACGACGTGCAGCCCGACGACGACCAGGGCGACACCATCGTTTACAAGCGTGCCGACATTGAGAAGCTACGCAATGAGGCGAGGGACAACAGGCACCGTGCCGAGGCCGCCGAAGCGCGAGTAGACGAGTTGAGCCGTGCACTGTTCACGGCACGCGTAGAGGCAACTGGGAAGCTGGCAGATCCCGATGATTTGCCTTATGACGCCGAACTGTTGACCGATGATGACAAGTTGAACACGGCTGTGGATGACTTGATTGCCAAGCGTCCCCACTATGGGAAGCGCAGGGTTTCCGGCAGCGTCGGTCAGGGTGTGACCGGTGACCGTGACGAACCTTTCTCGCTTCTAGGCCGTCTGCAGCGTTCCGTCTAAGTAGATTTGGAGATAGGCAAAGCGACTGATTCGCAACCTATCTCACCCTTCTGGGCCTGATGCCCTAATCCATGCTCCTGTCCTGATGGCAGCGGTACCACGTTGTTATTCAAGGGATTTAAGCATGACTATCCAGACCCCGGCCACTCAGCCGACCCTTACGGCGGCAGAAGTCGCCAAGCTTTTGGTCCAGCCGCTAGAACAGGAATCCTCGTTTCTCGCTGCAGGCCCGCAGATCATTGACACCGCAGGACCGTTGCGCGTTCCGCGTATCGCTTCGGGTGCCAGTGCAGGTTTTTACGCACCGGGTGCGACGATCACCGATTCGAACGTGTCGTTTGATGAAGTGGCTTTGCTGCCAAGCACTTTGAAGGGCATCAAGTCCCTGACGATTCTGTCGAACGAACTTGTTCGTGAAGCAACCCACACTGTGGGCGCTCTTGAGCAGGTCGTTTCGACTCGTCTGGTAACCGATGTGTCGAACGTCTTGGACGCCGCACTGTATGACGGCACCGGAGCAAGTGACACCATCAAGGGCATTTTCCGCCAGAGCGGCATCACCACTGGTGTTTTGGATCTCGCAGACCCGGACAGCCTGATTGATGGTTTGGCGGCAGCTCAGGGCAACCATGTCAGTGCCACCCATTGGGTGATGACTCCGCAGGCGTTCGCAGCTCTACGCAAGCTGCACGTTGGCGAAACCGATGCTCGTTACTTGCTGGATCCGAACATGCATGAGGGAACACAGTTCACCCTGTTCGGACTGCCGGTGATCGTGACCGACTACATCCCGAACGTGTCAGGTAAGGCACGCGTGGCGTTGGTCGACTTCTCCAAGGTTATCGTTGCCCGCGACCAGGATCCGACGATTGCAATTCTCGATCAGACATTCGGTGACGCGGATTCTGTTGGCATCCGTGTCACTGCCCGTTTCGATGTGGCTGTGCTGCATCCTAAGGCTGTCACTCTGTTGACTGAGGCGTAATCATGCCAGCCGCAACGGTTGTGGATTTGTCTGCGTTGCTTGGCCGCACTGTTTCGGCTGAGCAGGGTGGGACTGTCCTGTCCATTGTCACTGCGATGGTTAAGGCCTACACCCGTAACGAGGGATTCGTAGACGGGGTACCTAACGATGAGTTGCGGGCAGTCATCCTATCCGCCGCGTGCCGCATGGTCGCTAACCCGCGAGGTATCGACCTTGCGGAGAGTGTTGGACCACAGTCAGTTTCGTTCCGTGGCGCATTCACCGGGTGGACTGTGGCGGAATCATTCACCCTGAATAGGTATCGCAAGAGGGCTGAATAGTGGCTACCGCGAGCGTGTTCCGCCCAGAGCGTGACTGGAAGGGGCAGACGGTTGGTGAATTGGATGACTACCACATCGGTGACATTACCGGCGTGGTCATTGGTGGTTCGTCAGTGCAGCCTCTAGCCCGCTTTCCAGGCGTTGTGGATACCACTGGGCTACTTGGCGTTCCATTTGGTCAGGAGTCGGGAATTGTTGTGCAACAGCATGACCGGCTTTTCGTTGACGGCACGTTGTATGCGGTGACCAGTGATCGGCTGTGGACAAGTGAGAACGTGCTTACTGGCAGTACCCCGACGTACTACTGGGTTGAGGTCAGCAGCACCTCTTAGAAGTGCGTCCGGTTTCAGGGGTTGACGAGAAGGCACCTGCCAGACCGGGCGTTCATAGGGATGGAGGGGTCCGTCCCGCAGCGCATGCCCCCGGTCCTCCGTCCAACGCGATTGCCACGGGTTGAGTCGGGGGGTATGTGTCTTGTCCGGCGTTAGGCTTTGCTGGTGATGTCTGAGAAACCGACGAACGAGGAAGTCCTTGCTGCCGTCGAAAAGGCTGGTTGGCTTCTCGAACAGAAGGCGGTGCGGCTGTTAGAGATCAGTGACTTCCACCCGAGACCAGGATGGGCGTTTCAGGACCCCGATAAACCAGAATCGTCACGTGAATTGGATGTGTGGGGATATCACCAGTTCTTGAATGATCGTGAAAACAAAGTTATCGTATCTGCAACTATGCTTGTCGAGTGCAAGCAAAGTGCAAGTCCATTCTGCGCAGTCGGCCGAGAGTTGCCCTCCTGGCGGCAGAATGGCAATCCGAAGGAACACACCCTTTTTACTGACGAAGTGTCAACTGAAATTGCGCCTGGAACATTTCAGATGAAACCGTCTTGGGACTACTTTGAATTCGGCGAATTAGCAACTCGGCACGGATTTTCCGGCTTTCGAGCAGATCAGTTGACACGCCTCGAACGCCCGCAAAAGACGTGGCAAGCCTCGAATGCAGAAATATTTACGTCGTTGGTCATGCCGCTGGCGAAGGCTATTCTTGCCACCAAGAAAGAATATCGTAACGGTGAGAATCGTAGAACATTCAATGGTGTGAGGCAAAGTTATCTCACTCTCAACTTATGCTTTCCAGTTGTCTTGATAGGATCGCCGCTCTATGTCGTAGATGCAGACAAAGAAGAGCCTCAAGTTGATATGCGGGATTGGGTTCGAGCTCGTCGCGACATCGCATCGAAATCGGTCAACGGTATTTTCGAGTTCGACGTAGTCACTGTCGGCAACTTTGCAAAGTATATGAACAATTTGGTTATTCCATTCTGTGAGGCTGTCGCAGAGCTGGTGGCGGCGGAACCACTACGCTTCACCCGCGAGAAGCTCGACAATGCAGAATGATTTCTGCAACGCCATTAAAGGTGCCGCCCGGTGCTCGCGCATACGCATACCGCAGTAGATACCGCAGTGTGCCCAGATGTGCCAAGCGCTAACCAAGACGGTCAACCGGTGGCATCGCAGCTAGACCGTGCTTTGCAAGCACCGCCAAGCGTTGACTGTGCACCTTAAACGCCCACAAGTACGGACTGTAAATCCGTCGGCTTACGCCTACGCAGGTTCGAATCCTGCATCTGCCACCCTGATCAGGCCCCCTTTCGAGGGGGCCTGTTTTGGTTTTGTGGGGCTGACTGCCGAGGTTGGCGCCTATCGGCGGTCGTCGGACCCCTGGCATCCGCTCGCCGGGTCGGCAGCCGGCCGCTGGCCGGCAGTGTCGGCCGCCCACCAGCCGAAGCGATGGACCTCAAGGTGGCGGTCCGGTTCTGCGTGCGCCTCGGCCCACCGCAACGCGGTGCGTTTGCGCCAGAATCCGGCGATAGGCATCACGCCACCATCAGGGCGGTGCATGAAGACATACCAACCGAGTTTCACCGCACCCCCCGATGCTGAGCCTGACTAAGTGATCCGAACTCCATTCTGGCGCGGCAGTACCGTTCCTTCAAATCCGGCGCAAGCCCTGCGTCACGCAACACTCCTCGAGAAGCGGTGAATCCGTCTCTACGCAGGGCGAACCCGTCAACCCACTGGACTGTGATTCCCGGCAGTCGGCCGGAACAAACAATCGACTCGACAGCGTCGGGAGAATCGGTTTCATGACTACGCACCGCGTCGTCGACCACAAGCTGTTGAACTTCGCCAGCCACATCGACGACAACACCATCGAGCAGGCGAAGCAGACCGCCTCGATGCCGTTCGTGCACCCTCATGTCGCGCTGATGCCCGATGCCCACAGTGGCAAGGGGTCGGCCGTCGGCACGGTCATCCCCACCATCGACGCCGTGATCCCGGCGGCAGTCGGCGTCGACATCGGGTGCGGGATGATCGCCGCCCGCACCGAATTCACCGCCACCGATCTTCATGGTCGTGACCTGGCTGCGCTGCGTACCGCGATCGAGACGGCGATTCCGCTGTCGCCCGGAAATTACAACGACACGCTCGCGCGTTTCCCGTTCACGGCTGGCCGCATCGCGGACCTCGAGCACTTGGCGCAGGACGGCGGGATCGACCTGTCGCACTCGCCCAAGTGGCGCGAGCAACTCGGTTCCCTCGGCGGTGGCAACCACTTCATCGAGCTGTGCCTGGATCAGGCCGACCGGGTGTGGCTGTTCCTGCATTCGGGTTCTCGCGGTGTCGGAAACAAGATCGCGCAGAAGCACATCAAGGTCGCGCAGAGGCTCATGAAGCAGTGGTGGATCGAGCTGCCCAACCCGGACCTCGCCTACCTACCGCAGGGCACGCCCGAGTTCACCGCCTATCTGCGGGAACTCAACTGGGCGCAGCGATTCGCGTTCGAGAACCGCGCCGAGATGATGGATCGCTACATGTGGGTGTTCGCCGCGTGGATGGGTTACGGGCAGTTGGATCAGCCGAAGACTGCGGGCGACTTCGAGGTCGAGCGGGTCAACACCCATCACAACTACACCCGCAGGGAGCACCACGGCGGCCGCGATGTGTGGCTGACCCGCAAGGGCGCGATCGATGCCCACGCAGGCGTCTTGGGGCTGATTCCCGGCAGCATGGGAACCCGTTCGTATGTGGTGCGCGGCAAGGGCAACCCCGCCGGCCTCTGCTCAGCTCCGCACGGCGCCGGGCGCCGGTACTCCCGCAACGAGGCACGCCGCCGGTTCACCGCGGACGACCTCGCGGCGCGGATGCAGGGCATCGAGTACCGGCACGGCGAGCAGTGGGTCGACGAGATCCCCGATGCGTACAAGGACATCGACGTCGTCATGGCCGACGCTGCGAGCCTCATCGAGGTCGAGCATGAGCTGCGTCAGGTGCTGAACGTCAAGGGCACGTAGGTCCTGGCCGCCGGGTCAGGGCCTACGTGGGCAGCAGACACAGCTGCACCATCGCCAGCGAGCGGGGGCTGCGCAGGCTGATCCCGGTCGCCTCCTCGAACCGGCGGATCCGGTTCATCACGGTGTTGCGGTGGCAGTAGAGCTCCGACGCGGTGTCGGAGACCGAACCGCTGCCGGCGAACACCTGGATGGTCTCGACGATCAACTCGTAGTCATGAACGTCGTGGAGCGGACCGAGAACATACCCGCGCAGGTCTTCGATCACTTCTGAAAGCTGCGTGATCGACAGTTGCGCCCACGACCGGCGCAGCGTCGTCGACTTCAGGTCCAGATCGACAAGCATCCGAACCGTCGCGGCGGCTCGGTGGATCTCCGGCAGGGCGACCGCTCGGGGTGCGACGGCGCCGTCGAGATCGGCCAGCAGGTCGGTCACCAGCGCCTCGTCGTCGGGCCAACGTGGGTCGGCAGCCACCAGGATCAGCGCGACGCCGTGGTCGACGTAGTCCAGCGAGGTCAGGTGTCGATTGAGCAGGCGCCTGGTGACGGTGCGTCCGGCCTCCTCGCCGGCAATCCCGATCACCCAATAGCCGGCCGCCTCGTCGAGGCCCAGGATCTGGGCCGCGCGCCGAACGGTGGCCGGTGCGGGCTCGCCGGAGAACAGTTCGGACAAGCTGTGTTGTTGCTCGAGGGTGCTGGTCCTTGCCATCGACAGCCGCTGGTCCAGATAGCCGCGCTGCACTCTGATCGCGAAGTCGTCGACGGCCTGCCAGAGCACGTCGACGTGCAGCGCCAGTACGGCCATGTCGTCGTCGCCGGCCAGCTTCAACAGCGCCGACCACGCGACGAGGAAGTCGGTGCGCACCGCCGCGGTGAGGTTCTCCAGCGCGATGCCCTGCGTGGCGCGCAAGGCTCCGACCGCTGCGGGGAACTCCGCCAACTCGGCGCTCATCGGTCGTTCCAGGAGGGCGGCCAGCAGGTAGCGGAACGCCAGCCGCGCCGCGCCGAGAAGGTCGTCTTCTTCGGGGACGCTGTCGTAGAACCGGGCACCCCGATCGATCTGTGTCAGGTATTCGGCGGCCAGGTCGTCGTCCAGGTTGTCGAGCTGTGCGAGCAGCCAGCGCCAGCGAAGCCGGGTGTCTTCGCGGCGGCCGGACAGATTGCGCATCATCGGGCAGGCTACTGCAGACCAGACGGGTTCGTAGGGTGAGCGATCGGAACCGTTCCCGGCCGCGGTCGGGCCGCTGTGCCCAATTCAGGGCAGGAAACCCGGGTGGATACGGCGCTTGGGTGTGCGTGTGCACAATTTGTGCGGGCCGATACGTTGCACGGCGGCTATGGGCCGGATCACGTTGGCGGCCATACGATCTGTTGCCATGTCCACGACGTACATCCGCGGCGGCACCGTCGTTTCCCCCACCGGTAGTCAGGCGCTCGACGTGCTCATCGACGGCGAACGCATCGCTGCCCTGGTCGATCCGGAGCTGGCTCCCTTCGGCGATCCCGACCGGACTTTCGACCGCGTGCTGGATGCCTCGGGCCGCTACGTCATCCCGGGCGGCGTCGACGCCCACACCCACATGGAGATGCCGTTCGGCGGCACCGTCGCCTCCGACACTTTCGAGACCGGCACCCGCGCGGCCGCCCACGGCGGCACCACCACGATCATCGACTTCGCGATCCAGCGGCAGGGGGAGCGGGTACAGGACACGCTGGCCGCCTGGCACACGAAGGCCGCGGGCAACTGCGCGATCGACTACGGCTTCCACCAGATCCTGGGCGGCGTGGACTCCGATGCCCTCAAGGCGATGGACGAGCTGGTCGCCGAGGGTGTGACGAGCTTCAAGCTGTTCATGGCCTACCCCGGGGTGTACTACTCCGACGACGGCCAGATCCTGCGGGCCATGCAGCAGTGTGCGAGCAACGGCGCGCTGACGATGATGCACGCCGAGAACGGCATCGCCATCGATCAGCTGGTGGCCCAGCACATCGAACGCGGCGAGACCTCGCCCTACTACCACGGGGTGTCCCGGCCGTGGGAGCTGGAAGAGGAGGCCACCCACCGCGCGATCATGCTGGCGAAGGTCACCGGCGCACCGCTGTATGTGGTCCACGTTTCGGCCAAGCAGGCCATGGAGCAGATCGCCACCGCTCGGGGCCGCGGCGCCAACGTCTTCGCCGAGACCTGCCCGCAGTACCTGTACCTGTCGCTGGAGGAGCAGCTGGGCGCCGCCGGGTTCGAGGGCGCCAAGTGGGTGTGCTCCACCCCCTTGCGTTCTCGCGAGGATCGTCACCAGGACGAGCTGTGGCGCTACATCCGCACCGGCGACGTGGCGACGGTGTCGACCGACCACTGTCCGTTCTGTTTCAAGGGGCAGAAGGAGATGGGCATCGACGACTTCTCCAAGATCCCCAACGGGATGGCCGGCGTGGAGCATCGAATCGACCTGATGTACCAGGGCGTGGTCAACGGCAACCTGAGCCTGCAGCGGTGGGTCGACGTGTGTGCCACCACCCCGGCCCGCATGTTCGGGCTCTACCCGCGCAAGGGCATCATCTCTCCCGGGGCCGACGCCGACGTCGTGATCTATGACCCCAACGCGCACACCTCGATCGGGTTCGACAAGACCCACCACTCGAACCTCGACCACTCCACTTGGGAGGGCTTCGAGATCGACGGCGGTGTGCAGACCGTGCTGTCGCGCGGAACCGTCATCGTGGACCGTGATCAGTACCTCGGCCGGAAAGGCCACGGCAGCTACCTCAAACGCGGACTGTCGCAATACCTGATCTGACCCGGACTGACCGCATCGTCAAGCGTCGCCGAAGCCCGCGACGTTCATTCAACGTGCCCGGAGGAAAACCTTGACCGCACAACACAACAACACCGCACTACGTATTCGTCTCGACGCCGGCCGCGACCGCGAGTTCCTGGACTCCTGGGCGGAACTGGCGGCCATCGGCCAGACCCCGGCCGGCGGCGTGGAACGCCAGGCCGGCACCGCCGAGGACGGACAAATGCGGGACTGGTTCTCGCGGTGGCTGCGGCAGCGCGGCTTCACCGTAGAAGTGGACCGAGTCGGAAACCTGTTCGGCCTGCTGGAGTTTCAGCCGGGCGCGCCCTATGTTCTGGTGGGATCGCACCTCGACAGCCAGCCCCGGGGAGGCAAGTTCGACGGCGCCTACGGCGTCTTCGCCGGTGCTACCGCCGCCGACCGGATCCGTCGTCAGGCCGCCGAATCCGGTGTGACGCCGATGTACAACGTCGCCGTGGTGGACTGGTTCAACGAGGAAGGCTCGCGGTTCAAGCCGTCGCTGATGGGCAGTGCGGTGTTCACCGGTGCCGCGGACCTCGAAGACACACTCGACATCACCGACCAGGACGGCGTCACCGTCCGCGACGCCCTCACCGCCATCAACAGCATCGGGAAAACGGATGTGTTCCCGGACGGTGACGTCACCCGGCGGCTGGCCGCCTACGCCGAGATCCATATCGAGCAGGGCCGTGAACTGGAGAAGCACAATGTCTCCATCGGATTGGTGGACCGCACCTGGGCCGCCAACAAGTACGAGTTGAATGTCATTGGCGCCCAGGGACACACCGGTGCCACCGCCATCGACGACCGTCAGGACGCGCTGCTGGGTGCGGCGCTGATCGTGGTGGCGCTGCGCGATATCGCCGACGAGTTCGGCGAGGAGCTGCACACCAGCTGTGGGCAGTTGACCGTGCTACCCAACTCTCCGGTGGTCGTGCCGCGCGAGGTCCACATGCACCTGGACCTGCGTTCTGACAACGACGAGTTGCTCGCCGCCGCCGATGCCGCGCTGCGAAAGCGTATCGCCGAGGCCGAGATCCGGGCCAAGGTCAAGGTCGAGCACCGCAAGGCGCACGTCTGGCCCGGCCACCACTACCAGCCGGAAGGGGTGGAGCTGGCCCGCACCGTCGCCGATGACCTCGGCATGTCGAGCATGCTCGTGCAGACCCGTGCCGGCCACGACTCGACCAACATGAAGGAGATCGTCCCTTCGGTGATGCTGTTCGTTCCCAGCGTGGAAGGTATCTCGCACGCCGAGGCCGAATTCACCTCGGACGAAGACCTTTGCACCGGTGTGGATTTGCTCACCGAGACGCTGGCCCGCATGCTCGACGGCGCTTTGGACTCAGCTACTGCCAACCGCGTCCGGTGACGCGCAACCACAACCACGAATAGGAGACCAACATGGACCTGGGACTGCAAGGCATGCGGGCACTGATCTCCGGTGCCAGCGACGGCATCGGACTGGCCACCGCGGAGTTGCTGGCTGAAGAAGGTGCCGACGTGGCACTGGTGGCACGCCGCGCGGACGCGCTGAACGAGGCCTGCACGTCGATCTCGGCCAAATCCGGCGTCAAGGCCGTGTCCGTGGCAGCCGACCTCAGCGACAAGGCGGTGTTCGATTCGGTGGTCACCAACGTCGTCGACGAACTCGGCGGCCTGGACATCCTGATCAACAACGCCGGCGCATCGTCTTTCGGGGGTTTCGGCGATCTCACCGACGAACAGTGGGTCGCCGACATCAACCTCAAGTTGTTCGGATTCATCCGCATGACCCGAGCGGCGTTGCCGCACCTGCTCAAGAACGGCAACGGGCGCATCGTCAACGTAGCGGGGAACTCCGGCAAGCAGGCGCTGGAGTACCACATGCCCGGAGCCGCCGCCAACGCCGCGATCCTGAACTTCAGCAAGTCGTTGTCGCTGCAGGTCGGCGCCCAAGGCGTGATGATCAACACGGTGTGCCCCGGCCCGGTCCGGACCGCGCGGCTGGTCAAGCAGTTCGCCGCCAACGCCAAGGACTGGGGTTGCACACCCGAAGAGGCCGAGGAGCGCTACCTGGAGAACCTGCCGCTGTCCTACATCCCCAGCGCGCGTGACATCGCCTACTCGATCGTGTTCCTGGCCTCGCCGCGGGCCGCCTATCTGAACGGCACCACGATCACCAACGACGGCGGAATCACCCGTGCCGTCTGAGTTTTCGCGACCCACGGTGTGGCGGGTGGCGCGGATCGGGATGATCGTGCCGTCGTCGAATACCTGCCTGGAACCCACCACGTACCGGATGCTGGGGGAGCGGACCGACGTCAGTGTCCACTTCACCCGCATCCCGGTCTCCCGGGTCGGGCTCGACGGTACCTCCGACGCGCAGTTCGACACGGCCGGAATGGAAGCGGCGGCCGTCTTGCTGGCCACGGCGAACGTCGACGTGATCGCCTGGAACGGCACGGCGGGGTCGTGGCTGGGTGCCGCGCACGACCGCGCGATCACCGACGCCATCACCACCAAGACCGGTGTACGGGCACTCACCAGCACGCAGGCCACGCTGGCGGCGTTCGGTGCGTTGGGCGCGCGCAGCGTCGGCCTGGTCACGCCCTACCCCGACGACATGAACGCCAGGATCGGCGAGTGCTACCTCGACGAGGGCATCACCGTGACCGCGGGGTACGGTTTCGGTCTCACCGAGACCACCGATATCGGCCGGATTCGACCCGACGAGCTACTGGCGCCCACCCGGCAGGTCGCACGAAGCGAACCTGACGCGGTCGCCTACGTCTGCACCAATCTGCACGGTGCTTATGCCGTCGAGGCCGCCAGAGCCGAAATCGGTATCCCGGTGCTGGATTCGGTGGCGGTCACGCTCGCGGGATGCCTGGCGATGGTGGGAGCCGGTCCCTTGAACGCGCGGTGGGGGCCGGACCTGGCGGGCACTCTCGGGTTGACCAGTGGAACCCTTGCCGGACCGTGAAGCCGACGGGCGGTGGCAGATCCTGCTCGAGAAACTCGCAGGTATCGACGACCAGCTCGCGGCCGAGTATCTCGAACGCATCGACGGAGGCGCGCGGTACTACGACGGTGTTCCCGACGAGCACGATCTGAAAGACAGTGCCCGCAACGCATTCCGCTATCTTCTCGGCTGCCTGCTGGCCAGGCCGTTGTCCGCCGAGCTGATGGCTTTCCCCGCGCAAGTCGGGGCGTTGCGGGCTCGTCAGGGCATCGCGCTGGAAAACCTGAGCGCGGCGGTCCGCAACGACTTCCTGGTGGCGTGGTCGGCATTGCTGCGGCTGGCCGATGACGCCGACATGGAGGTGCTGGCCATCCACGTCGGTCAACTCTGGACCGTGGTCGACGATTTCGCCGGCGCCATCCAGCGGGGCTACATGGACGAGCGACTGCAGATGGCACGCACCAACATCATCGAGCAGCAGCAGAGTCTTTCCGACCTGTTCTCCGATGAACCCGGTCCCACCGTGGTGCACCGCGCAGCGGAGGTACTCGGTCTCGACGAGACCGCGTTCTACTGGGTCGTCGGCGTCGCGGCCGAAGGGGCGAGCTCGACCGTGACCAGGCGGCTGGCCGGTCTCGGCGTTGCGGCGCTGGACCACACGAGCAAGGGTGTCACGCTGATCCTGCTGTCTGCTCACAGCCGCTGGCCCGATGACGAGGCGCTGGCAGCCGATCTCCTCGCCGGGGTGACGGGAGCCGTGGCCTCGCGAACCGTACAGCTACCGAACGTCTTCCGGGCGGCGACGACCGTCCGGATGCTGGCGCGGTTGGGCCTGCCGGCGACGACGCTTCGCCGTTCCTGGGCGAAGTTGTCCATCGCGCAGTTGTGCACCGTGATCGATGACCTTCGCAGCTACGTGGATGCGCCTCTGGCCGCGACGAATGATCGCGACCTGCTCGTGGAAACCATGCTGGTGTACGCCGAGAGCGGGTCGGTCTCGACGACGGCGGCCAAGCTCTACTGTCACCGCAACACCGTGCTCAATCGAATCCGGAAGTTCGAGGAAGCCACCGGAATCAGCCTGCGGACGCCTCGGGCGCAAGCCATGGTGCAACTGTGTCTGCTGCGGTCATGAATTCGCGTGCGCATCCGCAATTGTGCAGACGCACACTGTGTGAGCTGGATCGCGTTGCACCGCGACTATGGGTGCAGCCATATTGCCGCCCTAGCATTTTCGCTATGACCAGCACCTACCAGAGGACCATATGAACCCTTCAGTTCCTGCTGCAGACACAGACGCTGCGGCCGCGAAATCGCGTCGTCGGCGCACCATCGTCGCGAGCATGGTCGGCACCACGATCGAGTGGTACGACTTCAACATCTACGGAGCCGTCGCGGCCCTGGCGTTCGGCAAGATCTTCTTCCCCGACGTGGACCCGGCGGCTGGAACATTGTTGGCGCTGGCCACATTCGGAGTCGGATTCGCTGCCCGTCCCATCGGTGGAATCATCTTCGGGCACATCGGTGACCGGGTCGGGCGCAAGGCGGCCCTGATCGCGACCATCATGATGATGGGCGTGGCCACCGTGGCGATCGGCCTGCTGCCGACCTATGACTCCATCGGCATCTGGGCGCCCGTCCTGTTGGTGTTGTGTCGCCTGATTCAAGGCATCGGCCTCGGTGGCGAATGGGGCGGTGCCGTGCTGATGGTGGTGGAGCAGGACGAATCCGAGGACAGCCGGGGGCGTGCCGGCAGCTGGATGCAGTCCGCCTCACCCATGGGCTTTCTCTTGGCCACGGCCACTCTGGCGGCAGTGAGCGCGTTCATGACCGAGGAACAGTTCATGTCCTGGGGTTGGCGCATTCCTTTCTTGCTCAGTGCGCCACTGGTATTGGTGGGCCTGCTGATTCGTGTGAAGATCATCGAATCGACCGTTTTCATCCGAAATCAGCAGCAACTCAAGGAGAAAGAGGTCAAGGCCCCGATCCTGCAGGTGCTGCGTCACGCGCCGAAGATGATCCTGCTCGTCGTGCTGCTCGGGCTTGGCCAGCAGGTCGCCTATTTCGTGATCAACGTGTTCTCGTTGTCCTACGTGACACAACACACCGACATCTCGAAGGCAACCGTACTCAACGCCGTCGCGGTCGGCGCTGTCGTGCAACTTCTGTCGATTCTGTACTTCGGCCGCCTCAGCGACCGGGTGGGACGCCGTATTCCGTTCTTCATCGGCGCCATCGGGATGGCGGTGTGGGCCTTCGCGGTGTATCCGCTGATGGGTACCGGCAACTTTGCGCTGATGGTGCTGTCGGTGTCGGTCGCGATGGTGTTCCAAGGCGCGATGTACGGCGTTCTCGCAGCCTTCATCGCTGAGCTGTTCGACACCAGTTACCGCTACACCGGCGTCTCCCTGGGTTACATGCTCATCGGTGTTGTGGGCGGCGGGTTCGCGCCGCTGATCGCTTCGTCGCTGTTGGACATGACCGGTTCGGTGACTTCGGTCGCGGTCTACATCTCGGCGTCATCCGTGTTGACGCTGATTGCTGCCTACTTCGCACCGGAGACCTCGAAGCGCAAACTCGACAATCTCCTCGACGACGGCGCCACCACCGATCCCGCCCCTCAGCGCGGTCAGAGCGTGGCGCACACCGGGTAGGCCCAGCAGAGGGAAATCAGATGTGCCGTTGCCTGGCCGAACATGGCCAGGCAACGGGCCGATTCAGGGCCTACGCCCGGCGACCAGATAGACCGCGGGCAACACACCCGAGGTGCTCAGCAGACCGAGAGCGCTGCCCCACAACCATTTCGGTCCGTTGATCCGGCTCGCGTCGCGGCCGGCGAGGTCGCGCAGCGCCCAGGCCCGCAGGCCGGCGTCGACCGCGGCCGCCGCGATGACGGCCTTCTTGGCGGTGGGGGACAGGTCGTTCCAGCGCTTCTTTGCCACTGCGGCGTTCCTTTCGGGTAAGCGGACGTCAGCTTCCAAGGTAGATGTCGGTCAAGCGCACCAGGTGTTGCCAGTCGGCGAGCGGATCATGGAGACCATGATCCGGACGGTTCTGGGTGGCGCGCTGGTGGTGGCTGCGGGAGTCGTCGTGTCGCTCGCATCGGCGCCCGTGGCGTCCGCAGGCGCCGACGAGGTGATCAGCGACCTGGAATCACAGGGCTACACGGTCAACATCAACTGGACCAACGGATTCGACACCAAGCCGCTGTCGGAGTGCTGGGTCACGGGCATCAACAATCCCGGCAACCAACAGCCGGGCCCGACAACGTTCGTCACCGTCTACGTCGACGTCGCCTGCCCGAATCACGACTACTGAGCCGGGACAACCGGCTACGGGCTGACGGGCATCGTCGTCACCGGTGAGCCGCCGTAGCCGCCGCCGCTTCCGCCGTAGCCGCCGCTGCCCTCGCTGCCGGAGCCGCTGCCGCGGCCGAAGAGCCCGCCGCCGGAGGAACTGCCCTCACTCGACGACGAACCGCCGCCCGACGATGAACCACCACCAAATGGAGACTGCGGCGCCACCGTCGTCACCGGAGCCTGCGTCGCGGGCTGTTCCACCGGGGGTGTGTAGGCCGGCGGGGTGTGGGTCGGTGCCTCGATCGTCGGCACCGACGCTTCCGTCGATGTGTGTGTCGGCGGCACAGTCGTCGTCGTCGGCGCCACCGTGGTGGTGGGCGGTGCCGTCGTCGTGGGTGGCGCAGTCGTGGTGGTCGGCGGCGCTGTGGTCGTCGTGGGTGGCGCAGTCGTCGTGGTCGGCGGAGCTGTCGTTGTCGTCGGCGGTGCCGTCGTGGTGGTGGGCGGTGCCGTTGTCGTGGTGGGCGGCGTCGTCGGCACCCATGGCGACGGCAACGTCGGCCACACGACCGGAGGGATCGGGATCGGCACGGGCACAGGTATCGGAACAGGAACCGGAACCGGGCCCGGTGCAACCTCGACAGGTGGGGGAGCCGGCACCACGGGCGGTGCCTGAGGAGGCACCACCTGCGGAGCCTGGTTGACCTGTTGGTTGCCGGTGTCCGAGCGCACCTTGGGCGCTGCCGGAGCAGCGGGCGGCGGGGTCAGCACCGAGACGGGCAGTGCCACCGGATCCGGTTCGTGCGGCACCGGCGGAAGGTAGTTGCCGGGCACGGTGTCGGCCTGCTGGGCGGGTGCGGGCTGCGCTCGCACGTCGGCCGTCGGCCGGACATTGATCGCGACCGCGGTGGCCAGCGTGGCGAAGCTGACCACCACGAATGCCAGGGCGCTGCCCATCAGCAGCATCCGCGGCGGCGGCGGCGCGATGACGGTCGTGTAGTCGGGATCGTCGTCCTGCTCGGGGATGAACTCGTTGACCGCGTCCATCGGCATCTCGTCGGCCCAGGGCTCGTCCTCGGCCTGCGAGTACGCCAGGTCCGGTCCGACAGCGGCGGAGTCCCCACGGGCGGGAGCCATCTGCGTGGCATCAGCGGCGGCCGGTGCCATCTGCGTGGCATCAGCGGCGGCGGGAGCCATCTGCGTCGCATCCCCGGCGGCAGGCGCCATTTGAGTGGCCTCTGACACGGGCGCCATCTGCGTTGGATCCTGTGGCACGCCGACGACGGGTGCCATCTGGGTGGATGCGCCGGCCGGTGCGATATCGCCGACCAATCGGGCGGCCCCGCGGGCGATCGCATAGCCGGCGTCCGGTGCCACCTCGACCGGTGCCGTCGACCGAAGTTCTGCCGCAACGGAATCAAGATCGAGGCGTTGCCCGACCAAGAGCACGCGTCCCGGGGCTTCGTCGGCGGGCACCCGCTGCAGGACGGCCGCGCATGCGGCGGCGGCCCCGGCGGTGCCGATCGGGATGGTGGCCAACGTCGTCGTTGTCGATGCGGGGGTTCCGGTGCTCTGACCGACCGTCGTCAGCGACACGGTGTCGTCGTCGGCCAGCAGCAACGCGGCGTCCGCACCCACACTGCGGGCCAGGGCCGCGGCGGCCTCGGCCTCGGTCACCAACTCGACGTTCGGCACCCCGGCGTTGAGCACTGTCTGACGCAGCGTGTCGGCGGCCGAATCGTCGGGCAGGCACAGCCGGGTCGCGGCGACCTGGTTACCCGACTCGGTCACGGCGCGGTAGGTGCCGATGATGGTCTCGGCCAGCTCGGACATCTCGGCGACCAGGTCGTCGGGCAGGTCTAGCGCGTACTGGTCCAGAACCTGGCCGCCGCTCGCGGGCGAACCGATCATGGCCAAGCGCGCCACACGCCCGGTGACCGCCACCCCGAGGACTACGTCCACGGTTCCACTCCTTGCTCTATGGATCTCGTACGAGCCCCGACGGACAAATCCAAGCTACCGCACAGCTGCGACGGACCCCGGTGGTCGAACGACCGCGGCTGCCAGCGCTGCTTGTGCGCCGGAGCAAAAGTGAGCACGCTGGTTGGAATCCGTGCGTTGTCACTCCTAGAGAGGAATCGGTACGTGAGCGACGAGCGTTACGACGCGTCCGCCACCGTCCAGGTGGCGACGGTGGCCGCGCCGGTCGTGGAGCGCCCGCCCCGGGTCGGTTACGTGCCCTCCCGGACCAACCGGGTGCGCGACGGCCTGGCCGTGGCGTTGCTCATCGCCGGGTTCCTGCTCCCGTGGAACCTGGAATTCGGCCTCGGCGTCCCCGGCAGTGCCGGCTCGACATTCGTCGTGCTGGCCGTCGTCACGCTGCTGGCCGTTGCCGCCGCGCTCGCGCCGCACCTCGGACCGTTCCGCCTGGCCGCCGCCAAATCCGATGTCCGGCGCACGAGCCGGATCCGGCTCGTGCTCAGTGCGGCCTATCTGGTCGTGGTCGTCTGCTTCGTCGGCTATCACCTGGTGCAGACGGTGCGTAGCGGCGGGACCGGGGCGGTGCCACCGGGTGTGGGTCCGGGCATGCTGCTCGGCGTCGCGGGTGCGCTGCTGGCGGGACAGCCGCCCATTACCTCGATCACGATCGAGGACAACAAGTTCCGGCGGTGGTATGCGGTGGCGCGGGTGATCGGTTTCGTGTCGATCGCGCTCGCGACGCTGTCGGTGGCGTTCAACCTCTACTGGCGGCTGCGGTACCTGTTCGTCACCCAGGTCGAGTTCGGCGGTCACGACATCGCCGTCATCGTCACCACGCTGCTCTACGGCGCGGAGGCGATGATCGCTCTGGTCATCGCCTCGCGCTGGCTCACCGAGCGCACCGGGGCGGCGCGGCTGGCCACGACCGCCATCGGTGTCTCTGGCGCGATCGCCGCCTCGCTGGTGTGGCTTTGCGGCATCGGCCGCGATATCGACGCCTTCCACGGCATCGCCCAGAACACCTCGACGGCTGCCGTGGGTTACGAGGGCTACCTCGCCTGGGCCGCCGCGGCTGCGATCGTGGCGCCGACGACGCTGTACGCGGTCTTCCTGATCAGGCCGCCGACCATCGGGGCCTACCGCGGCGCCGCGCAGAAGTGCTTGACGCTCATCGCCTTCTGGGCGTTCGCGGCCGCGGCGCTGCGGGTCGTCGACTTCCTGATCGCCCTGTCGCTCGATCTTCCCCGTGCTTTGTACGACACGGTCGCGATGACGGTGTTCAACCTGGTCACCGCACTGGTCGCGCGGTGGCTGCATCGCCAGCTCGACCAGGGGCTGACGTCGACGACCGTGGCCGCCGCCTTCAGTGCGGTGCTGTTCGTCTTCACCGTGGCGAATGTGGCCATCGGCGTCGCGCTCGCGCCCCGCTATGCCGGCCCGGCGCCCGCGGCGATCTACGGCAACAACCTGGCCCAGCAGATCACCAGCACTTTCGACGTCACGGTGTGTGCGCTGAGTTTTCTCGTGCTGGCGGTGATGGTGTTCACCGGGCCGTTCGCCGGCTACCTGGTGCGACGCGAAACCCGTTCTGCCAAGCGGGTGCCCGAGCCGCCTACGGAGATCGTGCCGTCCAAGCCTGCCGCCGACAGCTCCGCCCCGCCGACCATCGTGCGGCAACCTCGTGCGGCGTCGGTGCCGAGAATCGTTCGCCTGAAAGAGGACTCGACGACCGTGCTGGCGGCCCCGCCGACCACCGACCTTCAGGTCCCGACGCAGGCGCTGCGGATTCAGCGTCGTCCGCAGCGCCCGCCGTCGGAGCGTTAACCGGCCTTCGCGCTCTCGTGCTTCGAGGGCCGGTCGCGCTGAGCGTCAGCCGGCTTCGCGGCCTGCTTGGCCGCGCGCTTCGAGGCGCGAACGGACTTGTGGTCAGGCTGCTCGCCGTCCGACGCGGCGTCCGTCGCAGACTCACGGGTTGACTCGCCGGCAGGCGAGGCCTTCCCGTCGCGCGCCTGCGAATCGTCGGTGTCCCGGACCACCTTCAAGCGCGGCGCCGAATCGGTGCGCGGGGAGTCCGAGCGGATCCGCGCGTGACGACTGAACGGACCGGACTTCGGCTCCTTGTCGGTCTCGACCTTGGCATCGGTGTCCGTGGCGGCGTCCGCATCGGACTTCGCATCGATCTTGACCTCGGCAGCGACCTCGCTGTCGATCTTGGCGGCAATCGTGTTGTCTGCCTTGATGTCTGGCCTGATGTCCGCCTTGATGTCCGACGGAGCGGGGCTTGTGGCCGGGACGACCGTCGTGTGCGGCGCTGTCGCGCCGCCGATGGCCTGCAGCACCTTGGCCAGTGGCCGGGTGGCGTCCGACAACGCTGCCGCGACCTCCTCCACCGTGTGACGCACCCCTTGCTCGAACGGTGAGGTGCCCACCGGATCGATGGGATGTTCGGTCACCGGGGTTTCGGGTTCGACGTCGGAGACAACGGGCTGGGGCAGCGTGGGCGTGTACTTTTCGCCGCCCAGGATCGCCAGCGACTGTGCGAACGCCCCCGGCAGCTCGTTGAGTGCTTCGTGAATCTTCTCTTCGGGGGTGACCCAGCTGAATTCCTTGACCTGGCTGGGATCTGCGGTGCGGTCGTAGCCCATTTCGACGAAGACCCGAAGGATCGGGTCCAGGGCGTCGACGAACCGTTCCGCACCGATCAATGAGGCGGGAATGCGCAGCGGTGCCAGCAGGGGCAGGTACTGGGGCAGCATCACGTAGGTGGTGTTGCCGACCTGGGTGGTGACGGCGTTGGGGGCGTCAGGGTGCTCCAGCACGTAGCCGGGAAAGACATGCTGGAACAGGATGCCTGCGACGGCGTTCGCGACGGACAGCACGTTGAAATACGCTGGGAAATCAGCGAACCCGTCGTACTGGTTCTGGTAATAGGTCGTCTTGAAGGGACTGTCGGAGGGTCCCGGCCGGCCGAACGGGAAGATGTCGCCGAGTACGGGCAGATCGCTCCACGAGGTGAAGCGGGTCAGGATGCCGCCGTTGGGCTGATACGGGTCACCGATGAAGACGAACTCGTAATTGTCCGCGTTGGCAACATAATTCGGGTCTTTGGCCATGGCGGCCCGCACGATCTCGGCGACCTCGGTGCCCTGCGACATGCCGATGATCGTGACCTTGTCGTCGGCCGGCGTGTTGGCGATGTCCTGCTGCAGGTAGCCCGCCCCGATCTGCTCGGATCGTTTGAGTGACTGCGGCCAGTACGGAATGTCGGACAGGCCGGGCAGATCGGAGATGACCGGGATGCTGAGGGCGATCTGTGCGGGGTAGGGAACCGTGTGGAACGAGTCGCCTTCGGGCACCGTGCTCCCGTAGAAGAACAGCGGGACGCTCAACCCGAATCCGTCGAAGGAGGGCCCCACGCCGATCGTGGTGCCGATCAGCCGGATCGCGGCACTGTAGGTGGCCGTCGGCGTGCTGACCGTGACTCCCGCCGACACCGCGACGACGACTCCGCCCGCCATCAACATCGACCCCCAGCGACGTGAACCGCGCTGTCGGCGCGCACTCCGCGACGACTCCCCCCGACCCCAACCCCTCATGCTGTTCCTTCTTTCCTCATTGTGGTGAGTCGGCCGTGTAGACGGCACGGCCGGAACATCTGGGCCTGCGACCAGCGCGTCAACGGCGAAATGTGACGGGCGCCACGTCGCATGCTGCCGGAAAGTTACCAGTGGGTAGCGATGTATGACAAGAGTCACTTTTTGCAACAAGGACTCTTGTTGCAAACCGGGGTTTGCAGATTCAGTGGGCGGACGCCGCGATCCCGGCGCGAACCACCGCCACAAAGCTCGCCAGATTGCCGATCAGCGTGTCGATGGTCGGCGGCGAATCGCTGCCGGTCTCCCGCTGGTGCAGCCAGTCGGCCACGCTCTCGAAGAGCCCGCCCACGGTCGACACCGCCAAGGCGTGATAGTCGACCGCGCCGGTATCGGGCAGGCAGGGAAACTCGCGCTGCCGCCACAGATTCTCGAGAAACGCCGCAGTCCAGCGGCGATTCTCCCGGCGCAGCCGCTCGACCCGCGGCGAGATGCCTGCGCACTCCCCGAAGGCCACCACGGCCACCCGGGGATCGTCGACGAGCGCGTGGGCAAAGGCCGACAGCAGCCGATGGACGGTTTCGTCCGGGTCGTCCGGCGCATCGGCGAGGGCCTCGACCGCCCGCTTCTCGATCTGTGCCGCGATCTGGGCGAGCAGGGCCAGGTAGCAGTCTTCTTTGCTGTCGAAGACCTCGTAGAACGCCTTGTTACCGACATACGCCGTCTGGCAGATCTGCTCGATCGAGGTGTTGGCGTACCCGTCGCGCGCAATCAGCTCGAAGGCGGCGGTCAACAATTGCTCACGGCGATGGGCCCGACGCTGTTCGGCGTCGAGTCCGCGGATCGTGCGCTGCCCGCGGGGCTTTGCCGCCTGCTCCGACGTTGCGCCTGCGCCAGGCGCCGCCGGCGGTCTGTCCATGGCCCGGAGTGTAGTGCGGGCGCCATCCCGCGGTCGGTCGGTTAGCCCGCGCGGTTGTGCTTGTGCTCCGAGGGACGATGGCGCTGACTGGGTGCGGACTTCCCGGCCTTCTTGGTTGAGCCGACAGCCGAGCCAACCGATGCTCGAACCGTCGAGCGAAGGTTCGAGCGAACAGAATCCCGGTCGGAGCCCTTCGCCTGTGGGACCGCCCTCAATCGCTGCACCGAATCGCTGCGGGGCGAGGCCGATTGCGTGCGCGCCTTCGGGCTGCGCGGTGACATCGGCGCGAAAACAGCAGCGGTCGGCCCGGTCTGCCCGGTCGGCTCAACCGTTTTCTGCGTCCGCGTTGCCGCGCCGATGGCTTGAAGCACTGTGGCAAAAGGCCGGGTGGCGTTCGACAACGCTGCCGCCATGTCCTCCACCGCGCGGCGCACGTCCTGCTCGAACGGCGAGGTGCCCACCGGCACGATGGGATGTTCGGTCACCGGGGTTTCGGGTTCGGTGTCCGACACGACCGGCTGGGGCAGCGTGGGGATGTACTTCTCGCCACCGAGGATGGCGAGCGATTGTTTGAACGCGCGCGGCAGTTCGTTCAGCGCTTCCTGCACCTTCTCCTGCGGCGTGACCCAGCTGAATTCCTGGGCGTGACTGGGATCTGCGGTGCGGTCGTATCCCATTTCGACGAAGACCCGCAGGATCGGGTCCATGGCGTCGACGAATCGTTCCGCGCCGATCAGGGATGCGGGTATGCGAAGCGGTGCCAGCAGCGGAAGATACTGGGGCAACGTCACGTAGGTGGTGTTGCCGACCTGTGTCTTCACCGCGTTGGGGGCGTCGGGATACTCCAGGACGTAGCCGGGAAATGCATGCCCGAACAACTGCCCGGCAAACGAGTTCACCAGCGACAGCACGTTGAAATAGGCCGGGAAGTCGGCGATACCGTCGTATTGGTTTTGGTAATAGGTCGTCTCGAAGGGACTGTCGGACGGCCCGGGACGGCCGAGCGGGAAGATGTCGCCCAGTATCGGAAGGGTGCTCCACGACGCCAACCGGGTGAGGATGCCGCCGTTGGGTTGATAGGGGTTCCCGATGAAGACGAACTCGTAATTCCCGGCATTGGCAACGTAATTCAGGCTTTTGGTCATTGCGGCCCGGGCGAGCTCGGCGACCTGGTTGCCCTGCGATACGCCGATGATCGTGATCTTCTCACCTGCCGCTGTATTGGCGATGTCCTGCAGCAGGTAGCCGGCACCGACCCCCTCGGATCGCTTCAGGGACTGCGGCCAGTACGGAAGACCCGACAGCACCGGCAGATCCGAGATGATCGGGTAGTCGAGGTTGATCTGGGCGGGGTAGGGGAGCGTGTGGTACGAGTCGCCTTCGGGGATGGTGCTTCCGTAGAACAACATCGGGACGGTCAATCCGAATGCGTCGAACGAGGGCCCCACGCCGATCGTCGTGCCGACCAGTCGAATCGCGGCACTGTAAGTGGCTGTTGGCGTGCTGACGGTGACTCCTGCCGACACCGCGACCACGAGGCCACCGGCGAACAGCATCGAAGCCCACCGATGCGAAACCCGCTGCCGGCGCGCACGGCACGACGATTTCCCCCGACCCTTCATTCATGAATTCCTTTCCTAAGAGTTCTCTTTGGTTCTTGAGGGACCTGTATGCCTCCGCTTGCTCGGGGCGCGCTCAATGCTGTCCTATGTCACTCTGAATCCGTGGGGAAACTCGGAAGTGCCGGTTTGGTTGCCGTCATGGCGGGGGCGGCTTCCGTGATGGGCAACGTGACGATGCCGTCCGCCAATGCGGCACCGTGTCCGGATGCTGAGGTGATATTCGCCCGCGGCACCATGGAAGCGCCAGGCGTAGGCGATACGGGCGAGGCGTTCGTCAACTCGTTGCGCGCCAACGTCGGTGCGAAGTCGGTGGGGGTGTATCCCGTCGATTACCCCGCTACCACCGACTTCCCAACTGCAGTCCAGGGAATCGCCGACGCGCGAGCGCACATCTTGGCCACCGCGGCCAATTGCCCAGACACCAAGATGGTGCTCGGCGGGTTCTCTCAGGGCGCGGCGGTCATCGGTTTCGTAACTGCGAGCGTTGTGCCCGATGGGATTTCACCGGCAGACGTGCCCGCGCCCATGCCGCCGGATGTAGCTGACCACGTGGCGGCCGTCGCGTTGTTCGGGAAACCGTCGCCGCGATTCATGAAGGTACTCAACAATCCCTCGGTCGTGGTCGGGCCGAATTACACGGCCAAGGCCATCGATCTCTGTGTCGACAACGACCTGGTGTGCGATCCGCAGGGCAGGAGCTTCGGCATCCACACGCAGTACGCCGAAGCCGGCCTGGTGAATCAGGGCGCCGCCTTCGCGGCGAGCAAGCTTCAGGACGACTGGGAGCAACAGGCAACCCCGCCCGTCGTTCCGCCTGCGACGCTGGCGGGCGCCGGCCCGTCGCAGCCGTCGCGGGTCCAGCCTGCTCAGGCCGCACAGCCTGCTCAGCACATGGGGCCGGCGCCGCAGAACCTTCCTGGTCCGGCGCCCGCTCAAAGTCCGGCGGCACCGTCGCCGACCACACCCGCGCCCGTTGCCCCCGCACCGGCTGTGCCGGCGCCGGTCGCGCCGCTGGCCTGAGTCGGCCCGGCGCCTAGTGCGCTGTGCCGCCGAACAAGTAGACGCCCGTGTGATGGCCGATGAAGTTGTTGGCGATGAACAGCACGCCGGTGACCACCACGACCAGCACCAACGCGAAGAACACCCAGCTCAGACCGGCCAGCAAGCGTCGCCGCCCGGCGTTTGAGGGACCGTCAGCTGCGATGTGCAACCGGACGCCGATCGCGAACAGGGTCGGCACGGAGGCGCCCACTGCCAGGCCGAAGAGCAGGATCTTGCCGACGGCCACGAGATTGATCCAGTTGTTCATCAGCCCCGTCCCTACTTGCTCTCGACCGCGGTCAGGCTGCCCTGCCACGCATCGTTGACGTTCTTGTGGTCGATCGGCGGCTTGCGCGACTTGAGCCAGATGGGCACGGTCGAGGCGATCAGGGCCACGAACCCGACCAGCGGTCCGGCAAAGCCGCCGATCCCGTGCACCAGGGCATACGTGAGCGCGCCGACCAGGCCCGCGGCCGGCAGGGTGATCAGCCACGCGACGGCCATGTTGCGGGCGACGGCCCAGCGCACCTCGGTGCGACGGCCCAGTCCGCTGCCGAGGATGGACCCGGTCGCGACGTGCGTGGTGGACAGCGAGTAGCCGAAGTGGCTGGACAGCAGGATGGTGGCCGCCGAGGAGACTTCGGCGGCCATCCCCTGCGGAGCTTCGGTGTCGACCAGGCCTTTGCCCAGGGTGCGGATGACCCGCCATCCACCCGAGAGCGTCCCCAGTGCGATGGCGACGGCACAGGCGGTGATCACCCAGAACGGCGGCATGCTGGCGGATTCGTCGACGGCACCGTAGGAGATCAGCGCGAGGAAGATGATGCCCATCGTCTTCTGGGCATCGTTGGTGCCGTGTGCCAGTGAGATCAGGGACGCCGAGCCGATCTGTCCGTACCGGAACGCGGCGATGGTGCGGTCCTTGGGAAGCCCGCGGATCAGCCGGTAGACCAGCCAGCTGGCGATGCAGGCCACCAGACCGGCGATCAGTGGCGACAACACCGCGGGCACGATGACGGTGGAGACCACCCCGTGCCAGATCACGCCGTGGCCGCCGACGGCGGCGATCATCGCGCCGACGATCCCGCCGATGAGTGCGTGCGACGAGCTGGACGGGATGCCCATCAGCCAGGTGAACAAATTCCACAGGATGGCGCCGACGAGCCCGGCGAACACCAGCTCCAGGGACACCAGATCGGCGTCCACCAGACCCTTGGCGATTGTTGCCGCCACGGCGGTGGACAGAAAGGCGCCGACCAGGTTCAGCAGTGCTGAAAGGGCTACCGCGGTTCGTGGTTTGAGGGCGCCACTGGCGATCGAGGTCGCCATGGCATTGCCGGTGTCGTGAAACCCGTTGGTGAAGTCGAACATCAGGGCCGTGAAGACGACGATGCACAGCAGGAGAAACTGTAACGACACGGTAAACAATTCTTGAACACAATCGATACGGAAACCTAATTAACTGGCTGAGGTCTCCGTCACTTTTGTAGCCCCTGACCAGGGTTGCCGGTGCGGCATCGGGACATACACCTCGACGGCGAGCAGCAGGAGCGCCGCGGCGGCCAGGACGGCGCCGATCCACGCCACCGCGGGGTAGCCGAAACCGGCGGTGAGTGCGAGGCCGCCCAGCCATGGCCCGAGGCTGATGCCGACGTTGAACGCGGACACGTTGCCGGCCATGGACAGCGTCGGTGAGGCCGGCGCGATACCGACAACCCGGGAGTTCAGCGCCGGGTTGGTGCCGAACCCGGCTAGGCCGAGCAGGAACACCCCGATCACGACCGGCACGACGTGCGCGGCGGTCAATGCGATGAAGCAGGAGACGGCCAGTAGTCCGGTGAATCCGGCGGCCAGCACTCCCAAGGGAAAGCGGTCGGCGATGTGGCCGCCCAACGCGATCCCGATGATCGACCCAGCGCCGTACGCCAGCAGGACGAGCGGCACCCATCGTGGATCAAGCCCGGTGGTGTCGATCAACATCGCCGCGAGATACGAGAAGGTGCCCAAGAGCGCGGTGGTGGAGACAGCGGTCATGGCGTAGGACAGCCACAGTCGCGGTACTGCGAGGCCGCGGATCTCGGTGGCCAGTCGTGGGGGAGTTCGCGGCTTCAGCTCGGGCACGCCGGTCAGGATTGCGACCGCTGCGACGGTGCTCATCGCGGCGATCACCCAGAATGTCCCGCGCCAGCCGAGGTGCTGGCCGATCCAGGTGCCCGCGGGCAGGCCGATCACGGTCGCGACGGTCAGGCCTCCGGCGACGATGCTCATCGCGCGCCCGCGCCGTTCGGGTGTCACCAGGGCCATGGCGGTGGCGCTGCCGACCGCCCAGAATCCGGCGTAGACGAACGCTGCGACGAACCGGGTGGTGAACAGGACGGCGTAGTCATCGGTCAGCGCCCCGACGATATGCGCGACGACGAACACGGCGAGAAAGGCCAGCATCGTCCGGCGCCGAGGCAGCCGGAGCGTCGCCACGGCCAACACGGGCGCGCCGACCAGCATGCCCAGGGCGAATCCCGTGATCAACAGGCCCGCCTGCGGAATACTGACCGACAGATCGGCGGCCAGCCCGGGCAGGAGCCCGGCGAGAACGAGTTCGCTTGTGCCCTGGGCGAATATCGCAAGGCCGATGATCCAGATGGCGGTCGGCATCAGAGCAGCGACCCGCCGGTGGCGTCGATCCACTGTCCGGTGACCCACCGGGAATCGTCTGACGCCAGGAAGGCCACGATGTCGGCGACGTCTACCGGGTCGGCCACCCTGTTGAACGGCGATTGGGCGGCCACTGCGGCCCGGCCCTCGGGTGTTGCCAGCCGCGCGGCATTCATATCCGTGTCGACACTGCCCGGCCCCACCGCGTTGACCGTGATCCGCCGGGCGGCGAGTTCTTTGGCCAGGGTGGCGGTGAACGCATCGACCGCGGCCTTGGACATCGCGTAGGCGAGCAGGTCGGGGATGCGCATGCCGTGGGTGAACCGGGTGGAGATGTTGACGATGCGTCCGCCGTCGCGCAGTCGGGTCAGGCCCTGCTGCACCACGAAAACCGGTGCGGTGGTGTTGACCGCGAACACCGTGTCGAGCTCCGCCCGGGTGAGATCGGTGAACGGTGTTCGGGTGCCGAGGATTCCGGCGTTGTTGACCAGGATGTCGACGCCGTCGGCGTGCTGGTCGAAGGCCGTCCACAGTTCGTCGGCGTCACCGGGGACGCCGAGTTGCGCCCCGAATGCGAACGCCGACCCGCCGGCATCGCGGATCTGCTGCACCGTCTGCGCAGCCGCGTCGGTTCCCGTTCCGTAATGCACGCCGACCCGGGCCCCATCCGCTGCGAGGCGCTGTGCGATCGCGCGGCCGATACCGCGGCTGCCCCCGGTGACCAGCGCCGTCTTGCCTGTCAGTGCGCCCATGTGTCGTCCTTTCTTTAGCGTACGTTACAAAATGCGACGCTAGCATATTTTGAAACGATCGCTATAAAATGGCTGCATGGCGACGACGCGGGGACGCCCTCGGTCCTTCGATCGAGACGAGGTGCTGGACAAGGTGATCCGGATGTTCTGGCAGAACGGGTACGAGGCCACGTCCATGCGCGATCTCACCGAAGAGGTCGGCATCGCCGCACCCAGCCTCTACAACACCTTCGGCGACAAACAGCACCTGTTCGCCGAGGCCGTCGAGGTGTACGACCGCGAGTACGGCGGATTCATCGATGCCGCATTGGCGGAGGAGACGACCGCGCGTCGCGCCGCGGCCAGGGTCTTCGCCGAGGCGCCCGCACGGTACACCCGCCGCGGGCTTCCCTCGGGCTGCCTGATCGTCAGCGGCGATGCGGGGACCACCGACCCGGTCGTGCAGAAATCCATGCGCATCGTCCGCGAACACAAGATCGCCCAGTTCGCCGACAAGATCCGCGCCGATATCGCGGCCGGGGCCCTGCCGTCCTCGACCGATCCGGACGCCTTGGCCCGCTATGTGATGGCCCTGCTCAGCGGTATCGCCCAGCAGGCCCGGGACGGGGCCTCACGGGTCAAGCTCGATCGGCTCGCCGCGGTCGCCGCCGGTCTGTGGCCCTAGCGGTTCGGGATGGCGACGCCCAGCAGCCTCAGCGCGTCCTTGATGTGCAGATGAGCCTCGTCGATGGTGGCGCCCAACTTCATCAGCCGGCCGGAACTGTTTGCCGGCGTCAACCCCACGCATTGGTCGGCCATGCTGCGGTAGCCGTCGAAACCTGCCCGCAGGGCCGTGTTGACCTCGATGTCGGGCCCGGGCAGGACCTTGTTCTGCACCGAGTCGATGTAATGGCGCATGTCGTTGCACGCGCTGTGCAGTGCGCCGTAGTCGGTCTTGTGGTCGGCGGTCACCATCGCATTGCCGATCGGACCCATCTTCGAGCCGAGGCCGGCCACCGCCTCCATGACGGCCTGCCGCCATTCGTTGGTCACCGCAGCCATCGTCGGCATGCCCGCGACCGCACATCCGGCGAGCACGGATGTGGTGGCCAGGACGGCGGCGATGTACCTCATATGCAGCGAGCTTATGGTGTGCCGCAGTAGGAGTGCGGGCCCATGCCGGATGGGGGAGTTTGCGCGTAGATCGCCGCACCCACCTGTAAGCGGCGTCACACCGGTAACCTGAACAACGACTGACTAGGCAGATCGGGGGATCGGTATGGATCTCGTGCTCGGCCTCGCGATGACTTCGAGAGCCGTTCGGTGGGTGCTCGTCGAAGGCACGACGGGCGAGGGGCGCCCGGTCGATCGTGGCGCGATCTCCCTCGAGGACGTCATCGGCTACGACCCCGACGGACTGCTGCGTGGCCTGGTGGACGACACCGAGCTCGAAGGCGGACACCGCATCCATGCGATCGGCGTGACGTGGACCAATGACGCCGCCCCGCTGGCCGGGCACATCATGGAGGCCCTGGACACCCGCGGCTACGGAAACGTCTTCGCAGTCTCGGAGATCGAGGCGGCCGGCATGCTGGCCAGTGGCATCGCCGAGATCACCGAACACGACGACATCGCGGTCTGCATCGTCGAACCCGACGCCGCGGTGGTGGCGATCGTGACGCCCGACGACGTCAGCGCCGACCGGATCGAGCGGTCCGAGACGTTCGCGACCGATATCGCCGGGCTGCTGGCGCTCACCGGCAGGCCGGTCAGCGCGATGTTCATCCTGGGCTCCGATGCCCACGATCCGACGGTGGCCGAGCTGGCCGACTCCATCCCGGCTGCGGTGATCACCGCAGCAGAATCCGATCTCGCGTTCGCCCGAGGTGCGGGGCTGGCGGCGGCGCTCGCGGTGAATACCGTTGCCACTCCGGTCAAGGCGGTGCACTGGACCAAGGTCGGCGCATTGTCGTCGGTCGTCGGCGGGGCTTTGGTGACGCTCGTCGTCGCGACCTCGGCCGCCATCGGCCTGCATCTTCATCCGGGCGCGGTATCGGAGACCGCGCACGCCGCGAGCATTCAGGAATCGGCGCCCGAAGCCGGGCCTGCACCGAAGCCGGTGCAGAAGCCCGCCGACAAACCCGCCATCAAGCCGGCGCCTGCCGCACCGCCGCAGACTCCCGCGGCTCCGCCGCCGGCCCAGGCGGTCGAGGCCGTCAACCCGCCGGCGCACCAGCCGCCCGCCCAGGTCCCGCAGGCCCCTGCCGCCCCGGCCCCTGCGCCCGCATACGTTCCGCCCGCACCGGCCCCGGTCTACACGCCACCGCCGGCGCCGGTCTATACGCCGCCGCCGTATGTCCCCCCGCCGGTGACCTATCCGCAGCCGCGGCTGCGGGACCGGATCATCGAGCGCATCCCGATCATCAACCGTTTCCACTGAACTTCGCGGTCAGCCCGGCCCGGGCCAGACGTACCTGCTCGGCCCGCACCACCTCGTCCTGATGCGGTGGTGCCTGGTCGGGATGATGCGCCAGGCGGCGGATCGGCTCGTCGACGGTGCCCCTGGCCAGTAGTCGATGCACCCGCACGGTGTGCAGTTCGCTGAGTCGCTGGGTGCGCCCGATGACCTGCCGCTCGGTACGCGGCTGCCACTGGGGTTCGGCGATGATGAACACCACCGGCGCGTTGAGCCGGCGCAGGTCCAGGGCACCGGCACCGATATGAGCCAACAGGGTGGCCGGGCCGCGGTCGGTCGCGAACGCGTCGAGGACAGCCTGCTGATCGGGTACCGATGCGTCCACGGTTCCGAAGATATTGCCCGGCAAGGCTTTCCGGATCACGTCGAGAACCGCGGGATAGTGGGAGAACACCGCCACCCGGGCCCCGTTGATGTGGGCCTCGTTGGTGAGTTCGATGAGCCGGTCCAGCTTGGCGCCCGGCGTCGGTACGCCGGACGGCCAGGCGCCCTGCCGGATCGCGCTGAAGTTGCCGCTGGAGACGGCTTGGCGATACCGCTCGCGGTCGGTGCGGTTGAGCCGCACCCATTCCTCGGTGGCGATCCGCGCCGGCAGTTCGTCGACCACGTCGCGGTAGTCGCGGCGCAGGTGCACGCGGTCGACCGCGCGGCGGAAGGCGATCGATCCTCGTTCGCCGGCGTTGGGCGCCACCTTGCCCGCGACGTCGGGTTGCAGGAAGTCGGCCAGATGACGAAAGCCGCCGATCCGCTGGTGCATCGGTACCCCGGACAGGAACAGCACGCGGTTGTCTGAGGTCAGCACGTTGCGCACGGCGCGGGCACGGTCGGATTTCGGGTCGCGCAGCAGGTGCGCCTCGTCGACGACGACCAGCGTGGGACGTTCGGGCAGTTTGATGCGCTGCAGGGTGTCGTAGGAGACGATGGCCACGCCGCCGGAATTCTTCCAATTCTCAAGGCGCGCATCGCGTTCACTGCCGCGGATCTCGATCGCCCGCAGCGCGGTGTGCTTGGCTGTTTCTGCGGCCCAATGGATTCCGGTGTTGGGCTGGCAGACCACCAGGGTGTGCCGCAGCTGTTCGGCGGCGGCCAGGTGTGCGGCCACCGCCAGTGCCTGCAGGGTTTTGCCCAGCCCCAGGTCGTCGCACAGCAGGGTCCGCTCGCGGGCCACCGCATAGCGGGCGCCGAATTCCTGGTAGCCGCGCAATTCGGTGCGCAGCAATGAGCGGTTCAGCACCGTCTGCTCGACCTGTGCGGCCACCTCCGCCCCGACGAATCCCTGGGCGGCATCCACATCGGTTGTCCCGGAGGAGAATTCGCTCAGCAGCTGGTCGATGGGGCGGGGGTTGGAGCGGTAGATCGCCCACACGTCGCCGTCGCTGTGGTGGGCGTCGTCTATGCGGTCGAGCAGCCCGCCCACCGAATCGAGCAACTGATCCGATGCGGTGTGGCCGCGCAGTCGTGGCATCAGCCGGCGCAGCTGCTTGACCGGTACGTCGGCCTGAACCAGTGTCAGCAGCGAGGTCAGCAACTCGGTGTCCTGCTCGGCACGCAACCGGGGGCGACTGGTGGTGCGGACGTGGTCGGCCATGGCCTGGGCTGCCGCCTGCACCGACTGTGCGGTCTCGATGTCGACACCGGGCACCTGGGTCAACACCCGGGCCGGCACGGTGTGGATGGCTCCCACGGTGCGGTACTCGGAACTGGCCAGCCCGCCGAGGCGGGCGCCGCGCGCCAGATAGGGGCGCAGGTGCTGCAGCGGCGCCGATTGCAGCGTTTGCGTCACCACCTCGTCGGTGCCGGCGCGGACGCGGTCGGCAATCTCGGCGCGAAGTTTGCCGACACGGGCGAGGGAGGCATCGGCACGGCGGATCAGCTCGGCGGGGTCGGCGCTGTCCATGACACATCATCATGGCACCTCACCGCCGTTGCCGGGGGCACGGATTATCCGGAGTTCTTCGTCAGAATCTCGCGTCCACTCGGGTTCGCCACGCGGAATGCCCAGGTCACAGAGCTAGGCAGAGCCAGCCAGAGGTGGCCACACCACGAGTACTTCGGCTGCCGCGGGCCGATCCAGTTCATCGCGGTCCGGTCCCGTCCTATGTCACCTACCGGCCGCTGCGGTGAATGTGTAGGTTCCTGGGCCAGATCCACGGAGTTTCCTCGACTAGCTACACACTCGCCACAGGGCCGCGACCCGACATGATCGGCACAGAAATCAGATCATGTCGTTCTTGGTGAGCCAGCGCATCACCGGCCAGCCGATGAACACCGGCAACCAGCAGGTCAGCACCCGGTACAGCAGTACCGCGGGCACTGCGATCCCGGCGGGCACGCCGAACGCCGCCAGACCACCGATCAGGGCCGCCTCGACCGCGCCCACACCGCCGGGCGTGGGCGCCGCCGAGGCCAGGGTGCCGCCGACCATGGTCACGACCGTGACGGTGATGAATGAGGTGGTGCCGCCGAACGCCTCGACGCTGGCCCACAGCGCCAGGGCCGCACCGAGGGTCGTGCCCGCGGCGCCCAGCACGATCAGTGCCAGCCGTTGCGGTTCGCGGGCCAGTTTGACCAGGTCGTCGGTGACCTCTTTGAGCTTCGGGCGCAACGAGGACGACAGCCAGCGCCGTAGTTTGGGCACGGCCAGGAACGCCCCGATGAGCCCGAGCGCCAGGCCGGCGATCAGGTAAAGGACGGTCGAGCTCGGGACGAAGTGCGACAGGTCGGCCGAGGCCCCGGCCATGGTGCTGAAGAAGATCAGCAGGATCACGTGCACGATCACCTGCACCGACTGTTGCAGTGCCACAGCGGCGGTGGCGCGTGCGGTGCTCAGCCCGCCCTTCTGCAGGAACCGGGTGCTCAGGGCCAGGCCGCCGACGCCCGCGGGCGTGGTGGTGGCGGCAAAGGTGTTGGCCACCTGCATGATCGAGAGGTTGCGGAAACTCACCAGCCCGTCGGCACATGCCCACAGCGCGGCCGCCGCACCCACATAGGTCAGCGCCGAGACGGTGAGCCCGAGCAGGGCCCACGACCAGTCGACGGTGCGCAGTTCGGAGAAGAACGTCGGCACCGTGCTGATGAACGGGTAGGCCACATAGACCAGCGCCACCAGCAGCACCAGCTGGATCACCTGGGTGCGGGTGAACCGGGTGATGGTCTCGGCCTGGATCTGGTCGGCCCCGGTCTGGCGCTTGACCTCGTCACGAGCGGAGGTCATCACTTCTTTGGCGTCGGGGACGGCGTCGCGCACCCGGGAGGGCACCGCGGACTTGGTGAGCCGGCGCGACGCGGTGAGCACGGTGTCGCGGCCGAACGCATCGATCGCCGCGGTGACAGCCGCCTTCGGGTCGTACAAGGCTGTGGTGGTGACGAGCAGTTGGGCGATGTCGGACTGCAATTGGGCGTCGGTGGCGCCGTACTCGGCGTTGCCGAATCCACCGAACAACACGGAGCCGTCGTCGACGGTGATCTCCTTGCTGCGCAGGTCGCCGTGGGAGATCTGATGGTCGTGCAGCATGCGCAGCGCGTTCCAGACGCGGCCGACGGTGGTCTCCTCGGTGCTCTGGTCCAGGGGGACGCCACGTTTGCGGTTGTGCGCGTACAGCGTCCAGCCGCGGTCCAGGGCCGCCACCGACATGGTCGACGTGCTGGCCAGACCGAGGTCGCCGATCGCGATGGCCATCAAGGCGCGGTGCTCGACGGCGCGGCGCATCGAGGTCTGCAGGGGCGCGGTCTCATTGGAGCGCAGCCGCATTTTGCGCCACACCTGACGCACGGCGCCGCCGCTCTGTTGGTTGGGGCCGAATAGCTCGACGACGGCGCTGGAGTCGGGGTCCGGCGACTGCGCGATCAGCGTGAGCGGGCCGGCGCCGGCCGGGCGCACCACGGTGAACGCCGAGACGACGAACCCTCGCCGGGCCAGCGCGCGGACCGCGCCGTCGAGCGGGACTTCCAGGGCGGGAGTGCCGACGAGCCATACCACCAGGGCGCCGACGAACCAGCCGGCGGTCAGGCCCAGCAGGGAGCGGGCCGGCACGACGGCGCTGACGACCAGATGGATCGGGACGAACGCCAGCAGCAGCGTCCACCACCAGCGGCGCAGCCGGCGTGACAGCCAGGGCCCGGAGACGGTGAGCACCGCGGCGAGCATGCCGATCCAGCGCGGGTCGTCGAGGAACTGCGACAACTGGGAGCTGAGCCGGTCGGAGAGATCGAAATGCCATCTGGGCGCGGCGATGCCGTTGGCGGTGATCGACAGCGACAGCATGGTGATCAGGGCCGCGGCAGCGTAGGCGCCGAGCAGTTTCCACTGCCGTCCCAGAATCAGGCTGACCAGGATCACGAACGGCAGCGCCAGGATCGCGATGCCGTAGGCCAGGTAGACCAGATTGGACTGGGTCGGGGTGAGCACGCCGACGATCTCGGAGATCGATTTCTCCAGGGCCACCCACTCGTAGCGGGTGATCAGCGAGCTGGTGATGACGGTGGCCAGGAAGATCGCGGCCAGAATCAGCCGCAGGATGTCGTTGGTGCGCCGGGTCGGCGGTTGCAGGAGACTGCCGGTGACGGTGATGTCCCGTCCGTCAACGCGCATGTTCCCCCTTTCCCACCCCGTTACCGAGACTCACTATCAAAGCCCGCGACCAAGGTAGCGGGATCGGATGCCGATATCGGCATTTGGTGGGGATCTGGACCGTTACGAATTCACATCGGTCACATTTGTCACCGCGGGCGACAATTTTTGCCAGCCCGATGTGATCTGGACCAACGCATGCGGCAAACGTGATGTAACTTCGATCGAATGCCAACGCCGAATTGGCCGCTCCGGAGGAGTTGAACGGTGGATTCGACCCCATTCGGGCACTATCAGCTGCAAAAGCTGATCGGTCGGGGCGGGATGGGCGAGGTTTACCAGGCCTACGATTCCGACACCGATCGCATCGTCGCGCTCAAGGTCCTGCCGCCGCACCTGGCGCAGGACGCCACCTTCCAGGAACGGTTCCGCCGGGAGTCGCACGCCGCGGCGGGGGTGAGCAATCCGCATGTGGTGCCGATCCACGGCTACGGCGAGATCGACGGCCGGCTCTATCTGGACATGCGGCTGATCGAGGGACGCAACCTCGGCGCCATGCTCACCAAGACCGGTAAGCCGTTGGACCCGACCTTCGTGGTCGGCATGGTCGAGCAGGTGGCCGAGGCGCTCGACGGGGCGCATGCGGCCGGGCTGATCCACCGCGACGTCAAGCCGTCGAACATCCTGATCGCCGACAACGACTTCGTGTACCTGATCGATTTCGGCCTGGCCCGCACCGCGGGCGACTCGGGCATGACCACCGCAGGCAGCACCCTGGGCACGTTGGCCTACATGGCGCCGGAGCGGTTCGACGCGGGCAAGGTCGATCCGCGTTCGGACATCTACGCATTGGCGTGCGTGCTCTACGAATGCCTGACGGGGGAGCGGCCGTATCCGTCGGACAGCCTCGAGCAACAGATCGCCGGGCACATGGTGTCCCCGCCGCCGCGGGCGTCCGACAAGGATCCGCGCCTGGCGGCCTTCGACGAGGTGATCGCCAAGGGCATGGCCAAGAAGCCGTCCAAGCGGTATCAGAGTGCCGGTGCCCTGGCCGCGGCGGCGCGGGCCGCATTGGCAGTACCGGTGCGCAGCACCGGGCGGTCGGGCCGGCATTCGGCGCAACGCGTTCCGACCCGGGTCCGGGTGTCCAAGAAGGTGGCCGCGATCGCGGGCGCGACGGTGGTGGTGGCGGCACTGGGCGCGGTGGGGGTGTGGCAGCTGCGCGACGACGGTTCGGGTCGCGTTGCCAATGTTGCCGGTTCAGCGGGGTCCGGCCCGGTGCAGGCGCCGACGGGTGCCGTCGATGCGATCGCGCGGACGGTGCCGCCGGAGATCCGGGACTCCGGGCGCTTGGTGATCGGGGTCAATGTGCCGTACGCGCCCAACGAGTTCAAGAATTCCAGCGGTGAGATCGTCGGCTTCGACATCGATCTGATGAAGGCCGTGACCCGCACCATGGGGTTGGTGCCCGACTTCCGCGAGACCGGGTTCGAGGGGATCCTGCCGTCGGTGCAGGACGGCAACTTCAACGTCGGGATGTCCTCGATCACCGACACCGCCGAGCGCGAGCAGCAGGCCGACTTCGTCACCTACTTCCAGGCGGGCACGCTGTGGGCCCGGCGGGCCGGTACGTCGGCTGACCCGGGATCGCCGTGCGGGCTGCGAATCGGCGTGGCGTACAGCACGATTCAGGAGACCCAGGAGATCCCGGCCAAATCCGACGCCTGCGTGGCGGCCGGGCTGCCGCCCATCGAGAAAGTGGTCCGCACCCATCAGGACGAGGTGACAGCCGCGCTGATCGCCGGTGAGGTCGATGCCATGACCGCTGATTCACCCGTCACGGGGTTCGCGATCAAGCTCAGCGGCGGCGCGCTGGAACCGGCCGGTGACGTGTTCGACTCCGCGCCCTACGGTTGGCCGGTCGCCAAGGGGTCGGGTCTGGGTGAGTCGCTACGGTTGGCGCTGGAGCACGTGATGAACACCGGCGAGTACCGCACCATCGCCACCATGTGGGGTGTGGAGAAGGGCATGATCACCCAATCGGTGATCAATGGGGCTTTCCAGTAAGGGTTTTCGCGTCTCAGACCGCGTCTCAGACCGCGTTTCGGCCGGCGATCGCCTTGGCCAGCTGCACCACCTGGGCGTCGGTCAGGTCGGTTCCGGTGATCCGCACATCGACCACGATGTTGTTCACGGCCAGGATCGCGCGGCGGCTGCCCTGCTGGGGGCTGGCCGGTGACTGCTCGTTGGTGACGTCGATGTCGTCGACGACGCTCGGATTGCCGAGCGCGAAGATGCTGGGCCGGCGATTGCCGTCGTAGCTGATCGTCAGGTTCTCGCCGGCGCACTGGCGCCAGGTATCCACCGTGCGGGTGACGAGAATTTTTGCGGCCGTGGGGGTGTCGAACGCCGTGACGGCCTGGTCGACCTCGAGGTCGTTGGTCTCGTCGGCGAACAGCGACTCGCGGAACTGCCGGAATCCACTGTCGCGGTACACCTCGTCCATGGCATTGCCGATCACGGCCAGGCACACCGGACGCGAGGCGTGCTCGTCGGCGTCGAGCCTGGCGGGCTGGCGCAGCGCGGTCTTGGGATGCAGGTCCGTGGTGCCCAGGATGGTGTTGAGCTCTGATTCGCTGGCCAACATGCTGCCGAGGACGTCGACCTGTGGTCCGGCGTCATCCTCGGTTTGCTTGGTGCCGCACCCGCTGAGCGCGGAACCTGCCAATGCAATGGCCGCGATGGCCGGTACAACCGCCCGCTTCACGTCCATGTGACCCCCTTGATCCCTGTTTGCTGATCGTAATCGGTCACAGGGGTCGGGCGCAGCGCTGGCGTTTGCGCGGACATCTGCAATCACACGGGTCACGGCGGCACCAGGGAGTGCAGGTTTCCGCGCAGGGCGGACCCGCTGCAGTTGACAATGCCTGTGGTGCAGCGTTGACTGGTGTTCTGGCCCGGATCCCGCCACTAGGCACAATCGATCCAAGCGCTAGCGGAAAGCAATCAGTTTTCTTGCGGTATCGCGAAATTCGGTTCAGTTCATTCACGTCGGTCTTGACGTGCTCGGAGTAGCCCGAGATGTCGGCCGTGAGCCGAAGCGAGGGCAGTCATTACGCACATCACCGAGCCGAGGGTAATCGGCAACCACGCAGATATGGGACCGTCGGGGCCGAAAGGTGCTGACGATTCGCAACTTTCAAACCCGGCGTTGACCGCCGTGGAAGTGCTTCGCGCCCAGATCATGTCGGGTTCATCTTGAGTGCTCCATCCGTTCTGCATGTGCCGGCCGGCCCTACAGCGGTGCGCGTCGATCCCGACCGTCTGAGGATTGGGATGCTCAGTACGTATGCGCCGACTCCCTGCGGTCTGGCGACATTCAGTGCAGCGCTCGCGGGCGGTTTGTCCGCGACCGGTGCGGAAGTGGGTGTCGTCAGGGTCTCTGATGGTTCGACGTCTGGCGACGGTCGGGTGGTCGGAGAGCTGGTCAACGGATCCGCGGGATCGGTGGCGGCCAGTTCGGATCTGCTCAATCAGAACGACATTGCCGTCATTCAGCACGAGTACGGCATCTACGGGGGATCGGACGGTGACGAGGTTGTCGACATCATCGGTGACCTTGACATCCCGTCGATCGTCGTCGTGCACACCGTTCTCAAAGATCCGACGCCCCACCAGCGCTCAGTACTCGAGGTAGTGGCGGCGCTGGCGGACCGGGTCGTCGTGATGTCTGAGTCGGCCCACCGGCGGTTGTGTCTCGGCTACCACGTTGACCGGCACAAAGTCACCACGATCCCGCACGGTGCGATGGTCCCGGCACCCGTGCAGACCAAGCGCGGCGGCAGGCCCACCCTCTTGACCTGGGGGTTGCTCGGACCGGGAAAGGGTATCGAGCGGGTCATCGACTCAATGGGCGATCTGCATCGGCTCAACGGCCGACCACGGTACCTGGTGGCCGGCCGGACACACCCAAAGGTGCTCGCCGCTGATGGCGAGGAATATCGCGACTTCTGTATCGAGAAGGCACGGTCGAGTGGCCTGGCCGACTCGGTGCACTTCGACTCGGGCTACCTCGACGCGTCGTCGCTGAGTGCCCAGCTCCGGGCCGCGGCCGTGGTGGTGCTGCCCTACGACTCGACCGAGCAGGTCACCTCCGGGGTGTTGGTCGACGCGGTTGCCCATGGGCGGCCCGTTGTCGCCACCGCCTTTCCGCATGCCGTCGAGCTGCTCGGGAGTGGGGCAGGCATCGCGGTAGAGCATGGGAATCCGGAGGCGCTCACATCCGCCTTGCGCAGCGTGCTCACCCAGCCGCGCCTCGCGGGCGCGATGGCCGCCGAGGCGCGTCGGCTGGCGCCAACGATGTCGTGGTCCGTCGTCGCCAATGCGTACCAGTCGGCGGCACGGCAGATCCTGGCCGATCGATCGAAACGCCGGTGACCGAACTGCCGCGTCCCCGGTTCGACCACCTGCTGCGGATGACGGACGGCAGCGGAACCTTCGAACATGCCCGGCTGACCGAACCGAGAGCCGAAAATGGTTACTGCACAGACGATATGGCGCGCGTACTGGTCGTCGCCACACGTGCGCCCGGTCCTGACCGGGACCTGAACCGACTAGCGGGGGTGGCGATGCGCTTCCTCAACGAGGCGCAGACCCTCACCGGCGCCTGCCACAACCGGATGGACTGTAACGGCGCGTGGGTCGACGAACCGGCGCTGGAGGACGCGTGGGGGCGCTGCCTGTGGGGCTTGGGAACCGCCGCTGCGCACAGTGATGTCGGCATGGTCCGCCAGATGGCGGTCGGCCAATTCAAGCGCGCCGCGCAGCAGAGGTCGATATGGCCACGGGCGATGGCGTTCGCCGTTCTGGGAGCGGCTGAGCTGATGTCCGCCCAGCCCGGGCACAGCGCCGCCCACTCACTCATCACCGACTATGTCGCCGGTGTCCCTGCGCCCACCGGAAACCCGGACTGGCCCTGGCCCGAACCGAGACTCACCTACGCCAATGCGGTTCTCGCCGAGGCCATGATTGCCGCGGGCGTCGCGATCGACGACTCGGCGCTGTACAACCGGGGACTGGACCTGCTGGCATGGTTGGTCGAGCGCGAGACGGCCGACGATCACCTGTCGGTCACGCCCGCCGGTGGCTGGGGCATCGACGACCCTCGGCCGGGATTCGACCAGCAACCGATCGAGGTGGCCGCACTGGCAGACGCGTGTGCCCGCGCCGCTGCTGTCGATCCGAGCGCCATCTGGCCAGAAACCGTGCGGGCTGCTGCCGCCTGGTTCCAGGGGGCCAACGATGTCGGCGAGCTGATGTGGGATCCCGAGACAGGTGGCGGATTCGACGGGTTGCACGCCGATGGGGTGAACCGCAACCAGGGTGCCGAGTCGACACTGGCGGCGCTCTCGACGTTTCTGCAGGCGCAACGCTTTTCCCATGCCACCCCATGACATCGACCCGGCAGGTAGCCCTCACGCGCAGTCCGCAGTGGTTGAGAGCTGACCGCTCGCGGGTGATCACACAGCTGTTCGTGCCGGGCCAGGAGGGTTTCGAACACCAGGAATCGCGGGCGGGCAAGGTTCTCACGCGGATCCTGGATCTGGACGAGACTCAGGTGCAGGCGGCGCTGGAGGATGTCCTTCTCAGATACGTTGATCGACACCGCGGACTAACCGACACGTTTCGGCGCCACGCCGCCGAACTGGCCGACCGGCTCGCTTCCGGTTCGAAGCTGTCCGAGCCTCGAATGTTGTTGCTTGGCGCGGTGTTCACCAACGAATACGCGATCGAGGGTGCTGCACTGTGCAACCCCAGCATCGTCGTGCATCCGGATCAGTCCGGAACCACCACCGGCAGTGTGCGATTCGTGATGAGTGTGCGGGGGATCGGCGAGGGGCACCGGTCATCGATCGGCTTCCGGACCGGCACTGTCGATGCTGCCGGCCGCGCCGTGGTCGACGACCCGGTACCGTTCGCCTCCGTCGGTGCTACCGTGCCGACGCTGCACGAAGCGGATGTGTTCCGCAGCGAATTGGCATGGCTGCACGGTGGCGGCGAGGCGTCCGACTATGTGCTCGATGCGCTCGGGGACCGGTTTACCCGCGCCGACCTGGATGAGCGACTCGAGCAGTTGCAGCGACATCGCAGCACGCGCCGGCATGCACCGGCGACGATCGCGTCGATCCGCGCTATCGCGGACCGCGCATACGGGGTCGAGTTCTCAGCCGATACCGCACTTTCCGAACGCGTGCTGTGGCCCGCTACGAGCGCCGAGGCCGCCGGGATGGAGGATGCGCGTTTCGTGCGTTTCGTCGACGACGACGGTGCGGTCACGTTCTACGCGACCTACACGGCGTACAGCGGCTCGCAGATCAGCCAACAGCTTCTCGCGACCACTGATTTCCGGTCGTTCACCTCGGTGCCGATGGTCGGACGGGCCGCCGCGAACAAGGGACTTGCCCTGTTTCCGCGCCGGATCCGCGGGCGATTCGCGGCCATGTCGCGATCCGACCGGGAAACGAACACCGTCGCCTATTCGGACCACCCGGCGGTATGGACGAGCTCGTCGCCGTGCCAGCAGCCGACGCAGCCATGGGAAGCGCTTCAACTGGGAAACTGCGGTCCACCCATCGAGACCGAGGATGGATGGCTGGTGCTCACCCACGGCGTCGGCCCGATGCGCACCTACCGGATCGGGGCCATCCTGCTCGACCTGGACGATCCGACCCGGATTCTCGGTCGGCTCGCCGAACCTCTGCTGAGCGCGGCGGACGACGAACGCGACGGTTACGTGCCCAATGTCGTGTACTCCTGTGGCGCGCTCGTGCACGCCGACACCGTGGTGCTGCCGTTCGGGGTCGGTGACGCCGCAATCCGCATCGCCACCGTTCCCCTGCCCGAACTGCTGGGCGCATTGCGCCCGTAGCGAAGCATGAGCACCGGTCATCGGTGCTCGACCTGGCGTGGTGGCAGGGATCCCTGTCAGCACCTAGGCTGAAAGCACTTTCACCCAGGTGGCCCGGACCATGCCGCCGCACACAGACGGACCGGGAATTCTGACAATCAGAGATATCGCGGCATACGCGAAGTTGAGCAGCGCGGACATCGACGCGATCGGTGCCGAGCTCGACACCATCCGCAGCGACACCGAGGAGTCGCTGGGGGCCAGCGACGCCGCCTACATTCGGCGCACCATCGTGTTCCAGCGGGCGCTGGAGGTGGCCGCACGGCTGCTGATCGCAGGCACCCGGTCGAGGTCCGGCCTGCTGGCCGGGACAGCCGCGCTGGCCTACGCGAAATCCGTCGAGAACATGGAAATCGGGCACAACGTCGGCCATGGCCAGTGGGACTGGATGAACGATCCCGAGATCCACTCCGCCACCTGGGAGTGGGACATGGTGGGCCCGTCGGCGCAGTGGCGCTACTCGCACAACTACCACCATCACGTGTTCAGCAACGTGCTGGGCGTGGACGACGACCTCGGCTTCGGCATCCTGCGGATGAGTCGCGACCAGCAATGGGAACCCCAGCACCTCGTGCAGCCGCTGCGAAACATTTTGTTGGCCATGATCTTTGAATGGGGAATCGCCCTACACGACTTCTACTCCGCCCGGGACCGGGCGGACACCGAAGCCGGTAAGAACGCCGCGCGCCAGCTGCTGCGCGCCAAGATCGGCCGCCAGCTCACCAAGGACTTCATCGTCCTGCCGGTGTTGAGCGGGCGGCGGTGGAAGCGAACCCTCGTCGCGAATCTGGGTGCGAACGTGCTGCGCAACCTGTGGGCCTACGTGGTGATCTTCTGCGGGCATTTCCCCGACGGCGCGGAGCGGTTCGGCCCGGAGACGCTGCAGGAGGAGAGCCGCGGCGAGTGGTACCTGCGACAGATGCTGGGCGCGGCGAACTTCAAAGCCGGTCCGGTGCTGGCCTTTTCAAGTGGACACCTGTGCTACCAGATCGAGCATCACCTGTTCCCTGATCTGCCCAGCAACCGTCTGGCAGAGGTGAGCGTGCGGGTGCGCGAGGTGTGCGAGAAGTACAACCTGCCCTACACCAGCGGGCCACTGGCCCGGCAGTATCTGCAGACTCTGCGGACGATCTTCAAACTCGCCGTGCCCAATGCGGGGTGGCGATCGCTGTTCCGAGCTGCGCCACCCGTCTGACCGGGATCCCGAAAAGGAACTTCACTTCTGCAGTCCCTGTGCCGTTGGTGGTCGAACAGGGAGAAGCTGTCGATCATCGGGTGGCGCGCCCTGTAACCCCAGTACACGCCGTTATGCGAGCCGTGTCAACGTTGCCGGGTGGCTGGTTGTAATGCATTGTGGTGCAGTATGTTTCGCCTGTTCTGGGTCACGTTGGTCAGACCCGCTCGGTGCCAATCGGCGATGGGGTCGAAATGCCGCAGGCCGAGGCGAATTGCACGGGGGTGAGACCGTCGGCGGAGTTCATGTCGCAGTTGCCGAATGGCGGTGCGCCCTGGGGTAATCCGGGGCTGTACCCGCGTCCGTCGGTGTACTGGTGGGCGACCTTGCCGGGATAGTCGGGATTACTGCCGTAGGCCGCGATGATGAGCCTGATGCTGCTGGGTTTGGTGCGCCACATGTTGTTCAGGTCGCCGACGTTGCCGTAGCCGATGATGCGGGCCCGGTTGCCGGTGTACTCGGCCAGGTTCCAGTACAGCCGATTGATCCAATCCGACCCGTCACCGCGGGGGTTGCCGCCCTGTTCGACGTCGAGCATGAGCGTGACGCGGGGGTGCAGGCCGCCGTTGGCCTCGATCATCGAGCGCACGGTGTCGGCGTTGGCCTGCCAATTGGGCCGGCAGTAGGTGTAGACGATGCCGAACACCAGCCGTCCGGAATCCAGTGCGCCGCGCATCCAGGCGTAGTTGGTCGCGAAATTGCGATCCCGGTAGGTGCCGTCGCTCACCCGGATCGACAACACCTGGTAGGGATAGCTGTCGTCGACGGTGCGTTGCCACTCGGAGACGTCGGCGAACAACGTGTCGGTGATGACGGCGGCGCTGCGCACGATCCACCGGGAACGCAGGGTTCTCGGCCCTGGGATCCGTCGTTTCACAGCGTGGCCAGCCACGGTCGTCGTCCTCGCACTCCTCTGACCAGCGTAGGTGGTCAGAGCGCGTTGCGTCCGGCGATGATCTTTGCCAGCTGGACCGTCTGCCGGTCGGTGACGTCGTAGCCGCTGATTCGCAGGTCGACCACGAAGTTGTCGACGGCCAGGATCGCGCGGTGGGTGAGGCGGTCGGCGACATCCAGCGGTACGTCATTGGTGATGTCGACACCGTCGAGCGCGGTCGGGACGCCCATCCGCCGGGCATCCCGCGTCTCGCCGCCGTTGTAGCTGAAGGTCAGGGTGTCATCGCCGCAGCGGCGCCAGATGTCGACGGTGCGGTCGACCATGGCCTGAGCTGCTTTGGGGTTGTCGAATCTGGAGATCGCCTGGTCGACCTCCACGTCGTCGGCGTCGTCCGCGAGCTGGGTTTCACGGAACGCCCGGTAGCCGCTGTCGCGGTAGACCCACTCCATTCCGTTGCCGATGACGACGATGCACTCCGGGCGCGAGATGGGCTCATAGTTGGCGTTGGTCATCGGGCTGCGCAGAGCGGTCTTCGGCCGGACCTGGGCGTTCATCACGGTGTTGATCTCGGATTCGCTGGCCATCATGCTGCCCAGAACGTCGACCTGCGGGCCGCCGGAATCGGGGACGGTGGGGGTGCAGGCGGCGAGCAGCACCGCGCACAGCGCCGAGCCGGCCACCTTGAGATCGATGCCCATCAGGACCCCCCTTGGATCTGTTTGCTGATCCTAGCCGCGTGCGCCGGTCGCGTCAGACGGCAATTCGATGACCAGCGGGTGACATCTGGTTCGTGTCCCCCGATCGGGGGACACGAGGTTCGTCCGGTGGATGGGCCGGTCGGTCGATACAGCCGCGGGCCGGATCGGCGCATTCTTATCTCAACACCGGAACACACCGGAGAAAAAACCGAAAAGCCTTATCCGACAAAGGAGTCGACATGAGCACCATCACCCGCCGCATCGCCGCCGGTTTCACCCTCGCCGCCGCCCCCGCGTTGATCGCCCTGGGCGCCGCCACCGCTCACGCCGACGCTTCCGTCGCCAACACCGGCCCGTCGGTCAGCTCGCACCAGGCCTTCCCGAACCAGCACAACATGCCGCAGCCCGGGTCCGCGACCCATCACCACCACCAGCGCAACCACGCCAAGTAAGCCTGGGGGAGGCAGGGCCCGGACGCAGCCGGCGTCCGGGCCTCTGGCGGCTTCCGGTCCACCGGCGGTCTCCGGCTCGTAGGGTGGAGGAATGGTGGGGTTACCTCCGGGGCCTCCGTTGCCCCCGTCCGTGCAGGGCGTTTTGATGCTGCGGTACTGGCCGCGATTCGTGTCGGCCTGCCGCCGCCGCTACGGCGACGTGTTCACGGTGCGGGTTCCGGCGATGGGCACCATGGTGTACCTGGCAGATCGCGCCGACATCAAGGTGGTGTTCGCCGGAGATCCGACGATCTTCCATGCCGGGGAAGCGAACTCGGTGCTCAGTTCCCTGCTCGGGGACAGCTCGGTGCTGGTGATCGACGAGGACGAACACCACGAACGCCGACGGCAGATGCTGCCGGCGTTCCACCGCGACGCCGTGGCCCGCCAGACCGAGATCATGACCGAGATCGCCGCCGCCAACATCGCGGGCTGGCCGGTTGGCACCACTTTCCCGGCCGCCCCGAAGATGGCCGAGATAACCCTTGAGGTGATCCTGCGGACCGTGATCGGGGCGTCGGATCCGGCCCGGCTGGCCGCCTTGCGGGCGGTGATGCCGCGGCTGCTCAGCGTCGGCCCGTGGGAGACGCTGGCCCTGGCCAGCCCTGACCTGCAGCGCCGGCGCCCGTGGCGGGCCCTGCAGCGCAACGTCGAGGAGGCCGACCGGCTGCTGTACGCCGAGATCGCCGATCGGCGGGCCGACCCGGAGGTCGCGACCCGCACCGATGTGCTGGCCATGCTGGTGCGTTCGGCCAATGAGGGCGGGCACACCATGACCGACCGTGAGCTGCGCGATCAGCTGATGACCCTGCTCGTCGCCGGGCATGAGACGACCGCGACCGCACTGTCATGGGCGCTGGAGCGCCTGACCCGTCATCCCGCGGTGCTGGACAAGGCGGTACGGGCCGCGCGTGACGGCGACGACGAGTACCTCGACGCCGTGGCCAAGGAGACGCTGCGGATCCGGCCGGTGGTGTTCGACGTCGGCCGGGTACTCAAGCAGCCGGTCGAGCTGGCCGGCTACCGGCTGCCCGCCGGGGTGATGGTGGCGCCGGGCATCGGCCTGGTCCACGAAAGCGACGACGTCTATCCCGACGCCGGCCGGTTCGACCCGGACCGGATGTTCGGCGTGACGCTCGGGCCAACCACCTGGTTCCCGTTCGGCGGCGGCAACCGGCGTTGCCTGGGGGCGACGTTCGCGATGGTCGAGCTACGGGTCGTGCTGCGGGAAATCCTGCGCCGGGTGGACCTTTTCACCACCACAGCTGCCGACGAACGGCAGCGCGTCAAGCACGTGACGTTGGTCCCGCACCGTGGGGCGCGGATCTGTGTGCGCGCCTCGCGGGAGCCGGCCGAGGTCGAGTCCGAGCGGGCCGAGCCGGCCCGCCGCTAGCTGATCCGGTAGTCGGGCAGGTCGAGGTCGTCGCGCACGCTGCCGGCGAACAGGCCCGCCACCGGGCGGCTCAGGTTCATCGCCCGCAGCGCCACATTGCGGAACCACAACCCGAATCGCGTTCTGGTGGCGAAGAAACCCAGCATCCGTTCGGCGCCGGCCTGCTTGCTCTTGATGAACGGTCGTAACAGCGATTCGTAGCTTCCGAAGGCCGTTCGGTGATCGCCGTTGGCGCGGGCGAATTCCCCGGCCAGGGCGTACGCCTCGGTGATCGCGAGCCCGGTGCCCTCGCCGCCGAGCAGCGAGATGCAGCCTGCGGCATCACCGATCAGCAGCACCCGGCCGTCTGACCAGCGGTCCATCCGGATCTGGCTGACCACGTCGAAGAAGAGATCATCGACGCCGTCCAGTGCGGTCAGAATCCGTCGGCATTCCCAGCCTGCGTCGTCGAACTGATTGTGTAACTGCTCTTTTGGCGTCATGCCGTGGTCGTCGTGCTCATCACGGAACACGAACAGGAACATGGTTCGGTTGTTGCGCAACGTGAACTGCCCGACCTGCCGACCCGGGATGCTGTAGGTGAGGTACGCGCCGGAATCGCCCCCGGTGTAGCCGTCAACGATGCACGCGGCCACCTTGCAGCCCAGGTAGTGCTCGTAGTGTTCCTCGGGGCCGAAAACCAGGCTGCGCACGTTGGAGTGCAGGCCGTCGGCACCGATGACGAGGTCGAAGTCGTCGGGCGGGCCGTTCTCGAACGTCACCCGTACCCCGTCAGGGTGTTGGTCGATGCCGGTGATGCTGTCGCCGAACAGGGTCGGCACGCTGTCCTCGACAGTGCGATAGATGGCGGAGGCCAGATCGCCGCGCGGCAGGCTGGTGAAGTCGTTGCCGATCATGCGCCGGAAAACGTCGACGCCGAGTGCGGCCCGCGTCGTGCCATCGGGTCCGATCGAGCGCACACAGTGGACGTCGTATCCCGCGTCGCGGATGGCCGGTTCGATGCCCATCTGCCGGGCCACGCGGTATCCGATGCCCCAGAAGTCGATCATGTAGCCGCCGGTGCGAAACGCCGGAGCGCGCTCGATCAGTGTCGGGGTGTGCCCGGTGCGATGCAGCCAGTGCGCCAACGCCGTCCCGGCGACTCCGGCCCCACTGATGGCGATTCGCATGACAATTCGATGCTACGTGAGGGGCGGTTTCGGACATGCCGAGCGCCACATCGCACATCGAAAGGCCCGGACGCGGTTACGTCCGGGCCCCTCCTGCCCCCTGGCTTATCTGGCGAGCCGAGTCTCAACGCCGCTTGTGGTGGAGGACTTCCTCGGTCGAGTGCGCGTCGACGGCCTTGTCCCGCTTGGCCGCGCGTTTCTCCTTGAGCGACTTGCCCGATTTCTTGGTCATGCTCTGGCGTGGCGACTTGTCAGCCATGGTTGGCCCCTTTGACTTGGGAGCCTGTGTGGTCCCGATGGCTCGACCCTACGCGCAGCCCAACGCAACCGCAACGATGTTTGTCTACAGTGTTGACACCCGATGTAGTCTGACGCTCCAGCCCTATGGAGGAGTCGTCACGATGGTCAAACAGGCGACCGCGCCCCGGCGCGGTGTGGAGGGTCAGATCAACCGATCGGTGATCCTGCAGTCTGCCCTGCGACTGGTGGACCGCGACGGTGTCGACGGTCTGTCCATGCGTCGGCTCAGTGAAGAGGTCGGCCGGGATCCTGCCGTGCTCTACCGGCATGTGCCCAACAAGGCCGCGTTGCTCGACGGGGTCACCGAGATCGTGATCAGCCAACTGCGCGTGGACACCGCCGACCCCGACTGGGCCGGCCAGCTACGCGCGGTGGCGCACGAGTTTCGGCAGCTGGCGCTGGCGCATCCAAATGTCGTGCCGCTGATGGTGACTCGTCCGCTGGCCACCCCGCTGGGACAGCGTCCGCCGGGAATGCTGCGGCCGCTGGAGGATGTCCTGGCGCTGCTGACGGCGGCCGGATTCTCCGGGACCGATGCCCTGCACATCTACCGGATGCTGTTCGGCTATCTGTACGGCCACATCCTCACCGAGTTGCAGGAGGTCGTCGAACGGCCGGAGGAGCCCGACGATGTGCTGCGACTGGGTCTGCACCGACTGTCGATCATCGAGTTCCCGCAGGTGCGTGCACTGGCTCCTGCGCTCGGGTCCTACGACGGTGCCGCCGAACTCGACCGCGGGCTCGACGTGCTGTTCATCGGGTTGGAGACCACCATGGGTAAGAGTTCTCGAACGTCCGGTTGATTGTCAGGCGGCCGTGCCAAGCTGGGGTCATGGCTGCGAAACGTTCCCCGCACCGTGCTGACCTCGTACTTTCCGGGGGCGGGGTCAAGGGCATCGGCCTGGTGGGCGCCGTCGTCGCGCTCCAGGACGCGGGGTACGCGATCGAGCGGATCTCGGGCACCTCGGCGGGGTCCCTGGTCGGCGCGGTGGTGGCCGCGGCGGTACAACGCAACGACTTGACCAGTGACCAGTTGCGGGAGTTGGCGCTGAGTGTGCCGTACCGCAAGTTCCGCGACAGCGGGCCGATCGAGAGCATCCCGGTGCTCGGCACCGCGTGGGGTCTGCTCCGCGAGACCGGCATCTATCGCGGTGACTTCGCCTACGACTGGATTCGCAGCGAGCTGAAGAACCTGGGCGTCAAGACCTTTGGTGATCTGGCCATCAAGGACGACAGCCTGCTGCCCGAGCGGCGCTACCGGCTGACAGTCACGGTGACCGACGTGACCACCGGTCAATTGGTGCGGCTGCCATGGGATTACCGGCGGGTCTACGGCCTGGATCCCGATGAGCAACTCGTCGCCGACGCGGTGCGGGCCTCGATGGCCATTCCGTTCCTGTTCCATCCCGTCACGCTGGAAACCGCTGACGGAACACCGTGCACGTTGGTGGACGGCGGGGTGCTGTCGAACTTTCCGATCGACTCCTTCGACCGTCCCGACGGCGCGGAACCGCGGTGGCCGACGTTCGGGGTGACGGTGGTGCCGTACCTACCTGCCCCGTCGGCCGAGCAGCTGATCCCCGGGCTGGGCCTGCTGACGTTTGGCCGTCCCTCGCTTCTGGAAAGCCTGATCACCACCATGCTGGTCGGTCACGACCAGGCTTATCTGAGCCAGCCGTGGGTGAAGGTGCGTGCGATCCAGGTGGATTCGACCGACGTCGGGGTGCTGGACTTCGACATCAGCCGCAATGAGGCCGAGGCCCTGTACGACAAGGGGTACGCGGCGACGACGGAGTTCCTGTCGACCTGGGACTGGCCGGCGTATATCGACCGCTTCCGCCGGGCGCATCGGGTGGATCACCACTAATTCGAGTAGTCCGCTACGCATTACAACCGCTGGCCACACCCCAATACTTCAGCTAGCAGCCGAAGTATTGGGGTGGTCCGAGATGGGGACGTCGGGGAACTGCAGGCGACGCGCGAGTGCGGCCGTGGTGGTCGCGGCTGTCTGCCTGGCTCTCGTCGGTGGGACAGGTCAGGCGCTTGCCGATCCGTGCGCCACGACGACAGAACCGACGACGCCCGTGACCACGGCTCCGACCACGCCGCCGACGACGCCGGTAACCACACCGCCTACGACGGAACCGCCCATCACGGAACCGCCCATCAATTCGTACATCGTGATTCCGCCGAACTTCCCGTCGCCCACCCCGACCCCGTCGTTCAAACTGAACTCGTACACGACCTGCGAAACCGATACGCCGACCGCGACGTCGACGCGCCCCAGTAGCCCGGCGATCGTCGTGCCGTCGCAGCCGTCGCCCACGTACCCCACGGTCACTCCTGCAGTGGGAGGCCACGACACCCCGCCTCCGCCGACCAGCAATCCGTGGATACCGCTGTTGGTGTTGTGCGCCTTGGCGATTGCCGCGGGGCTGGCCGGGCGGGCATGGCGGCACCGGGGTGCAAAGTTCCTCAAGGCGCACGTCACCGTCGCGACCCATCCCGGTGTGCCGGTGCCTTTCGATGTCCGCCCCGCCGACAACTCCGACCATGACCACGTTCTCTCCGTGGTCCCATCCGAGACATCGCGTTCCACCATCGTCGAGGAGATCCGATCATGACCACGTCACCGATCACCGAAACGTCCGTTGGCAATTGGATGCTGCCGGAGTCGCGTCAGACCCAGGCCAGGATCGAGCATGCCGTAACGCAGACGACGGCCAACAACCAATCCGCCGGGCCGCTGCGCACTCTCGGCGTGGTGGCACGTCGCGCGCTGGCCCAGGAGATCGAGGCCTCGTTGCGGGCGGCGCTGAATGAGACGATGACCGACCTCATCCTTGAGGGCTGGCATACCTATGGCGCCATCACCGCGGCGATCAAGAAGTCACATGTGCAGCCGCGGGTGAAGCAGATCGTGCCGCTGCACACCCACGTCATCACCGCGGACCGCGAGCACAACCTCGACATCGAGGTGGACAGCTTCCCGGTGATGTCCCTGGCCGCCAAGGCCGCTCTGCGGCTGCAGCTGTTCGCCGCGGTGGCCGTGGTGATCGACGGCCACATCGTCGCCATCCAGTCGGGTCAGGCCACGGCGAACGGCGCGGTCAGCGTCAATGGCGTCGAAATCTCCCGCAAGACCCTGGCGTTCCCGCTTCAGGTCGAACTGGGTTGGCGCCGGCCGCCGCAGATGGTGGCTGCCAGCTAGTTCCCGGCACTAGGGTTCGGCTATGACGGTCAGATACTCCGCCCCGGGCCGGATCAATCTGATCGGCGAGCACACCGACTACAACGCGGGGTTCGCGCTGCCGATTGCCTTGCCGCAGAGAACATTTGTCAGCTTTGACCCCAGCCCGTCGGGGGCGCTGTCGGTATCGAGTTCGTTGGGCGACGGGCCGGTGGAGATCGGTCTGGATACCGTGCCCGGGGAGGTGACGGGCTGGGCGGCGTACGTCGCCGGGGTGGTGTGGGCGCTGCTGAACGCCGGGGTTGCAGTGCCCGGTGGAACGATGACGATCACGAGTGAGATCGAGATCGGGTCGGGACTCTCCTCGTCGGCGGCGCTGGAATGCGCGGTGCTCGGTGCGCTGCTTACCGCACTGGGTGTCGATCTCGATCGGGTCGAGCAGGCGCACATAGCCCAGCAGGCCGAGAACGAGTATGTCGGTGCGCCAACGGGACTGCTCGATCAGCTGGCATCGTTGTTCGGCGAATCGGGGCAGGCGATGCTGATCGACTTCCGCGATGTCACCGTGCAACCGGTGCGCTTCGATCCCGAGGCGTCCGGGGTAACTCTGCTGTTGATCGACTCAGGGGTCCGGCATGCGCACGCTGGTGGTGAGTACGCGGCCCGGCGGGCATCCTGCGAGCGGGCCGCTGCCGATCTCGGGGTGGCCTCGCTGCGTGAGGTCTCTGACGCGTCAGCGCTCGGGGCGGTGAAAGATCCGGTCGATGCCCGGCGCGCGCGTCATGTTCTGACCGAGAACCAGCGGGTGCTCGATTGCGTTGCGGCGATGGACTCTTCGGACTTTGTGGCGGTCGGTGAGCTGTGGACCGCATCGCACGCCTCGATGCGCGACGACTTCGAGATCACCACTCCCCACCTCGATCTGATCGCCGCGACGGCCGTGCAGGCCGGTGCGCTCGGAGCGCGGATGACGGGCGGCGGGTTCGGTGGCTGCGTCATCGCGCTGGTGCCTCGTGAGCGGGTGGACGCGGTCAGCGAGGCGGTGTCCAGGGCGACGAGTGATGCCGGGTATCCGGATCCGGTCATCACCAGGACGCATGCGGGTGGTGGGGCGGGGCAGGCTACTTCAGCTTGACCAAGCGCGTCGTCGAACTCTCATCCAGCTCGACGACATCGGAACGCGACCGCAGGAAATCGCTGAACGACTTGAAACCCAACGACTTCTCACTGAACGACGGGTCCATCCGCTTCATCTGCGCTTTGACCGCGGAGTTGTGCAGCCACTCGGCGTCGTCCTTCTCCAAACCGATCTGCAGGGCGCGGGTGAGCAGCGCGGTGGCCTCTGCCTGCGGGTCGGGTTCTTCCTGCTTGCGGGTGCGCTTCTGCGGCTTGGGTTCGGGCTCGGCATTCAGGGAAGGAACGCCGGGCAGCGAGTCGTAGACGACGAACTCGTCGCACGCGGCGGCCAGCACCCGGCTGGATGATCCGGCCACCCCGATGCCGACGACATAGCGGCCCAGCCGTTTACAGCGCTGGGCGAGGGGAATGTAGTCGGAGTCGCCGGCCACGATCACCACATGGGTGAGGTCGGGCAGCCGGAACATGTCCTCGACCGTGTCGACGGCCAGCCGGATGTCGGCGCCGTTCTTGCCGTACGCGGCGGCGGGGAAGAGCTGCACCAGGTCGACGGCGCGACCGACTAGCTGCTCGCGGTATCCGGCGTTGAGGTCGGCCGACCAGTCCGCGTAGGCGCGGGTGAGCACCAACGTGCCGAAGGACGAGGCGAAGTCGAGGATGGCGCCGAGGTCGACGGTGGCCTTGGTTAGCTTGTCGGCCTCTAGGCCCTTGGCCTTGTCCTTTTGAAAAGAGTTGCGGCCGTTGACCTGGTCGTAGCGGGAGATGACGATGTTGTCGAAGTCGAGGTAGACCGCGACGCGGGTGTCGAGTTCGGTCACATCAGTCCTCTGATTCGGAGCGCCCGATGAGGTTCCGGGCGCCGGTGGGGCCGAGCAGTTCCCGGAATGCCTGCACCGTGTAGCCGACGACGGTGGCGTCGGTCATGGCGCGTGCGGTGGCTGAACGCGGCAGGCTGAACAATGGACCCATCTCCCCGAAGTAGTCACCGGGCCCGACGACCTTGATGACTTCCTCACCACCGCTGGCCAATTCGCGGGCAAGCTCGATCTCGCCGTCGGTGATGATGTAGATCAGGTCGCCCATCTCGCCCTGGGTGAACAGTACCTCGCCGGCTTCGATGGTGGCGGTTTCGGGGCCCTGATGCTCGACGGCGACGTGCGGGACGAGCTCCACGACCTGGTCGGCCAGCGGCAGGATGCGGGTGTCGTGGGTGGCGACAACGACGACGCGTTCGTCGCTGGCGAGCTCACGGATGAGCCGCAGCACCTCCTCGACCTGGATGAAGTCCAGATGGGCGGTGGGCTCGTCGGCCAGGATCAGTGGCGGGTCGAGCGCGATCGCGCGAGCCACCGCGACGCGCTGTTGTTGTCCGCCACTGAGATTGCCGGGGCGGTGGTGCAATCGGTGCTCGAGCCCGACGCGGGTCAGCAGCTCCATCGCGCGCTCGCGGGCACCGTAGCGGCTCATGCCTGCGGCGCGCAGCGGCACCATCACGTTCTCCATCGCAGTGAGGCTGGGCACCAGGTTGAAGGCCTGGAACACGATCCCGACGGTGTCGCGCCGGTAATCCGACAGCGCCTTCTTGTTCAGGGTCGTCACGTCGACGTCGCCGAATTCGATGCGGCCCGCGGTCGGTTTGAGGATCCCGCCCAGGCATGAGAGCAGGGTGGTCTTTCCGCAACCGCTGGGGCCCAACAGGATTGCCAGCGATCCGGCGGGGACTTCGAGGTCGAGTCCGTCGATCGGGCGCACGGCATAGCCGCCGCTGGAGTACTCCACGACGAGGTCTTTGACGAGAAGGTCGGCCATGTCAGGGTCCTCGGAATGCCAGGGCGGGGTCGATGGTGACGGCGCGGCGCAGCCCGGCCACGCTGGCCAGCAGGCCGATCACGACGGCGACGATCGGCAGCGCGACAAACGCCAGGGTGGGCACGTCGCAGCGCATCGGGAACGGCGGCCCGAGCACGAGCGAGAGCCCCGCACCCAGCAGGGCGGCCAGCAGGGCGACGGCGACGGCCTGCATCGCCAACCCGGCCATGATGGATCGGGTGGCCACGCCGACGGCCTTGAATACCGCGAAGTCGCGGGTGCGTTCCAGGGCGGACAGGTAGATCACCGAGCCGACGATCAGCGCCGCGACCGCCCACAGCAGGCCGGCCATCAGGCTCATCGCCTGGTTGGCGCCGCGCAGCGGGCGGACCATGTCGTCGATGGCGCCGGCCCGGTCGACGATGCGGAACTCCGGTGGTGCCGCCCCCGGGTTGCCGACGATGCCGACCGACGAGATCAGCTTCTGCCCGGAGAACAGCAGTTGTTGGGCGCCGGGCACCGTCAGGTAGATGTTGTCCTGGGCGGCCAGGGCGGTGAGGTCATCGACCAGTCCGACGACCCGCAGTTTCGACGCGCCGACGTCGACATCGGCTCCGACGGGGCGACTCATCGTCGTCGACACCGCGACCTCGTCGGGCGTATGCGGTGCCCGGCCCTCCTTCAATGTCGGTGTGCCCGGGCCCTGTTCTGGCACCCCGAACACGTTCACGTTCCGCGGGGTGCCGCCGGCGGGGATGGTCGATGAGCCGTACACCAGCGGGACGGCCGTGACGACACCCGGAAGCTTGGCCGCCCGTTGAACGTCGGTGAGCGGCAACGGCGCTGAGCCGAGGAACGGACCGGCCGCGCCCTCCTTGATCATGAACGCATCCAGGTGGAGGGCGTCCACGCTGCGTTCGGCTTCGACGCGGAAACCGTTCGCCAGGCCCGTCAATACCAGCGTCATGGCAAAAACCAACGCGGTGCCGACTGCGGCGATCATGAATCGCCGTCGGCGCCACTGCAGATCGCGTAACGCCGCGATCAACACGTCGGTGCCCCGCTCATCACGTTCGACGTTACCGAGATGGGTGTGGCAGGTGGCGGTTATTGGGGCATTTGGTGTGGGGAGGGTTGCTGGGCCGGCTCGGGTGGTGTGTGGGTGAGGAGATCGTCAAAACTTTTGACGGAGTCTGAATCGGGGCGCTCAGGAGTAGGGAGGCGTACTTTGCGCCGTTCCGGGGTCGATGGCGAGCGCGACGAGGTGGAGAAGCCCGATGGCCAGCAGCACCGTCCCGCTGATCATGAACCACGTCCCGTTGGACGGCTGCGGCGGTGGCCGGTCCTCGGAAGGGACAGAGCTTTCCGGGTGAAGCAATCTGTTGTCGTCGTGACGGACCCAGCGGGTGTGGGCTATGCGACGCCGGATGCCGATGCTCAGCAACAGCCCACCGACAACGGGCCAGAGTATGGCGCCGATCGTGGAGCCGATCTGATATGCGATTCCGCCGTCTGCAAGCAGGTTTTCAACCATGACGCCCCCTCGGGCGGCAACGCTAGCGCATGTCTTCGCGCTGACGCTCAGTTAATTGGCGCGCAGCGGACCCCCTCAACCGCCGTACGCTGAGCAACATGCGACTTGCTGCTGCCGCGCTGTTGGTTGCAGTGACGGCCGGGCTGAGTGGCTGCACCGGTGCGCCCGACCGCGAGCAGGAAGCACTCGACATCCGAAACCGCATCGCGGAGATGCCCGGTGTGGCGGATGTCGACCTGATCTATGACAACGGCGTCCTCGAAGGCACTCGGTTCGAACTCGAGGTCGACATGGAGCAGGCCAGCGATCAGCAGGTCGGCGCGGTGGTTGACCAACTCGACGAGCTGCGCGGCGATGACTTCGCGAAGTTCAACCAGCGGATGAAGATCCTTGTGGCCCAACAGACCTCGATCTCCGGGGGCGCCGATCTGCCGGAAGACACCGGGCAGGTGACCGGCTTGGTACGTCGCCTCCGTGCGGATGCGCCGGCTGGCGAAATCATGTGGTTGGGCGGCGGCGCGCCTGACGCGTCGAAGGTGCGGATCCATGAGGCCGAGAAACCTGGTGCCGCCGTCGACGCCGTCCTCCGCATCTTCGCCGACCGGCCACCCAGCGAAATCGAGGTCTCCGCGGCCGACCGTGTCGCCGATCCGCACTGGATGATCTTCAACCCGCTGACACCCGCCGACAAACAACGCATCGACCGGCAGTTGGCCGCGGCTGCACCGGCCGACCCCGGGTGGATCGGCGTCCGCGACGGACGGGTGGAGCGCCTGACCTTCAGCGTGCCGACGCCGGCGACGGCTTATGAGGATGTGGTGCGGACCATTCACGCGGTCGAGGCAGGTCCGGCGCATCCGGTCGGCCTCACCTGGGTCTGGGCGGACGATCCGGCCCGCTACAACGAGCCACGATGGGCGGGCAGCGCCATGATCGGCAAATGCGACTACCCCAGTGGCGACCGCACCAAGACCGAACCGCTCGTGCCCGATGCGTTGGCACTGCAGCAGCGCATCCGCGACGAGTTCGACACCTGCCTCAAGTAGCGGTCAGGGTTGGCCGGCGGGGGTCAGCTTGATGGCGACGAGGTGCTCACGGTCGACCGCGTCGGTGAATTCCTCCAGCGTGGGGATGCGCTGATCCCGGAACGTCAACCCCATCATCCGCTGAGCGCGTTTTACGCCGTAGGACACCGCGCAGCGGTGGAACAGGTCGGCGACGGTCGCGCGGTCCGTGATCAGTTCGCCGCGCATGGTCGTTGTCTTGCCGTCGTGCAGGACTTCGGCGGTGGCGCCGTCACGGAAGTTGTGCTTCCATCCGGCGTCGGTCATCGCGTAGAGGATGTTGTCGATGAAGTGCGCACTCAACGGAATCGCATACTGCTGTCCGGTCTTTCGGCCGCGGACGGTCAGCACCATGAACTGCTTGCGTGCGGCGCCGGCGAACGGCGTGCGCAGCATCAACCGGAGGGCCGGGTTGACGACGCGCATCATCCCTTTCGGCGGATGAGCCACGGTGATCGCGGGTGACTGCTCAGTCATGACCTCACGCTAGGCCGATCGTTCGGCGTTGCCCAGGTTGTCGGCGGATCTTGTTCGCGAGGGTCCCTGCGCGAGACCATGACGCTATGGCCGGTTTCGTCACCGTCCGGGCCTACGCCGAGCTCAACGACTTCCTCGGCCCCGAGTCGCGGGGCCTGTCCGTGCACCGGCCATGCCAAAGTCATCAGACGGTCAAGGACGTGCTGGAGGCCATGGGCATTCCGCACACCGAGGTGGACCTGATCCTGGTGAACGGGGATCCCGCCGGCTTCGAGCACCGCCCTGGCGTCGCTGACCGCATCGCGGTGTACCCGATGTTCGAGGCGCTCGACATCGGCGCGACGGCGCGGCTGCGTCCAGTGCCGCTGCGGGATCCGCGGTTCGTGATCGACGTCAACCTCGGCCGGCTGGCAAGGCTGCTGCGCGTGCTCGGGTTGGACGTGTGGTGGTCCAGCGAGGCCGACGATCAGACCCTGGCCGATGTCAGCGTCGAACAACAGCGGATCCTGCTGACCCGCGACCGTGGCCTGTTGAAGCGTCGCGCGATCACCCACGGTTTGTTCGTCCACTCCCAGCAGCCCGAGGAGCAGACGTTGGAGGTGCTGCGGCGGCTGGATTTGCGACGTCGAGTGGCGCCCTTCACCCGCTGCGTGCGATGCAACGGCACGCTGGCGGCGGTGACGAAGGAGGCGGTGATGGACCGTCTGGAGCCGTTGACCCGCCGCTACTACGACGAGTTCAGTCACTGCCCGGACTGCGGGCGAATCTATTGGGCCGGATCACATTTCGCGAGATTGACCGGTCTCGTCGAGAGGCTTCTCGACCGACTCTGATCGTCAGCGCCGAATCGGATGGGCTGGGCGCGAAGGAGTTTGGATCTGTTCCCACTCTCACTATACGGCGGGGGGTGGGGCTTGCGGCAAGGCCCCTGACGTGCTGCACAATCTGTCGATCCGTGACGAGATGGGGGATGTTGTGACGAGTACGCCGAAACCGTTTGAAGTGCACGAGTCCGGTGCGCTGCTGCACGGCACCAAGGCTGACCTGGCGGTGGGGGATTGCCTGGTGCCCGGGCGCGAGTCGAATTACGAAGCCGGTCGGATCATGAACCACGTGTACGTCACCCGCACCTTGGATGCTGCGGTGTGGGGAGCCGAGATGGCCGTCGGCGAGGGGCGGGGCCGCATCTACATCGTCGAACCCGAAGGTGCGATCGAGGACGACCCGAACGTCACCGACAAGAAGCTGCCCGGAAACCCGACCTGCTCCTACCGGACCCGTGAGCCGGTGAGAATCGTCGGGGAGATCACCGACTGGGTGGGGCATTCACCCGAGCAGCTGCAGGGCATGCGCGACGGCCTGGCGGACCTTCGGCGGCGAGGGCTGGACGTCATCTACGACTGACATCTCGGGGGCGGCACCGTTGCGGCGCTGTTCGCCGGATGAGGGGATTTGTGCCCACCCGCCGTACCCTTCCATCGTGAACGCGATCGACCCCGAGCAGCTCAGCACGTGCCTGCGGGTGCTGTCCGAGGTGGACAAACTGCCTCCCGAGCACCCCGACGCCGTTGCTGTGCGCCAGGCCACTGCCAAGATGTTCAAGGCGCTGAAGAAGTCCCGCCGCACCGCCAGACGCGACGCGATCGCAGCCGCTGACCGCGCCGTCATCGCCGCCACCGCCACCGGTGCGCCCGGACGGATCGACGACGAGACCCAGGGCTTGCCGCTGGTGTCCACCGCGGTCGGGGCCAGTGCGGGCACGCTGCTGCGCTCGCGGGCCTGCTACATCTGCAAGACCCACCACACCGTGGTCGACGCCTTCTACCACCAGCTTTGCCCGGACTGTGCCGCGATCAACCGGGCCAAACGCGATGCCCGCACCGACCTGACCGGACGCCGGGCCCTGCTCACCGGCGGGCGCGCCAAGATCGGCATGTACATCGCGCTGCGGCTGTTGCGTGACGGCGCGCACACCACGATCACCACCCGGTTTCCCAACGATGCGGTGCGCCGCTTCGCCGCGATGGAGGACAGCGCCGACTGGTTGCACCGGCTGCGGGTGGTGGGGATCGACCTGCGTGACCCGGCCCAGGTGGTCGCCCTGGCCGACGAGGTGGCCGCACAGGGGCCGCTGGACATCCTGATCAACAACGCCGCCCAGACGGTGCGCCGCCCGCCCGGCTCGTATGCCGCGCTGGTCGAGGCCGAGCGCACCCCGCCGCCGGCTTTGGTGGACGTGGTCACCTTCGACCACGTCAGTGACGCGCATCCACATGCCCTGGCCGGGAGCCTCGGCGAGCATCCCGCCCCGCACGCGCTGACCGAGCTGGCCCTGACCGCCCGCAGTGCCTCGCCGGAGCGGATCGCCGCCGGGACTGCCATCGACGCGGGTGGGCTGCTGCCCGATACCGCGTCGGTGAACAGCTGGACCCAACGTGTGCACGAGGTCGACGCGATGGAGCTGCTCGAAGTGCAGCTGTGCAACCAGACCGCGCCGTTCATTCTGGTGAGCCGGCTGCGCCCGGCGCTGGCCGCGTCACCCGCCCGGCGCAAGTACGTGGTGAACGTGTCCGCGATGGAAGGCCAGTTCGGCCGTGGCTACAAGGGGCCCGGGCACCCGCACACCAACATGGCCAAGGCCGCGCTGAACATGCTGACCCGCACGAGTTCTGGGGAGATGCTGGAGCAGGACGGGATCTTGATGACCGCCGTCGATACCGGGTGGATCACTGACGAGCGTCCGCACCCGACGAAGCTGCGGCTGGCCGAGGAAGGTTTCCACGCACCGCTGGATCTGGTGGATGGTGCTGCGCGCGTGTATGACCCGATCGTGCGCGGGGAGTTGGGCGAGGATCTGTATGGGTGCTTTTTGAAGGATTACTCGCCGGCCAGTTGGTGACGACGTCCTCGCTCGGGGCGTCGGTCAGGCGAGCTGACCGAGCGCCGCCGCGACCGACGCACGGACCGTCGCGGCGACAGTCTCGGGGGAGGACGCGTCGAACTTGCCGTCCAGGTGCATCCGCGGTCACGCTGGCGACGGTCTTGCCGACATCGAGGGATCTTCGTGTCGCCACCGAGAACTTCTCCGCCGAACGTGTGGCCGCCATTGTTACCGTCACTGGTCGGTTTATCGGTCCGCTGTCACGGCATCCTGATGAGCAGGAAATCGCATTATTACCTACAACCTTGCTTATCCCGGTCGGTTCAGTCGTAGTTGCTGGATTGGAAAACGAAGTGATATTGACCGCGGAGACAGGTACGGCACCTGGGCTCCCGGCAGATTTGTCAGAGCTCGACAGGGTTGTGGGAGAACAAGTAAGCGAAGCTCTCCAGCGGCAACCGGTGACCGTCCGTTCGACTGGACGGTTCACTCCATTGCGCCGCACCGCTCCAGATGGGTAGGGGAGACGCTTCGTGCCTAGGCGGCTCGTGCTGCAGAAGCTCCCTCGCCCGTCCGATCTCTGTCGCCATCATGGAGATCGAGGCGGACCAAGTTGGTGGTTTGGTGAGGCAGGCACGGTCGTCAATCTGGCGCGTAACTGGTAGGTGCGCGCGCTAATCTCCCGGCGTGGACGTTGGACTATATGAATCTCTGCTCACCGAGCGGCTCAACACTGCCTTGGCCGAGCGTACTGACCTGCATCCAGAGTTCAGCACCGTCGACGACGCCGAGCAAGCGCTGACCATAGCTCGGCACCTGACGCCACTCATCGAACGGCAGTTGAGGGCGGCCGGCAATGCCGAGGCGCGAGCGGAACTGCTGCGCAACATCCTTGGAGTGCTTGGTGATTCCGATGCGCAGCAAGAAGTGTTGCATCAGGACGATCCCGCGAAGATTCTTCGGCTGGATGCCGTGAGCCCTAAAACCCTCGGCACGCTCCAGCTTCCACGTCCCGCGACGCCGTTGTCTGACGCCGCGCTCATGACGAACGCCCGCAACGAGCCCACGCTTGCGGCAGAGTTGCGGGCCGAGCTCGGCAGCGCCGACCACGTCGACCTGCTGTGTGCGTTTGTGAAGTGGCAGGGCCTGCGCTTGCTGGAACGCGAGCTCACCGAACTGCGTGAACGCGGCGTACCACTGCGGGTCATCACCACCACATACCTGGGGGCTACCGACGCCCGCGCCCTCGACGCGTTGGTCAACGACTTCGGCGCCGATGTGAGGGTCAATTACGAGACTGACCGAACCCGGCTGCATGCGAAGGCGTGGCTGCTGCGACGTAACACCGGGTTCCACACTGCGTACGTCGGCTCGTCCAACCTCTCGCATGCCGCGCTCGTCGACGGCCTGGAATGGAACGTGCGGCTCTCGGCGATCTCCACCCCGCACCTGTTGGAGAAGTTCCGCGCGACGTTCGACTCGTACTGGGAGAACCGCGAATTCGAGCTCTATCGCCCCGCTGACGATTCGGAGAAGCTCAGGCTCGCGTTGGAGGTGGCCTCCGGCAAGAAGCAGCGGGACCCGCTGGCCGTCACGCTGTCCGGGTTGGAGGTAATCGCCAAGACGTATCAAGCCGAGCTGCTCGAACAGCTCGATGCTGAACGCGTGCTGCATGATCGCCATCGCAACCTGATCGTGGCGGCCACTGGCACTGGAAAGACAGTGATCGCCGCACTGGACTACCGTCGGCTCGTCCGGGAAGTTCACGGCCGTGACCTCACGCTCCTGTTTGTGGCGCACCGAAAGGAGATCCTGCAGCAGGCGCGTCGGATGTATCAGGAGGTGCTCACCGACCCGTCATTCGGTGAGTTGCTGGTCGATGGCGATCAACCGCGCCGCTGGCGCCACGTGTTCGCCAGCATCCAATCCCTCACCGTGGACCGACTTTCCAGCATTGATCCCGACCGGTTCGACATCGTGGTGATCGATGAGTTTCACCACGCGCAGGCGGCGTCCTATCGCCGGCTTCTTGATCACATCGCGCCGATGGAACTGCTCGGACTGACCGCCACTCCGGAACGCGGGGACGGCGCCGACGTGCGGGAGTTTTTCGGTGGGCGGGTGGCCGCTGAGCTGCGACTGTGGGATGCGCTCGAGCAGAACCTCCTGTGCCCATTCCACTACTTCGGCATCCACGACGGCACTGACCTGCAGACTCTGCAGTGGAACAGGGGCGGGTACGACTTGGCCGAGCTGAACGAGATCTACACCGGCAATGACGCCCGCACACGCATCGTGCTTGATCAGCTGCAGGACAAGGTTTCCGACGTCGGGGCGATGCGGGCGCTCGGCTTCTGCGTGAGCGTCGAGCACGCCCGATACATGGCCGACCAGTTTGTCGCGGCGGGCATTCCAGCACGAGCCATCGTCGGACTCGACGATTCCGCAGAACGGCGCGTGGCCCTGGCCGCGCTCCGCAACCGTGACATCAACGTGCTGTTCACGGTCGACCTGTTCAACGAGGGGCTCGACATCCCGCTTGTTGACACCGTGCTGTTTCTGCGGCCCACCGAGAGTGCGACCGTGTTCCTGCAGCAACTCGGTCGCGGACTGCGGCTTGCGCCCGGCAAGACTGTGCTGACGGCGCTCGACTTCGTCGGCCACCAGCGCAAAGAGTTCCGGTTCGATCAGCGGTTCCGAGCGCTGACTGGGTTGGGTCGCCAGCGGCTGGAAAAGCAAGTCAAGGAAGGGTTTCCGTTCCTGCCGTCGGGCAGCCAGATCGTGCTCGACTCGGTGGCCCGGGAGCTGGTGCTGGAGAACGTGCGCCAGCAGGTGTCGCCGAAAAAGGCCGTACTGGTGTCCGAGGTTCGGGCGCATTCCGACGATCGGCTGGCCTCGTATCTGGAGGAGTCGGGCCGTGGGCTCGAAGACATTCTGCGGACCGACCGGTCGTGGACCACGCTGTGCCGCGACGCCGGGAAGCTGGGAGAGCATCCCGGGCCCCGCGAGGCCGAACTGATCAAACGAGTGAAGGCGTTGGCGCACGTGGATGACCGGCGACGCTGGAAGGCCTACAACGCACTCCTGCAGGATGACCACGCTGAGAGCGGGGTCACAGAGGCGCGGTTGGAAGCCATGCTGTTCTATTCGCTGTTTCCCAATGGCGGTGGGTTCGGCAGTGTCACAGAAGGACTCAGTGCTCTTCGCGGTGAAGCAGTAGCTCAGGAGATGCGCCAGGTCATCGACATCACGTTCGACGCTGCCCATCGCAGCACCTACGGCCTGTGGAACATGGGCGAGGAATTCACGGATGTGCCGCTGGCGCTGCATGCCAGCTATTCGCGGGAGGAGATCCTCGCGGCCTTGGGATTCGCATCGCAGAAGCGGACACCGAGCACAATGCGAGAGGGAGTCGCGTGGTGCCCGGAGGTGAACGCTGACGCGTTCCTCATCACGTTGAAGAAATCCGACACTGACTACTCACCGACCACCATGTACCGGGACTTCGCGCTGAGCCCGGAGCTGTTCCACTGGGAGTCACAGTCCACGACCTCGGCGGCGTCACCGACCGGGCAGCGCTACATCCATCACCGTGAGCGCGGGTCCCATATTCTGATCTTCGTCCGCGAGACAAGAACCAATGCACTGGGTGCCGCGCCGTACATCTTCTTGGGGCCGGCGGACTACGTGTCACATGAGGGCGATCGGCCGATGGCAATCACGTGGCGCTTGCGTCAGGCAATGCCGATGGAGGTGTACGTGGGGGCGCGGGCTGCGGTGGCGTGATATCGACTGCGCTGCAAAGCCGCTCTTATGAGCTTGGCGGGGGCACGGTCACCCAGGGTTTCAAGAACTGGGTGTGTACCGATATGCACCAAGCGCGTGCAGGGCGATGGGCCCCGCTGGGTTCGGTTGGCCCGCTTCGTCCGGGGACTACGGGGCTAGCCGAGTATCGGTCGTCGTCCCAACGAGTCGGTAGTCAACCGGTGCTCGTGGCCGAGCTGTGCACGATCAGAGCCGCGGTGTGCGCTTTGTCCCGCATCACCTGACGGTGCTGTCCGACAGCCAGCTCGCCATCGCCATGGTGAACCGGTGGAAGCGCGGCGGCCTCGCCCGCCGATTACCCGGCGGAGGAGCCGGACCGCGAACACTGCCTGCATGCCGCCCGGCGCCGTATCTTTGTCGAGCGCGATCGGATCGAATTGCGTTGGGTGCACGGGCATTCTGGCGATCCATTGAACGAGGGCGCGGATGCGTTGGCGCGGTTGGGCTCGCGGTATCGACGTGGTGATGCTGACCTCGATGAAGACGAGTACCACCGCCGCGCCGCAGGCATCGCGCAGGCGTTCGCCGTGGAGTTCCGGCGGGTCGCCAGCGTGCCGGCGTAGTGTTGTGAGCCCGGAAGGGGGCGCCGTGCGCAGAGTCAACGTCACGCATCTGGCCCTGGTCGCGGCACTCGTGCTCGTCGTCCTGCTCGCCGGCGGCGCTGTTGCGGGCTGGTACTTCGGGAAGGTCGAGGACGATCGCCTCCGGCAGATGAAGCCGTACCCGCCGGACAAACAACAACAACGCGCACAGGATCTTGTCGCCGCGCTGAACTCGCGAGACCCGAGGAAACTGCAGCTGCTGCGAAACACCAGCGCCGCGCCGGATGCACCGGACAACCTGCAACTCGACCGCCTGATCCAGGCGGCGTTTCCGCTTCCTGATTGCCATTTCGCCCTTGACTCGGTCCGCGATCGCGGTGAACAGGGCGCGATGGACATCTCGTGGGTTTCGTCCGACACCAGGACGTATCGCTACGACATGCTCATCACCGAGAACTGCCCGGGTCGGGCTCCGCTACACAGAGTGATCGCCGTGATCGCCGTCCCGTACATGGGCGGGTACTGGACCGACGCGTCACTGCTCGTCGAGCAGTAGGAGCCTGCCCGCCACTGAAAGCCCTGGGCGCACTACGCCTCGGATTACTGCTCAATACTGACCGCAATCCGAGGCGTAGGACGGGAGGGCGGGGCATGGAAGCCGCCACGACATCGCCAGATCGACTATGCCTGCGAAGAAGCAGGCAGCTCACGCCCCGAGATCTTCTGCGTCCGCTTGTACAACCACATGAGCACGGCCGCGAACCCGATGATCCCGATAACCTCCGCAAGAGTCCCGTCATTGCCGGTGAAGATCGCGAACGGGTCGTCGCTTCCGGTGCCGGCGACGAACCCGGCGAACACCACGCCGTAGAGGCTTTCGCCGACGATCATGCCGGTGGCCAGCAGCACGCCGAGGCGTTTCTTACGTTCGACGTTGCCTCCGGTGCGGTCGGCCCACTTGTTGTAGAAGTACCCCAACAGCGAGCCGAGCGGGATGATCAGGGTCAGGCTCATCGGCAGGTACATGCCCATCCCGACGGCCAGCGGCGGCAGGGAGAATCGGGTTGTCCGGGTGAGGATTTCGTCGACGATGACGATCACCACCCCGATCGCCGCGCCCAACCCGATCAACGACCAGTCCAGGGATCCGCCGAACACGCCCTTGGCCAGTGAGGAGATCAGCGCGGCCTGCGGTGCGGCCAAGGCGTGGTCAGTGGCGCCCGGTGCGCCCAGGAACCCGAAGGCGCGTTGCATCAGGTCGAGCACCGGCGGAATGATCGCCGAGCCGAACAACACGCCAATCACCAACGCCACTTGCTGTTTCCACGGTGTGGCGCCGACCAGCTGGCCGGTCTTGAGGTCCTGCAGGTTGTCGTTGGAGATGGTGGCCACCCCGAAGGTGACCGCCGCGACGAACAGGGTGAAGGCCACCAGCGCGAGCGACTGGTCATCTGTGGTCGGGCCGTACACCAGTTTGATCACCAGCGCGGCGATGAGCACCGTGAGAATGCCGACCCCGGAGATAGGGCTGTTGGACGAGCCGATGAGGCCGGCCATGTAGCCGCACACCGCGGCGATCACCAGGCCGATGAAGAAGACGAAAACCACGCTGGCCACGATGATCCCGGCCGAGCTGCCCTGCAGCGCGGTGCCGCGACTGAACTCCCACAGCAGCGCAGCGATCGGCAGCAGCATCGCCACGATAATGCCCACGACGATGGGGAACGGGATGTCGCGCTGGGTAATGTCGACCAGCTGACCCTGGCGGCGGTCGCGTGCGGACGTCAGCGCTTCCCGGATGCCTTTGATGATCGGGCGCAGGATCTTCAGCAGCGTCCACACCGCACCCACCGCGATCGCCCCAGCCCCGATGAACCGCACCTCGTGGGTGAACACCCCGTCGATGACATCGGCGACCGACTCGTCTGCCCCGAATGTCCCGATGGTGCGGATCGGCAGCAGCACCCCGAAGGAGATCACCAACCCGACGAGCATCGCGATCCCGACGGTCATCCCGATCAGATGGCCCACCCCGACCAAGGCCAGGGACAGGCTGGCGCCGAACATCGAACCGCCGGCCCCGACCCGGAAATACGCCGCCACGTAATTGGCCAGCACCTTGAGGTTGGCCAGCAGCGCGAACCCGGCCGACACCAGCGAGCCGAACGCGATCACCCGGATGCCGACGCGGTTCTCTTCGACACCCCCGCTGCTGTCGCCGACCTTGAGCACCTCGGCCGCGGCCACGCCCTCGGGGTAGGGGAGATCGGAGCCAGTCACCAGGGCCCGGCGCAGCGGGATGGAATACATCACGCCGAGGATCCCGCCGACCGCACACACCGCGACCGTGATCCAGTACGGGAACCCGGTCCACCAGCCGATCATTATCAGGCCGGGCAGCACGAAGATGATCGCCGAGAGCGTGCCCGCCGCCGAGGCGATGGTCTGCACGATGTTGTTCTCGACGATGGAGTGGTTCGCGAAGTTGCGCAGCAGCGCCATGGAGATCACCGCGGCCGGGATCGCGGTGGCGAAGGTCAGGCCGACTTTGAGGCCGAGGTAGACGTTGGCGGCGGTGAACACCAGCGTGATCGCCCCGCCGAGCAGGATCCCGCGGAGGGTCAGTTCGCGCAGCGTCGGGGTGGTGGGTGTTTCGATAGCCAACTCGGCATCCTCTCGGTTGCTGCTGCTTGCACGCCGGTCCCTGCGAACCCGACGATTCGGTGAATACACGGTAAGTACTCGGCGGCGGTATCGCTGTGTGATCGGCTCACAGACACGGGTGAATTCAACGGTCTGGGCAATCCGGCGGCGTACTGCGACAACGGGCTTCTGATGGCCGCTGACCAGCTTTTTCGTGTAGCGCGGGGTCTGCTCGTATTTGTGCAGCACGAAAATGCTTATCGCAAAAGCGAATTGGTCGTACAGGCACGCGAGCCGCCTCCGCGCATTCGACGCTTACGTCAGTTCTGCCGTACGGTCGAAAATATGGCTGTGTACAACCTGGCTTTCGAATGGACTGATACCAATCGCCATTGGCTCATCGAGGTCCCGGTTCGAGTCGTGGCGTACATCGTCGTTGCGTTAATCATTCGGTATTTGCTGCATCGGATGATCGACCGCGCGACCACCGGCAGGCCCAAGAAGTCCAGTAGCACAGAGCTGGAAGGGCAAGCGAAAAAGCCTCCACTGCTGCGCTATTTGCGCGACCGGGCCTCGGCGACGACCAACGGCATTCGGGCAGCTGAACGCCGCCAGCAACGCGCCCAGACGATCGGATCGGTCCTGAAGTCCACGACGTCCATCGTGCTGCTGGTTTGGGTCGTGCTGGCGATCCTCAGCGTGCTCGGGGTCAACATCGCGCCGTTCATCGCCTCAGCCGGTGTGGTCGGCCTCGCAATCGGCTTCGGCGCGCAGAACCTGGTCCGCGATTTCGTCAGCGGCGTGTTCATGCTGCTGGAGGACCAGTACGGCGTCGGCGACAACGTCGACCTGGGCGAGGTGTCCGGGGAGGTGCAGAGCGTCGGGCTGCGGATCACCACGGTCCGCGACATCGACGGCACGCTCTGGTACGTCCGCAACGGTGAGATCGCGCGCGTCGGGAACATGAGCCAGGACTACGCCGTCGCTCGGATCGAGGTGCCTGTCTCGCTGACCGCGGATGTAGACCGCGCCGAGCAGGTGGCCGTCGAAGCCGCCCATGAAGTCGTCGCCGATCCGTCGATGGCAGGCAAGGTCATCGGTGAACCGGAGATGCTCGGTGTGCAGTCGCTGACTGCGGACCAGCTCACGTTGCGGATGACGCTAAAGACCCGGCCGAACGCGCAATGGTCCGTGCAGCGCAAGCTCCGTCGAGAGATCTTGCGCGCTTACGACGAGAACGGCATCGACCTGCCCTACCCGCAGGGACGCATTCACGCTGTTGTCGGTGGGCGGCCGGCCGAGTAACCGGCGATTGATCTGCCCCGTGACATGCGCATTTAGATCTCGACCGCACCGGAACTGAACTAAACTCCCCACATGGCTCGGGCCATTTTGGTGCTGTTGTCAGGAATCGTGATCGCGGGCGCGATCGCGACACCCGCCCACGCCGAACCAGCACCACCCTGCGCTTTCACGCTGTCGCCGCCGGCCGTCGTTCACGTCGATGGCGCCGACATGGTCAGCGTGATCGTCTCGCCGGACGCGTGTGGAGCGCCGGCAAACCCCCGCTTCAGCGTGGCCTGCGTGCAGCGTCAGGACAACGCCTCACCCATCCAATGCAATCAGGGCAGGGGAGCCCAACCGGCGCAGGTGCTGACGCCGTTCCGGCCCGGAGCGACCTATGTATCCACCGGCCGGGGATGCGGTGGGTGGATGGGCATCGCGGAGATCGCCCCGCAGTGCCAGGTGCTCGGCCCGCTCTCGACGCCGCTGTAACCGCCGCGGAGAACGTCGCCGTCCGTTCACCTGCGAACTCCCTGTCAGTCACCTGTACGCGCCAAGCTCGTCCGACTCACCGGCACAACTGAAGAGGGTGGCGAATGACACGGGCGAGAGCGGCCGCGGCAGTGACCACGACGGCAGCACTGATCCTGGCGGGCTGCTCCACCGAGGGCAAGAAGCCAGGGGAGACCCCGAAGGCGACGTCGCCGATCGACTGGAACCTCCCAGCCCAAGAGAGCTACCACCGCACCGCCACCTACCCGGTGTACCTCAACAGACCTGCTGAGGATCCGGTCGACAAAGAGACCGTCGCCGAGATCTCGACCGTCACACCCGACGGCAACACGCTCATCTACACCGACGCCGCCGCCAAGCGCATCGGCTTCCTCGATATCACTGACCCCGCCAAACCCGTTGGTAAAGGCACGCTTTCCCTCGCGGAGCTGGGGCACAAGGATGACCAGCCCACCTCGGTGGCGGCGGTCAATGACCACGTCCTCGTCGTCGTCGACACCACCGGCGGTGACTTCGCCCATCCAACCGGGCGCGTCGACATCGTCCGGACCAGCGACCGAACCCGCGTGCACAGCATCGACCTGGGTGGCCAGCCCGACTCGATCGCCATCAGCCCTGACGGCACCTTCGCCGCGATCGCGATGGAAAACCAGCGGAACGAGGAGTTCACCCCGCCCGGCAAGGAGGAAGGCGACCTTCCCCAGCCGCCGACCGGGTTCGTGCAACTGATCGACCTCACGGGTGCCCCGAACACCTGGACGCCCCGCAGGGTCGACTTCGATGTGGAAGCGGCGCGAAAAGCCGGCCTCGATACCCCCGAAGATCTCGAACCCGAGTACGTCAGCATCAACTCCCGCGGCCAGGTCGCGGTGACCCTGCAGGAGAACAACGGCATCGCCGTCATCGACGGCCGCACCGGCACAGTGCAGAAGATCTTCAGCGCCGGAAACCAATCCGTCGAGGGCATCGACACCAAAGAAGACGGCGCGATCGACCAGACCGGCTCGATCCCTGACACCCCGCGCGAACCCGATGCCATCGGCTGGATAGGTGATGACCACTTCGCCACTGCCAACGAAGGCGACTGGAAGGGCGGCACCCGCGGGTGGACGATCTTCGACGCGAGAACTGGCGAGGTCACCTGGGATGCCGGAAACTCCCTCGAACAGCTCGCGGTGCGCACCGGCCTGCACATCGAGGGACGAGCCGAGTCCAAGGGACCGGAGCCGGAAGGCCTGGCCGTCACCACTATTGACGGTCACCCGACCGCGCTGATCGCCTCCGAACGCAGCAACTTCGTCGCCGTCTATGACGTCAGTAACCCCAAGGCGCCGGAGTTCCGGCAGATCCTGCCGACCACGCCAGGCCCCGAAGGCGTTCTGCCGATCCCGTCGCGCAACCTGCTGGCCATCTCGTCAGAGGCCGACGACGCCGAAGCCAAAGTGAGGGCCTCGGTCAGCCTGTACGGCTACGGCGAATCCTTCGCCACTACAGGCAAACCGAGCTTTCCATCGATCGTCTCAGCCGATAGAGACGGAAAGCCGATCGGATGGGGCGCGCTCGGCGCACTCTCTGCGGACCCGAAGGACCCCAACCGGCTCTACACCGCCACCGATATCGCCTACGGCCCGGCCCGCATCCTCGGCGTGGACGTGGCCCAGAAGCCGGCCGTGATCGACACCGAACTGCCGATCACCGAAGACGGCAAGCCCGTCACCCTCGACACCGAAGGCATTTCAGCCCGCCCCGACGGCGGCTTCGTCCTGGCGGTGGAAGGCGAAGACGGGCCCGGTAACCAGCTCGTCTATGTTGCCGCCGACGGCAAGATCGAGAAGCGGATGCCGCTGCCCAAGGACATTGCGGCACAACTCGGCAGCAACGGGCTCGAAGGCGTTGCCTTCCAGTCGAGTAGCGCCGGGAACGCCACTTGGCTCGCGCTGCAGCGCGAACTCAAGTCCGATCCGAAGGGCGTGGTCCGCATCGGGCGCTACACGCCGGAGGGCGACAAGTGGGAATGGTTCGGCTACCAGCTCGACTCCACCAGCACCAAGGACGACTGGATCGGCATCTCCGAAATCTCCGTCCACAACGGCGAATTGCTGATCCTCGAACGCGACAAGCTCAACGGGCCCGACGCGCGACTGAAAGCGCTGTACCGGGTCGCGATCCCCGAGAGCGCGGGGGCAGGCAACCTGCAAACCCTGCCGAAGACGCTGGCCCGCAACCTGGTTCCGGATCTGCAGGCCACCAACGGTTATGTGCAGGAGAAGGTCGAAGGCGTCGCGATCGCCGGAAATCAGAACCTGTACGTCGTTACCGACAACGACGGGCTCGACGACGCCAACGGCGAAACGGTCTTCCTCGATCTCGGACCCGCAACCGAGGCGCTGACGGGTCAGTGACTCGGACTCAGTAGATCTCGCGGTAGAGCTCCACGATCTCCTCCTGAGTCGGAATCCGTGGGTTGTTGTTCGGCGACCCGGATGCCAACGCTTGAGCCGCCATGGTCTCCAGGCGCGCCTCCCATTCGGCCTGGTCGATGCCGTAGGCCCGGGGCGTCGGCACCTCGACATCGGCACAGAGCTGCTCGAGCTCGGCCACCAACGCGTCGGCGGCATGGCGGTCCTCGGTAGCTGGCGCGACCACACCCATCGCCCGGGCGCAGTCGGCATACCGTTCGACCGCCGAGTCGATCGAGAACTTGGTGACCGCGGGCAGCAGCATGGCGTTGGACAGACCGTGTGCGACGTGGAAGTGACCGCCGATGGGCCGGCTCATGCCGTGCACCAGCGCGACGCTGGAGTTCGAGAACGCCATGCCCGCCTGAGTCGAGGCCAACATCATGGCTTCGCGCGCTTCGCGGTCGGCCCCGTCGGCGTAGGCCCGTCGCAGGTGCCGCGAAATCGACGTCATCGCCGCCAAGGCCAGGGCATCGGTGAACCGGCTGGCGCGTCGGCTCACATACGCCTCGATGGCGTGGGTCAGCGCGTCGACCCCGGTATCGGCGGTCAGGCGGGCCGGCATGGACACGGTCAGCTCGAAGTCCACCACGATGGCGATCGGGAGGAACGATAGGCCGGGGCAGAGCATCTTCTCGTCGGTGTCACCGTCGGTGACGACGGTGAATTGTGTTGCTTCCGATCCGCTTCCAGCGGTGGTCGGCACCGCGACGATCGGAAGTGCAGGCCCGGAGTAGCTGCTCGGTGCCTTGTACGACGTGATGCTCTCGCCGGTGGCCGACAGCACGGCCAACGCCTTGGCAGTGTCCATCGGGCTGCCGCCGCCGAAACCGATGACGCCGTCGGCGTTGTGGGTGCGAGCGAGCTCCACACCCGCGGTGAGCGAGGCCGCCGTCGGGTCGGGCACGGTCTCGGAGAACACGGCGACGTCGGCTCCCGCGGCTTGCATGGTCTTGACGAGCCGTTCGGCTTGACCGTTCTCGGTGAGGAACCTGTCGGTCACCAGCAGCGGTCTTTGGATGTTGAGCTGGGTGATGACCGATCCGAGGTCTTCGACCGATCCGGCGCCGATTTTGGCGAAACGGGGAAGCGCGATGTTGACAGTCATGGATCCGTCCTCACGGTGGTTTGGGAGTGGCTGTGGTTGAGATCACCTGAATGTGAGGCGATCTCGGTACGGGTAGCTGAGTGGCTCACGCCATGAACCATGCTCACTGCTTATTCGTGCACCAGTCAACGGCCAATGGCGCACATGCGCGTGCACATTTGCACGTGTAGGTTGTTGGCCATGTTCAGCGCCGACAACCTGCGCTTCTTCCTGGAAGTGGCGCGTACGGGCCGGCTCAATGAGGCCGCTCGCAATCTGGGGGTGGACCACACCACGGTTGGCCGGCGCATCACCGCACTGGAAAAGACCTTCGGGGAAAGGCTTTTCGACCGCTCCCCGGGAGGGTGGCACCTCACCGAGGCCGGCGCGGATCTGCTGCCACGCGCGGAGTCGGTGGAATCGGCTGTCGTCGCCGCGTATGACGCGCGAACCTCCACGGCCGGCCCGCTCACCGGCACGGTGCGAATGGTGACTCCGGACGGGTTCGGTGCCTTCGTCGTGGCACCGCGACTCGTCGAACTACGACGGGCGCATCCTCATCTCGATGTCGAACTGGTCACCGCGACCGAACACGGGTCGCTGTCCGCCCGTCACTTCGACATCGCGGTCACGCTCGAACAGCCGTCACCGCGCGCGGTCCATGTGCACCACCTGGCCGGGTACGACCTGCGGCTCTACGCCGCACCGGAGTACCTGCGCGCTGCGCCACCGATCGCCGAGCTTGCCGATCTCACGGAACACACCCTGGTCTGGTACATCGACGCCCTGCTCGACGTGGCGCCGCTGCGGATCCTGGAATCGCTGCCGCACAAGCAGCGGGTCGTGGTCCAGACCAACAACATCACCGGCCACTGGACCGCGGCGCGCAGCGGGCTCGGCATCGCGCCCCTGCCGGAATACCTCGGTGAACCCGACGACGCGCTGGAAGTGGTTCTGCCGGAGAAGTTCTCGGCGCGACGCAACTACTGGATGGTCATCCCGCGGGAAATGCAGCAGCTCGGGCGGGTACGGGCCGTCGCGCAGTTCCTGCGTTCCACGGTGGCGGCCAGCCCGTACCTCGCCCAAGCCGATTGGTGAGCCGTCACACCGCGGGATGCTCCTTGTTCCACGGTGTGGCTGCCTGGAAGGCGCCGACGATGTCGACAAGCCGGCGCTCCTCGAATGCGCTCCCGACCATCTGCAGGCCGACCGGGAAGAGACGGCCGGCTTCTGTGGTGGTGAAACCGCCGGGGAAGGTGATGGTTGGCAGTTGTGACAGGGTGAACGGCACCGTGAATCGGTGCACCCCCGCGGTGGTCTCCTCATCCATTCGGATCATCTTTTCGACCGGTGGGGCGATGAAGGACATCGCCGGGATCAGCACCGAATCCACCCGCGCCAGCGCCGCCTCCATCTGACCCTTGAACTTCAGCCGCCGCTGCAACAGTTCGTCATATTCGATGCCGGACATGGCAATTCCGCGATCGATCAGTTCACTGAGGGCCGGCCCGTAGCTGTCCTTGTGTTCCGGATACAGCCCGCGGTGCGCACGGGCGGTCTGCACCGCGCACACGCCGAACCAGTCGGTGATGGCCTCGGTCGGATCGGGCAGGGTGATCGGGACGAGCTCGGCACCCAGATCCCGCAGCGCCTGCTCGGCTTCGCGGTGGGCCTTCTCGACGTCGATGCTGACCTCGCGATAGCTCCACTCCGGGTCGATACCGATCCGGACCCCGCTCAGCGACGCCGGCGGCTGGGTATCGAATTGGGGTACCGGCCGCAGCGCGGCGGTCGGATCCCGAGGGTCCGCGCCGGCGATGGCGCCCAACACCAGTCCGGCGTCGCGGGCCGAACGGCAGATCGGTCCCACGTGATCGAGCGTCGCCGCGAGTTCGACGACGCCGGCCCGACTCACCCGGCCCCACGTCGGTTTCAGCCCGGTTGCCCCGTTGGAGGCCGAAGGCATCCGGATCGATCCGCCGGTATCAGAGCCCAGAGCCCCGAAACACAACCCGGCCACCGGGGCCACCCCGCTGCCACTCGAGGACACTCCGACCCAGCGATTCGGGTCCCAGGGGTTGAGTGGCGCCTTGAACGGGGGTGTGTGCTCGGTGTACACGCCCTCGGTGGTGTGTACCTTGCCGACGATGACGGCGCCGGCCTGCTCCAGCCGTTCGACGACCGTCGCGGAGCTGTCGGCCACCTGCCCGGCCCGAACGGACATCCCGGCCTCGGTGCGCCATCCGGCCTTGTCGTAAATATCCTTGATGGCCAATGGAATACCGTCCAGCGGGCCGCGCGTCGTCCCGGCTTTGCGGCGCTCGTCGGACTGGTCGGCCTGGGTCAGGGCCTCGTCCGGTGCGACGAAGGCGTAGGACCCCAGGCGCTGGTCCACTGTGGCGATCCGGTCGAGGGTCAGCTGGGTCAGTTGCCGTGCGGTGACGTCGCCGGCGGCCAGCATGTCGACCAGCTCGCAGATTTCCCGGTAGTGCAGTCCGGCTTCCGAACCGTTCTCAGTCATTCGTCGATCTCCTAGTGCTTCAATCTGTTTCGTCGTCACTCGGCCGCCATCGCGCACTCATCGTCCGGCAGCTCATCATCGATGCCCGAGGCGACCGGACCATACTGCGAGCCCCGGGTGATGATGGTGAGCGGGATGTACACGATCGGTCCCAGCAGCATGGCCGCGAACGAGGCGAAGTGCAACGGGTAGACGCCGAACACGCCAAGAGCGCCCAGGGTCAGACCCGCGGCCAGCGCCACCATGCCGCACAGGTTCCAGTCCTTGACCCGCCCCTCGCGGAACTCGATCTGGCTGCTCGGCGCGAGCTTGAGCAGTTTGCGGCAGACGAAGTAGTCGCTGAGCAGGATGAAAATCCAGGTGTTGGTCATGATGCCGGTCACCGCCAGGAACTTGTCCGTGTATTGCAGCACGTTGATCGGGTAGAGCACCACGCCGAGCGCAACCAGCAGCACCATCCACCACTGTCGTCCAATGCGTTTGGGGGAGAGCACATCCCAGGCGTTGGACAGGGCAAGGGACCCGGAGTACAGGTTCATCACGTTGATCCGCACCTGGGTCAAGATCGCGAAGATCACACCGAGCACGCCCATCACGACCGCGAAGATCAAGCCGGGATCGGTGGCGGCGAGTTCCTGTTCGGCGCGGCTGCCGTCGAAATGCGAGATCATCGTGAAGCCGAGGAACGCGCCCAGCACCATGACCACGGCGATCATCAGCAGCTCGACGAGCATCACGCCCGCGGTACCGACGTAGGAGACCGAGCGCTTGACGAACCGGCCGTAGTCAGTGGCGATCAGGGCCTGGAACACCACCTGGCCGTTGGCCAGGCTCAGCGCCTGCCACATGGCCGTGGCCGACACACCGTCCTGAACCACCCATTCCCCGGGCCCGACGAGCACGTAGCCATTGGCCAGCATCACCATGCCGACGGCGAAGAGGATCAGGAAGATCGGCATGCCGAACCGCTGCAGGATGTTCATCGAGTGCATACCGCGCCAGGAGTAGTACAGCGCGATGAGCGCGACGATGCCGAATACTACGCTGGCTGCCGCCGAATTGATTGGTATTCCGGCGATTTCGCTCAGGCCGTGCGAAACGATGCTGCCCTCGAAGATGAAGTAGAAGACATAGTTCACCGCGTAGACGAACGAGGCGATCGCCGAACCGCGGGCACCGAAACCTAGTCCGCGGGACAGCAGCGGCAGCGACAAGCCTTCCTGACTGGCGATTCTCATCACCAGCGCGCCGACGATAGTGGCGCCGACGATCATGTAGGCGATCGGAATGAGCAGGGTCGGCCAACCCACCAGAAAGCCCATCTGGCCACCCAGGGCGAACCAGAACATCGCGGTGACGTTCCCGGTGAGGACGAGCAGGATGGCCGGCCGGCGCCAGCGTTGACTGTCCGGGACGCGCGTCGTCGCGTAGCTCTCGATCTGGTCGTCGAGGCTGGTGGCCGGCCCCTGAAAATAGCTGCTGAAGCTCAACGCATGATCCTTCCTTGCACCATCTCGCGACTGATGACCGAACGCGCATCCGGCGCGCCGTCCGAGTTCGACCGCAGCGGATCTCGGGCCGTGTCTTTTCTGGCGAAGTCGTTGGGCCTTGCTGCGATGTGAACTACATCTCAACCTGCGCATACGGCTTAGTCAACGGACAGTGCTGCACATGGAAGTGCATAGATGCACAGCGTTGAAGCCAATGGCGGCGCAGTGATGGGCGGCCTCTGCTGAGACAACCAATTCGTCGGTTGCGAGAAGTGTTTTCGAGGTGACAACGGGCTCGGCGCGCCTGAAGGCCGCTTCGTTCTGGTGGGGATGACGGCCCGACCGCACCTGTCCTAGACGGCGAACGCCAACCAGTAGCCGATCGGGATCATCGCGACATACCCGAGGATCCCGACGGGAATCCCGATCAGTGGCGTCCACTTGCGCCGTTCGGCCACCGCGGCACCCGCGACGGCCAGGACGGTACCGGCCACCAGACACATCCACGGAATCCACACGAGGACGTTCTGGCCCTTCGCGGACAGCTGGCACACCTTGTCGGTGACGCCTTCGTGGCAGGGGTCGGTCGCCATGGCCAACGGCAACATCAACACGACGGCCGCCAGGAAACCCAAAACACCCATGACGCTGAGCAACCCGACGAACCACACCCAGTGCTTGCCGTAATTGCGCTCGGCGGCAGGGGGTTCGGGGACGGTCATCGTCAGCCTTCGGCTGCCACCAACGACCCGAGCTTGATGTCGGGGTTGTCGCGCTGGAAGCCTTCCAGCCGCCACGGCGTCGAGAACAGCACGAGCATGACGCCGTCGCTGCGCGTCAAAACTTCCGCCGACACCTGGCGATTCACAAAGTCGGCGTCCTCGGGGCGGACGACTCGCGCGACCTGATAGGGCAGGTTCTCCAGTGCGATCGGTGCGCTGAGTTCGGTGGCCATCCGGTGGGCGGCCACCTCGAACTGCATCGGCCCGACCGCGGCGAACACCGGTGCCTGCTCGCCGCGCTTGTCGGAGCGCAGGACCTGCACGACGCCTTCCTGCTCGAGCTGCTCGATCCCCTTGCGGAACTGCTTGTGCTTGCTGGGATCGGTGCCGCGGGCCACCGCGAAGTGCTCGGGGGAGAAGCTCGGGATCGGCGGGTACACCACCGGGATGTCGCGGTACAGCGTGTCGCCGGGGCGCAGTGCCGCGGCGTTGGCCAACCCGATCACATCACCGGGCCAGGCGTCATCGAGCGTCGAGCGCTGCTGGCCGAACACCGACTGCGCGTACTTGGTGACGAACGGCTTGCCGGTGGCGGCGTGGGTGAGCACGTCGCCGCGCTCGAACGTGCCCGAGACCACCCGCGCATAGGCGATGCGGTCACGGTGCGCCGAGTCCATGCCCGCCTGCACCTTGAACACGAACGCGCTGAACGGCGAATCGACCGCCCGCCGCACACCGTCGACATCGACCGAACCGCTGGGCGCCGGGGCCAGCTCCACCAGGACGTCGAGCAGCTGGTTCACGCCGAAGTTCAGCGCGGCCGAGGTGAACAGCACCGGAGAGGACTCGCCGGACAGGAAGGTCTCGCGGTCGTAGTCGGACCCGTCGATCGACAGCAGCTCGGATTCCTCGACGGCGGTATCCCAGTCGTCACCGGCGGCCGCGTGGGCGTCGGCCGCGGCGATGTGCTCCTCGGGTGCCGCGGTGGCACCGCCCGCGGTGCGGGTGAACCGGATGAACTTGTTCTCCCGGCGGTCCATCACGCCCTTGAAATCTCCGGCGATACCGACCGGCCAGGTCAGCGGAGTGGTGCGCAGCCCGATCCGCTCGTGGATCTCGTCCATCAGCTCCAGCGCGTGCCGGCCCGGGCGGTCCCACTTGTTGATCACCGTGATGATCGGGATGCCGCGGTGCTTACACACCTGGAACAGCTTGAGGGTCTGCGGCTCAAGGCCTTTCGCGGCGTCGATGAGCATGACCGCGCAGTCCACCGCGGTCAGCACGCGGTAGGTGTCCTCGGAGAAGTCGGCGTGCCCGGGGGTGTCGAGCAGGTTGATGACGCAGTCGCGATAGGGGAACTGCAGCGCGGTCGAGGTGATCGAGATACCGCGGGCCTTCTCCATGTCCATCCAGTCCGACACCGTGGAGCGCCGGCCCGCCTTGCCGTGGATCGCGCCGGCCTCGGTGATCACCCGGGCATGCAACGCGAGCGCCTCGGTCAGCGTGGACTTACCGGCGTCGGGGTGGCTGATGACGGCGAAGGTGCGGCGACGGGCCGCCTCGGCGGAGATCTTGGCAGCTTGGGCGGTGTTGGAGGCCTTGGGAACCAGGGCGTCATCGAGGGCTTTGTCGGTCATGTCGACTAGCGATGGTATGGGGGTTTGAGCGCAAACCCGTAATCGAGCGGGGCCGACGTGTGATCCGCGGCCCGTGGTACCGCCGGTGATACTGCATTTCCAGATTACCTATTGGTCCCCTTCCCGGTGCTGATGTGACACCTGTGGTCACCGCCCGATACGCCCGCTGCGGAGGGCATGATCGTTCGTGATGAACATCTGCGTCTTCCTCTCCGCCGCCGACCTCGATGACCGCTACACGGAACCGGCGCGCGCCTTCGCCGAACTCCTCGGCACGGGAGGCCACACGCTGGTCTGGGGCGGCTCCGACAAGGGGCTGATGAAGGTCGTGGCCGACGGGGTACAGAACAGCGGCGGCAGGCTGGTGGGGATCTCGGTCGAGTTTCTGCGACAACAGGCGAGGACGGGCGCCGACGAAATGGTGATCACCGCCGACCTCGCCGAGCGCAAGGCGACGCTGCTTGCGCGTTCGGACGCACTGGTGGTGATGGCCGGTGGCCTGGGCACCCTCGATGAAGCCACCGAGATCCTGGAGCTGCGCAAGCACCGGCGGCACGACAAGCCCGTGGTGCTGCTGAACACCGCCGGCTTCTATGACGGCCTGGTGATCCAGCTGCGGCGGATGGAGCAGGACGGTTTCCTGCCTCTGCCGCTGGACGAGCTGGTGTACGTCACCGAAGAGCCTGACGCGGCGATGACGTACCTCCAGAGCAGTGTCGGCGGTGCTGCCTAGCATCGGGCCATGCCATCGGAGCGCCCCGCCGTACCCGCCGCGATCAAGCGCGCGGTACTGATCGAGGCAGGCCATCGGTGCGCCATTCCGACGTGTAGGCAGACACCGGTTGAGATCGCGCACATCGAGCCGTGGTCGGCGGTGAAGACGCACGCCGTGGAAAACCTGATCGCGTTATGCCCGACCTGTCATACGCGGTACGACAACGGCGATATCGATCGAATCTCGATGCGGCAATACAAAGCCAACCTCGCCATTCTGAATAACCGATATTCCGAGACCGAACGGCAGTTGTTGCGGGCCTTCGTGAAGAAACTCGAAATGGCCAGGCGACTCGAGCCGTCCGTCACTGCCGCCGGCCTGGCCGACTTCGCGGGAATCGGCAGGGTTCGCATCTATTCGGAGATGGATTGGATGCTGGTCAACCTCGTCGATGACGGGCTGCTCACCTTCCGCGACTACGAACACCGTGCCCTCCACGAGCAGGAGCGCGCGTTGAACTCAAAAGTCGTCGAGCTCACCGCCAAGGGGGCGGAATTCTTGGAGCATTGGATGACGGCGGAGCCTCTGGGCTAGGTGTGTGTGCCGTGCCGCTGCGTCATCGCAACGAGACGATCACGACTCGCCTACAGCGGGTGGCCGTTGTGCTGAAGATCGTGGGGTCCGGCTACGATTGAGGCACCGATCGGAACCTCGATCAAAATGGCCCTCGCCGAACCACATTGGAGTGAAGTTGACGTCTGTTCGTCGTGCCTACCTGGCGGTCGCACTTGCTGTGCTGGCCGTGTCGGGTGGTGTCGTTGTTTCGGCCCTGCCGGACTGCGCCGAGCACTGCCAGACGTTGGCCGCCGCGCCACAGGGCGCGCCGCAGCCGTCGCCCACCGAGCCGGCCAAACTCAGCATCGTGCCCAAGCCCGACGCCGAGGTCGACCCGCTGGCCCGGGTCATGGTCACCGCCGACACCGGCACCGTGGCGCGCGTGACGATGGTCAACGACGCGGGCAAGGAGATCCCCGGCGTCCTCACCCCCGACGCCAGGACCTGGAAGCCGACCTCCACGCTCGGCTACGGCCGCACCTACACGCTGAAGGTCGAGGCCCGCGGCCCCGGCGGCATGCCGACCCGCAAGACCACGAGTTTCTCCACCGTGACCCCCGGCTACCAGGCCCGCGTCTACCTCAACGGCACGAACTACGCCCCGCTGCAGGACGGTGCCACCTACGGCGTCGGCATGGTGATCGTCGCGCGTTTCGACGAGCCGATCACCGACAAGGCCGCCGCCGAGAACCGGATGAAGGTCACCACCGAGCCCAAGGCCCTCGGCTCGTGGAACTGGATCGACGACCAGACCGCGCACTGGCGTCCGCAGAAGTACTACGCCCCGGGCACCAAGGTCACCGTCGACGCCGGCATCTACGGCGCCAAGCTGGGTGACGACCTCTACGGCGCGCAGGACGAGAAGGTCTCCTTCACCATCGGCGCCTCGCACGTCACCGTCGCCGACGACACCGACAAGCAGGTCAAGGTCTACGAGAACGGCAAGCTGGTCCGCACCATGCCGACCTCGATGGGCATGGGCGGCACCGAGACCATCGGCGGCACCACGATGAGCTTCTGGACCCCGCGCGGCATCTACACAGTGATGGACAAGGCCAACCCGGTGGTCATGGACTCCTCGACCTACGGCCTGCCGGTCAACTCGCGGCTGGGCTACAAGACGACCATCCCGTGGGCCACCCGCATCAGCATCGACGGTATCTACCTGCACCAGCTCAACGCGACGGTGTGGGCGCAGGGCAACACGAACACCAGTCACGGCTGCCTCAACCTCAACGGTGACAACGCGGAGTGGTTCTACAACTTCTCGGTGCCCGGCGACATCGTCGAGATCCGCAACACCGGCGGGGACCCGCTCAAGCCGACCAACAACGGCGACTGGTCGGTGACCTGGACCGATTGGGTCAAGGGCAGCGCGCTGCGCTGACGCTCGCACAGATTCAGAACGGGTAGTCGCCTACTCATTCCACCGGTCCGCTCACGCCTCACTCTGGTGGTAGAGCGTCAGTCGTGGCGCGGTGAGGGGGACATGATCATGGTGCTGCCGACGCCAGGTACCTACGGAATGCTGGTGGCGAAGCATTCCGGTAAGGCCATCGAAGTAGCGGATGCGTCGCTAGCCGACGGAACCAAAGTCGTTCAGTCCGACAAGACCAGGGCCGCCAATCAATTGTTCCGATTCTCCGAAGCTGCGCCCGGCTTCTTCAGCATCGCGGCGCTGCACTCGGGCAAGGTCCTGCAAGTGGCGGACGATCTCGAAGCTGTCCGCCAGTTCGCCCGAACTGCCGAGGGCCGGCAGGAATTCTCCCTGGCGCAGAACGGGGACTTCTTTGTGATCACAAACCGCGTCTCCGGCCGTGTGCTCGATGTCCGGGGTGCCAGCAAGGAGAACGGTGCCGAACTCATCCAGTTTCCGTTCCTGGATGACCACGACAACCAGCTGTGGAGCTTCGTGCCGGTCGACGTGAGTCCCTGCGCGGACATCACCCGTCAGATCCGCAAGAACGACGAGCGGATCGCCAATGACCTGACCGGCCTTGACGACCCGGACATCACGCGAGAGCAGCGCAAGTCGCTGCAAAAGGATCTGGACGAGGCACGGGCACGCAAGCGCGGACTGGAGAAGGAACTGAGCCGCTGCCTCGAGGGACTGCCGGTGCCCTAGTTGCCCGGCAGCTTGGCCGCGATCCGGTCGATCACCTGGTTGGCCTGCGCCGCTGAATCGCCGTCACCGCAGACGATCGACTCGACGACGGCGCTCCCGTGGGCCAGGACGGCGTGATAGCAGTTGCGGGCCGGGGCTTCCTGACGCTGGACTCCGCCGCCACCGCGGGCGGTGTCGCGGCGCGGATCGGGGAGGGCCTCCGGGTTCTCGGCGGTGACGGGCCCGGCCGTCCAGTGCTGTGTGACGTCCTTGGCGGTGGTGGTGAACACGACGCCCTCGCGGCACTGTTCGTCGTTGATCATCCGGACGGTGTTGCCGGCCACCCGCAGTGCCTGCCGCCCGGGCTGGGGCCACACCGGTGACGTTTCCGGAAACATCTGGATCAGCTGGGCAACGGACTGGCCCCGGGCGCCGCGGTTGTTGTCGCCGACGACACCTTGGTAGCCGTCGGCACCCACCGCCTCCTGGAACAGCAGGCGGGCCGCGCAATCGCGTGGCTCGATGCCCGCCGAGGCCTGCCCAGGCTGGGTGAACGTGGCGGTCTGCTGCACGTCGGTGTCGCCGATGATCTCGCCCAGCTCGCCGGGCGGCAGGAGCGCCGCACGGGCTGCCTCGACCGGGTCGGCCGTACCGGGGGACGGTGTCTGCGCCGCCGCGGTGGTCGATTGTTGAGACGACGCCACGACGTCGCCATCGGTGCTCTCCGAGCATCCGGCCAACAGCAGACCGATTCCGAGCAAACCAATCACAGCCCGCACTGCGCCCCCTCGTCATACCTGTTGACAGCGATGAAGCCCCGCTTCACCGGCCAGGCTCCGCGATAAATCTTGCCCCAGCAGCGGGGGACGGGGATGCGGCAATTTGTCGCCATGCCCGCCGGGTGGATCGGAAAATTGGTGCCTGCGGACCGCGTTGGGGGCGGTTAGGATTTGCACGGTTGCTGCCCGGTGGCTACCAGACACCACGCGATGGTCTGGTCGGTAGTGAATTGATTCGGGGGATGCGGTGCGATCGACGCTGGCTATGGGGATGAGCCTGTGACGGGCGGGGGCTTCGGCGGTCCCAATCCGTTCGGTGGTCAACCAGGTCCCGGCCCGCAGAACCAGCCCCCGCGACAGCCCGGATGGGGTGGGGGCCCCGGCCCGCAGTATCCGCAGGCACCCACCGGTGGGCAGCAGTTCGGCACCCCGCTGCCGCCACCACCGCCTCCGCCGCAGTGGGGCGCCGGACCATCGCAGCCCGGCCAGTTCGGCAACCAGCCGCCGTTCACCGGGCAACCTTCCGGTCCCCCGGGATACCTGCCGATGCCGACCCCCAAGCCCGCGCGCAAACCATTCCTGAGACTCCCGTCCACCAAGCGAGGCCGGCGGATCCTGCTCGGCACGGGTGCCGGCGTCTTGGCGGTCGCGCTGATCGTCGGTGGCATCGTGGTGTTCAGCGGCGGCGAGAACGACGGCGGCACGGGTAAAGCCAGTGAGGCGGTATCGGCCTATCTGGAGGCGTTGCAGCGTGGCGATGCCAAGGCGGCGTTGGCGCTGGGCCGCGATCAACCGCCGGATACCTCGATGCTCACCGACGAGATCCTCAAGCAGCAGATGGAGAAGTTCCCCATCACCGACGTCAAGATTCTCGGTGACATCCCGACGACCAACGGCGGTGCCATGGTGCACGTGATCGCCAAGGTCGGCGGTATTGACAGCGACGAGCGCATCGTGCTGGAGAAACCCCCACCCGGCGAGGGCTGGAAACTCAAATCGGCGGCGATGTCAGTCGAATTCAAGATCCAGGACATGAATCCCGGTCTGGCCAAGACCATCACGGTCTGGGATAAGCCTGTCCCCAAGAGCGGCAAGGCGTACGTGTTCCCCGGGCTGGTCGAATTGGGTAGTTCGAACCCGGCTCTGGAGGTCGGCAATTCGCCGGCAGTGGGCAACGCCGACCCGACTCTGTACGAGATCTCGACCATGAGCAGAGTGGTCTATCCCGAGGTCAAGGTCAGCGACAACGGCCGTCAGATGGTGCGCGACGAGTTGAAGAAGGCGTTGGACAAGTGCGCCGAGAGCACCAGTCTCGAACCGCCGAAATGCCCGAACAAGGCCGCTCGGTCCGATTTCGTGGCCGACTCCGCGAAATGGACAGCGCCGTCCGACCTCGAAGCCGTCACCATCAACTTCATGGACCCGAAGACGGGCAAGGTCATGATCATCGGCAACGCCGAATTCGGTATCTCGGTCCGCACCCAGTCGGGTGAGACCGAAACCGGGACGTTCTTGGCGTCCGTCTTCGGCAACGCCGACATGACCCAGAACCCGCCCGTCGTCGATTTCGACAGAGCCTGAGCGGGGAGAAACCAACGTGACGAACTTCTCGAACTGGCCCGGGCAAGACGCGACACGGGGTGCCCCGCCGCCTCCACAGTTCAACCAGCCGCCGCCGCAACCGCATTGGGGTGGTCCTTCGGCCCCACCCGGCGACCCGAAGCCGCGGCCGGCCAAGAACCGTAAACCACTGATCATCACCGCCGCGGCGACCGTGGCCGTTCTCACGGTGATCGGCGTCATCGTGGCGTTCCTGATGGGCAGCGGCGATGAGGGCGTCAGTTTCAATCCCAACGGCTCGCCGACGGAAGTCGCCAAGGCCTACATGGAAGCCCTGTCGCGGGGCGACGCGCAGGCGGCACTCGACCTCAGCGCCACTCAACCGGCGACCACCGACCTTCTGACCGATGACATCTTGAAGAAGCAGCTGGACAAGTTGCCCATCACCGAGGTCGAGGTGATCGGGGAGGCGGACCGGAAACCCGACGCCGACAAGCGGACTGCCGCGGTCAAGGTTGCGGCGAAGTTCGGTGGACAGCGCACCGAAGGAAAACTCGACATGGTCGTGGTCGACAACCAGTGGAAGCTCTCGGCGGCGTTCGTCGATGCCACCACCGAAGAGATCCACGGATACGGGGATCCTGAGGCGGCCGAGGCGTTGACGGTGTTCGGCAAGCCGCTGCCGCAGAGCCGCCACTTCTACGTTTTTCCCGGCTACCTCGAAATGGGCACGGCCACCCCGTATGTCAAGGTCAACGAACTGCCACCGACCACGCTCGACGATGTCTCCGCGCTCAAGGACACGGGGGTCGAGCCGAAGTTCTCGATGGGCCCCGATGGCCTCAAAGCCGCGCAGGACGCGGTACTGGCCTGGATCAACAAGTGTTTCAACCCGGGTGATCACACCGGGTGCGGCGATATCATCACCGGCACCTGGACCAACACCTACGACATGAGCACGATGCGGGTGCGCGGCCCGGTCGACTTGCCCCCGGATATTTTCCGGCTTCCCGATCACACCACCGTGGTGCAGGTGGGCGGCCTTAACGTTCCCTTCACCGCCAACGAGAAGACGACCGGGCGGGTCATCGACAACTCCATCAGCATCTCGGACCAGGTCGAGGTGAACATCGGCGTGCAACCGCCGAAAGTGGCCTTGAACAGGTGAAGATGACGCCGACCGACCGGGAGACGCCGTGACCAACTTCGGGGGAGACAATCCCATCGGCGGCGATGCATCTCAGCCGCCGCAAGGCTTTCCGCCTCCGGCGCATCCGCAGTCGCCGGCCCCCGGACCGTTCTCGCCAGGACCGGCCGGCGGCGGCTTCGGCGGCCCGGCGTCCGGTGCCCCACCGTCAGGTGCTCCGCCGTTCTCGGGCGGCGGATACCCGAATCCGCCAGGGAATGCGCCTTTTCCGGCCGTAGCACCGGCGTTCGGGCCCCCGTCCTTCGAACCGCCGTCCTACGCCGGCACCCCACCCAAGAACCGCCGCAAGCTGTTCGGCATGATCGCCGGCGCCGTGGTGCTCGTGGTCGCGGTGGTGGTCGGGATCATCGTGGTCGTCGGTCAATCCAGCACGGATGCCACGACCGCCAGCGGTGCGGTCGAGGGTTACCTGAAGGCGCTGGCGAAAGGCGACGCCGACAAGGCGCTGTCGTTCGGGATCAACGAACCTCCCGACAAGACCTACCTCACCGACGAGGTGCTCAAGAAGCAGATAGAGAAGATGCCGATCACCGACATCAAGATCCTCGGCGAGGATTCCACCTCGGTGCATGTGCTGGCCAACTTCGGCGATGAGGCCGTCGACCAGGAAATCCCCGTCAAACAGGCTGGCGACGGTACCTACAAGGTCGAATACCCGACCTACGCACTGAATTTCGAGAAAGAGAAAGCCAAAGGGTCGACAGCGCTGCTGGATTCGTTCAGCATTTTCGGCAAGCAGCTGCCGTCGTCCGGCATCGCCTACCTCTTTCCCGGCGCGATCGAGGTGAGCACCTCGAACCCGAACATCACCCTGAAATACCGCCGGGATTCCTACCTGCAGTCCGGCGCCTCCTACAAGCAACCCGAAGAGAACGCCGACTACGAGCTCGAAGTCAGCGACGAGGGTAAGGAAGCGGCCGACAAGGCGATCCTGGACGCCATGACCGAGTGCGCCAAATCGACTTCTCTGGCACCGCCCAACTGCCCCATGGACGCCACCCGCGCCGCCTACGGCCTGACCGACGGCACCGCCCGTTGGACCGCACCGACCAACACCGACAAGGTGACGCTGCGGATGCCGACGCAAGTCTTCGGCGAGGGGCTCAGTGGTCACGCAGAGGTCAGCGGTGCCGTCGACATGAAGTTGTCGGCGCAGTCCACCGAGCCGATGTTCAACATCAACGACGAGACCGTGCGGGTCAGCATGGGCGGCTACGTCGATCTCACCAAGAATCCCCCGACCTACACCTACGAGAAGGGTTACTGAAAATTGGAGCTTCAACAGCCCGGCGTGGATGCGGGGGAACGGACGACACTGACCAACCGGGTCCAGCCCGGTAACCAGGAACTGCAACTCGCCCTGCAGGCGGTGCGCGAGATCGGCTATGCCTTCGGCGCCAAGGTGGTCGGGCAGGAGCAACTGCGCGAGACACTGCTGATCGGCCTGCTCGGCGGCGGACACATCCTGCTCGAAAGCGTGCCGGGGCTGGCGAAAACCACAGCAGCGCGCACCCTCTCGGACGCGATCGCCGGCACTTTCCAGCGGATCCAGTGCACGCCGGACCTGCTGCCCAGCGACATCCTGGGCACCCAGATCTACGACGTGACCACGGGGGAGTTCAAGACTCAGCTGGGTCCCGTACACGCCAACATCGTGCTGCTCGACGAGATCAACCGCTCCAGCTCCAAATCGCAGAGCGCCATGCTCGAAGCGATGGAGGAACGTCAAACCACCATCGCGGGAACGACATACGCGCTGCCCGAGCCGTTCCTGGTGATCGCCACGCAGAACCCCGTCGACCAGGAGGGCACCTATCCGCTGTCGGAAGCCCAGACCGACCGGTTCATGCTCAAAGAGGTGCTGCGCTACCCGACCCCCGAGGAAGAGGTCGAAGTGCTGCAGCGCAGAGACCGCGGGGTGTACGACCGCACGGGTGTACCGCGTCCGGTCGTCGACCTGGGAACCATTCGGCGGCTGCAGGTCACGACTCGCAACGTGCACATGGACCCGGTGTTGATGCAGTACGTCAGCCGGCTCGTCCACGTCACCCGCGAGCCGCAGCAGTTCCTGCGCCCCGAGGTGGCCCGCGTCATCGAGTACGGTGCCAGCCCGCGCGCCACGATCGCCTTCGTCAACGCGGCGCGCGCCGCTGCGCTGATCGCCGGCCGCAATCACGTTCTGCCGCCGGATATCCACAAGGTGGCCTATCGGGTGTTGCGACACCGACTCATCCTGGGATTCGAGGCAGTCAGCGCCAAGGTCACCCCGGAGTCCGTGATCGATCAGGTGCTGCAAGCGGTCCCGGTCCCCGGATAGTCCGGCGATGGGCAGGCACCTCAACCGTTCGCGGCAGTTCTTCGGCAACGTCAGCCGCAGCATGCTGCAAGGCGGTAAGCACGCGTTGCTGCACACCCGCACGCTGGAGTTCGACGATCTGCGTCCGTACGTGCCCGGCGACGACATCCGCGACATCAACTGGAAGGCCTCGGCGCGTTCCAACGACACGCTGGTCACCAAGTTCGTCACCGAGAAGCACCACAAGATCCTGCTGGTGTGCGACACGGGCAGGAACATGTCGGCGCTGGCGCCCAGCGGTGAGTTCAAGCGCGACATCGCCGGTGTGGTGGCCGGTGTGATCGGGATGATCAGCATGAGCCGTTCCGATGAGCTCGGCATGGTCTACGGGGATGCCCGCGGCAGCGCCGCGGTGCGAAGCCGCAAGGGGGAGAACCACATTGAGGGGATGCTCGAGCAGTTCGCGGCCCACGGCGTCGGTGACGTCGGGGAAAGCCGCATCATCACCCAGCTGAACTACGTGGCGCACAGCCACCGGTCGCGGCTGTTGACGGTCGTCATCGCCGACGAGCCCGAGATCTCCGCCGAACTTGAGGAAGCCGTCAAGCGGCTGGCCGGGCGCCACGAGCTGCTGTGGGTGGCGATCTCGGACATGCCGGCTGTCGGCGCCGACCAAGGGGAGATGGACGGGTACGACGTGGGAACCGGGCGGTTCATCCCCGACGGTACCACGTTGGGTCAGTCCGTGGTCGACGCCTATCGCCGCGCTGAACAACAGCGGATGGCCGAGCTCGACCGGTTCTTCGAAAGGATGGCAGTGCCTTTCGTCCGGATCGGCGGCAGTGCCGAAGTCCGGAACCGGATCACGCATCTGACGGAGGTGTACAGCAATGCCCGGTGATGACCTGCTGAGGTTCATCGGCGGACCGCTGGCCCCGTCGGGTTGGTGGCTGGTGCTGGCCGCGGTGATCCTCGTCGCGCTGGTCGCCTGGTGCGCCGGCGTGGTGATCTGGACGCTGCCGCCGCAGCGGTTGCGGTCCATCCCCGTCCTGCGTGACTGGCATGCCCAGCTGACCCGGCGCCGGTTCACCCGGGCGATCGAAGAGACCACCGCGCGCTACGGCCGACGTGAGCTGTCGCGGGAAGGCGCCGCCACCGCCTACAACCACACCCTGCGCAGCTTCCTGTACCTGCGCACCGGGGTGTACGCGAAGAACCTGCTGACCGACCACCTCGCCCAGGGTGAGCTGTCCGATGCCGTCCCGCTGCTGACGGTCCTGCACGACGCCCAGTTCAACCCCGAATCCCGCGCTGACGTACTGGCTTTGGGACGCTCGGCCGAGGAGTTGATCCACGCATGGACCTGAGATGGAGCTGGCTGCTCATCGTCGGTGTGCTGGGCCTTGCCATTGCCGTGCTCATCGCCTGGCGGCTGCCAGTGGCCAAGGCGCAACGGCGGATGCGTCCGCTGGCCAACGTCAGCCGCCTGACGCGGCTGCCCGAGTTCGCTCGGGTGCAACGCATCTACCTGATCTCGATGGCTGTCGTGGGATCGATGGTGGCCATCGCCTTCCTTGGCGCCATCGTCGCCGCGGCCCGGCCCGCCAAACTCGCCTCGGCCAACGACGGCTACGACGCGGCGTACCCCCGCGACATCATGTTGTGTGTCGGGCAGCCCGTCAACGACCCGACCACCGCCGATTTCCTGAACTACTGGGCCGAGAAGGCCAAGGGCGCCACCAATACCTCGTTCGGGATCACCTCCCAGAACCTGCGGGCGCTGCCGATCACCCGCGACAGTGCCTATGCCGAGCAACGGATGCGTTACTTCGCCGGCCTGGCCGGGATTCAGCAGAAACTCGACACCCACCAGAAGGTGCCGGTGGAGCAGAAACTCGAACTGTCCGCCGGACTCGAGGCGTTCGCCCGGCCGATCAAGTACGCCGACTACGCGCCGAGCCTCGAAGACACTCTCGCCATGTGCCTTTCGGGATTCGGGCCCAGCAGCGGTTCTCACCGCCGCCAGCTCGTCTACCTCGGCTACAGCAAGTTCCGCGCTGACGGCGAAAAGCGGCCCTCCCTCTATGACCAGTCTCAGGTGCTGGCCATGGCACAGCGTCAAGGGATCCAGATCAACGCGGTATCGCGGGCCGACGTCGACCAGATCAGTCAGGCCGGCAACGATTCCCTGCGCGCCCTGACCGAGGCCACCAAAGGCCGGTTTTCCCTCTACAACCCGGCCGGTACCGGATCCTCCGACGGCGCCAACGACATCCTCAACGGCGCCCTCGACAAGATCGACCAGGATCCGCCGGTCCCGATGTACCTCGGGGTCAATCAGGACTCGAAGCGATACTTCGACATCCCGACGATCCCCCTGGCGATCGCGGTCGTGGCGGCCCTGGCGCTGTCGGTCGGGCTGGGGGTGTTGCGCCGATGAACTTCGCCCCGGTCCTGCCCGTCTACCTGCTCGCGATCCTGGCCTTCCTGATCGTGGCCGTTCGGGTGTTCACCCTCTATCAACTGCTGATGCGTACGAGCCCGGGCCGCTACCGGCCCGTCGTATTGCGCTGGCTCGGACTGACATTCGCCGCCCTGCTGCTGGTGCTGGCGGCGTTTCGGCCCGGTGCCGCCGATGACGGCGACCGCAAGGCGTCGGCCGCCGGGGCGGCGGTCTCCGACATCAACGTGTTCTTCGTCGTCGACCGGTCGGTGACCTCGCGGATACCCGATTACGGCAACGGGCAAGCGCGCATGGAGGGCATCCGCGCCGATATCGCCGCACTGATGGAGAAGTACCGAACGGCCCGGTTCGGCATGATCGGGTTCGCCACCAAGGCGAAGGTCAACTGGCCCCTCTCGCCCGACACCGACAGCTTCAAGGCCTACGCCAAGAACCTGTCGGCCTACTCCCTGACGCCGTATGACTCCTACAATTTCATCGACCCGGTAGCGGCGAATGATCTGCTGCGCGAACAACTCGAAGCGGCGAAGAAGGCCTACCCCGAGTCGAAGAGCATCGTGTTCTATTTCGGCGACGGAGCCAAAGGCGACCAGGCTAAGCCGGGCGCGTTCGACATCTCCGAGGATCTCTTCAAGGGCGGGGCCGTGCTGGGATACGGCACCCCGGCCGGAGGGCCGATTCCGCAGAGTTACGCCAACGGGCGCAAGAACTATCTCGGCGACCCGGCCACCGGCGCGATCATCCGGTCCGGACTCGACGAAGCCCGCTTGCAGGAGATCGCGAAAAGCCTGGGCGTCAAATACTTTCACCGTGAGGCCGGCCAAGAGATCGTGCCGGTGCTGCCGCCGGTCGCCTCGGGCGGCATGGTCGACGGCGGCGAGGTCAGTAGTGGTGAGGATCCGCTGGTCGGGCGCACCGAGTGGTATTGGGTGTTCGCGTTGATCAGCGCGGTACTGCTGTCGATCGAGGCGGTGCTGATGGTCCGCGAGGTCCGGCGTAACCGGTTGTCCCGCAGCGACCTCACCGCAGAGGACGTGGTGGCCCAATGATGTTGCGTCAAAAGCCGAACCAGATCCTCCCGTTCCTGCGCCACCTGCTGCAGATCGCCCGTCACCGCACGGTGGCGTGGTTCAACCCGTCGCAGCGGCGGCTGCGGCTGCGGCGTCGCCTCTTCCTCTACACCGCGCCGGTCGCCGCGCTACTGGCGCTGGTGGTCGCCGGGCTGATCTCTGTGGTGATGGTCGGCAATTCGGCCGTGGACTCGTTCGACAAGCACGACATCGAGGCGTTGCGCCTCGACGTCGACAAGCTGAAAACGTTCGGGGTGATCGAACCCGGCAACATCGCCTTCGCCGAAGGCGATCTGCTTGTCCTGGAAGGCAAACTCAACGACGCCGAAACACGGTTCAGTGATGCGCTGGAACGCTTCGACGGCGACGATTCCTGCCCGGTACGGATCAATCTCGAACTCGTGCGGGAATCGCTGGCCGATCTGGCCGTGCGGTCCGGACGTCCCGAGGATGCCGACCGGCTGTACAACGCCGCCCTGACCGTCGTCAAGGAAGCCCCCGACGGATGCTTCCTCTACAACACGGATTCCAACGAAGAACGACGGGCAGTGCGCGCCGACGCCAAGCCGCGGCTGGAACG